>JBKJIX010000043.1:0-24576 GCA_046598205.1 Chitinophagaceae bacterium
ATTTGAAAGTGGTGTAAGGGCTATTGCATTAAACCTCGAAGAAGATAATGTAGGTGTTGTGTTAATGGGATCAAGCGGATCTATAAAAGAAGGTGCTAAAGTAAAACGTACCGGCCAGATTGCATCTATCAAAGTAGGTGAAGGTATGGCAGGCCGTGTGGTAAATACATTGGGTGAGCCAATAGATGGTAAGGGTCCGATTACTGGTGAGCTGTATGAAATGCCATTGGAAAGAAAAGCACCGGGTGTTATTTTTCGTGAGCCGGTAAAAGAACCATTGCAAACCGGTATCAAAGCAATTGATGCGATGATTCCTATTGGTCGGGGACAAAGAGAATTGATCATCGGGGATCGCCAAACTGGTAAAACGGCAATTGCTGTTGATACGATTATTAACCAAAGAGAATTTTTTGCAGCAGGTAAGCCTGTGTATTGTATATATGTAGCGATTGGACAAAAAGCCTCTACTATTGCGGGTGTAATGCAAACATTGACTGATGCCGGTGCAATGCAATATACTACCATCGTTGCAGCTTCTGCATCAGACCCTGCACCATTACAATTCTACGCACCTTTTGCGGGTGCTGCTATCGGGGAGTTTTTCCGTGATACCGGTCGTCCCGCTTTGATTATTTATGATGACCTTTCAAAACAAGCCGTGGCTTATCGTGAGGTATCATTGTTGCTTCGCCGTCCCCCTGGTCGTGAAGCATATCCTGGTGATGTATTTTATTTGCATAGCCGTTTATTAGAAAGAGCTGCAAAGGTTATTAATAACGATGAAATCGTTAAGAATATGAATGATCTTCCCGAGTCAATAAGGCATTTGGTAAAAGGTGGTGGTTCATTAACGGCCTTACCAATTATCGAAACACAGGCTGGTGACGTATCAGCTTATATACCTACCAACGTAATTTCTATTACTGACGGCCAGATATTCCTTGAATCGAACTTGTTCCTTTCCGGTATTCGTCCGGCGATTAATGTAGGTATTTCTGTAAGCCGTGTGGGTGGTAATGCGCAGATTAAATCGATGAAAAAAGTTGCCGGTACTTTGAAATTGGATCAGGCACTATACCGTGAGTTAGAAGCCTTTTCAAAATTTGGTGGTGACCTGGATGCTGCTACGAAGAATGTAATTGATAAAGGTGCAAGAAACGTAGAGATATTAAAACAACCACAATACTCACCTTTTGCAGTGGAGAAACAAGTTGCAATCATTTATCTTGGTACAAATGGTTTGTTGAAAGAAGTAGCAGTGAAAAGAGTAAAAGAGTTTGAAGAACAGTTCCTGATGGAAATGGATAACAAATTGCCTGAAGTAATGGCGGAGTTTAAAAAAGGTAATTTGCCCGAAGATGGTATTAAGAAGATGGTAGCGTTGGCGCAGGAATTGATACCTTCATTCAAAGCATAATATAATTCTCTCTGATATTTGTAAGCGGTTGGCAGTAGCCAGCCGCTTTTTTATTGCGGTAGTTTTTTTACTCAGAAAATCACTGGGAAGTATAGAAGGTTTTGAAATGCGATAGGTAATAACCCCGTCGTCACAAGTATATTTTACAGCATCTCGTCCTGTAAATACACTTTGATAAAAATATTTTATTTTGTAAATAATTGATAATCATTTGCAATCGTAAAATTACTACAGAAAATACGGTTTTTATTACGAAATAATCCTCGAAAAACTTGCAAGTAAAAAAACTGCGTATTATGTTTACACCAGAATCGAACTAATCCTAAGAAAGCAACGTAATCCGACCATGAAACAAACTACATTCAACAAGGGATATTACTTCCCGGTATGTTTCTCCTCTTACAAATCGGTTTTCAGCGCAATCTAAAGATTAGTTCAACAGAACAAACCCGTACTATCTTAATCTTGAACCCTAAAACGAAAACGATGAAAACATTTGTACTCTTTATTGCAGCAATTATTACCTTAAACACAGCAAAAGCACAGTTTACTCAAAACTTTGACGGAACTGAAGCAAGCCTTACAGGAAATTGCTGGACATTAACCGGTATTTATTCTACCACAACTCCTGGTGATGTAATAACAGGAACAGGTAGTATGTACACCAATCCTCCTACAAATGGATCTTCTACAAGAGACATATTAACTCCCGCATTAAATATTACTTCAACAAGTTTTACGGTTTCTTTTAATTATAAGGTTAGCAGCAAAATCAACGGTAATGCTACCCGTACTATTGAAATTGGATTATTAGATGCGGCAAACAATTTTACTTCGTTGAATATTATTTCAATGGATAAAAATTCACCTGTAACAGTTTTAAACTTTAATCAAACATTTACCCTTGCATCTACAGGTGTAAGAAAGGCAGTGTTAAGATTGGGTGGTTCTACAGGTGATGGCAATTCAAGGCTTATTTTTGATGACCTTAGTGTAAGTGGTACTCCTTTGTATGGTCCAGGTAGCTATTGTAATACTGCCCCAATAGCTGTCAATGATGCTTTCAGTGGTTCGAATGGTTCAGTAATTACAGGTAATATCATAACTAATGATAACGAACCAAATGGTGAAACAATTACTCCTTCTATAATTGCAACTTCAGTAGATGGTACTGTGGTGTTGAATTCGAACGGCAGCTTTAGCTTTACTCCTAATCCTGGTTTTACAGGTGCATCAACAACTTTTACTTATCGTTTGATTGATAATGGATTTTCTCCGGTGAATTCAAATGTTGCGACTGTTACATTAAATTATATTTACACCATTTCATTACCTGTTAACCTGGTAAGTTTTAATGCAAAATATAACAAGCCTGATGTAGTATTGAATTGGAGTACAGCACAGGAAAAAAACTTTAGTCACTTTGTATTAGAGCAAAGTACAGATGGTATTAATTATAATCAACTTGTAATTGTTTTTGGTGCAGGCGAATCTGATACTAAAAAGAATTATAGCTATACGGACAAAAATTTAACAGGTAGAAAAGGATTAGTGTACTATCGGTTAAAATCTGTAGACAATGACGGCAAGTTTGATTATTCTTCAGTCCGTATTATTCGCCTTGATGACGAAAAGCAAGGTATTACTTTATCAACTTATCCTAATCCTGCTGTTAATGAACTGAAGATTACTATCCCTGCAGCATGGCAAAGTAAAAAAGTTACTTATGAAGTAGTAAATACAAATGGCCAGGTTGCAAGAAAAATTGTAACAGGTAATAGCAGCCAGACCGAAACCATTAATGTAGCCAGTCTTGCACCAGGATTCTATATCGTAAGAGTGATTTGTGAAGGCCAAATAGCTCAACAAAAAATAGTTAAACAATAAAGATATTTATACAGGGGTTCCAGCCGCTTCGCTTTGGGCGAGGCGGTTTTTTTATTTTAAAACTATTTGGTTTATATTATAAACTACTTTATGTTTGTGTGCCAAATATGAATTTAGTTATGAGACAGTTGAGGATTGAATTGATTTTTTTACTGGTAATAGGTTTGTTTCAAACCTTATCAGCACAGGTTACCATAAAGGGAATGATAAAAGATAATAAGGCCAGACCAATTGCCGGGGTAAGTATTTCTATAAAGGATAGCTATGATGGGGGCACTTCAGATTCAACAGGAAAATATTCCTTTAAAACAACTGAAAAGGGTGAGCAGCTACTTGTAATTAGCTCCATTGGGTATAAAATTATTGAGCAAACTATAAAATTAGATGGTGGTGTGCAGGTAATTAATGTAACACTGAAAGAAGAAATCAGCGAACTGACAGCAGTAGTTCTTTCTGCCGGTACTTTTGAGGCCAGCGACAGAAAAAGAGCCGCCGCAGTGTTAGATCCAATTGATATTGTAACCACCGCTAGTGCTAATGGTGATATAACCGGAGCTTTAAAAACATTGCCCGGCGCACAGCAGGTGGGAGAGAGTGAAGGTCTTTTTGTTCGTGGTGGTACAGCGGCCGAAACAAAAACTTTTATTGATGGTACATTAGTCAATAACTTCTTTTACAGCAGCGTTCCCAACATTGCACAGTTTGGCCGTTTCTCACCATTTATTTTTAAAGGAACGGTCTTCAGCACCGGTGGTTATTCTGCATTATATGGTCAGGCACTTTCATCCGCATTAATATTGGAATCAATTGATTTACCCGAACAATCTTCTGCCAATGTTGGAATAACAGTTCTGAATGCCAGTGCAGGTATTCAACATCTTGCGAAAGATAAAAAATCTTCGTGGGGCTTTAGTTATGGATATACAGACCTTAGCCTTGCATTTGCAGTCATCAAACAGAAGCAAGACTTTTCTAAAGTACCAACTTATCATAACCTGGATGCTAATTTTCGTTTTAAAACATCAAAGACAGGTATATTAAAATACTATGGTTACTACAGCAGCAATAAATTAGCTTTTACTGCAAATAGTATTGATTCATTAAACTACTTAGACAAGTTTGCTATTGGCAATAAAAATCACTATCATAATCTTGCCTGGAAGGAAAACTTAGGTAAAGGCTGGAAGATTATTACTGGATTGTCTTATTCGAATAATAAAGATGACATTAACAGCGGTATGCAGAATCAGGGTAAGCAGGATGTTACGTTAACCAACCTTGAGTTTAAAAAATTTGGTATTGATACAAAAGGAAATTATTTCAATGCCAAATTGGTGCTGGAGAAAAAATTAAAAGGATTAAGTGCTGTTCGTTTTGGTACTGAATATAACAGTACGAATGATAAATCCATTTACACAGATTATAATGGGCAGAAATATCACGATACAATAAAAGGGCATATCAATGCTGTATTTGCTGAAGCAGATATATATGCTACCAATGCTCTTGCATTAAAAGGAGGTTTCAGACTAGAATCTTCTTCCCTGCTTGATAAAACAAATATAGCTCCCCGGTTTTCTATTGCTTATAAATTAGGAAAGGGTAGCCAGGCCTCTCTTGCTTATGGTATTTTTTTCCAGGATCCTGAGAAAAGATACCTGCCTTCTCCTAATTCATTAACCTTTATGAAAGCCACTCATTATATAGCCCAGTATCAAAAAGTGGCGAATGGCCAATCATTCCGGGCAGAGGTGTTTTATAAGAAGTATGACAACTTAGTAAAAACAGGAACTGTCAACTTCAGAGAGTCTGCTATTAGCAGCAATGGCTTTGGTGATGCAAAAGGAATTGAGTTTTTCTGGAGAGATAAGAAAACGATAAAAGACCTTGACTACTGGATTTCTTATTCCTATCTGGATACGAAAAGAGATTTCCTGAATTTTCCTTTTGCCATAGCACCAAATTTTGCTGCTAAACATACAAGCTCATTGGTAGTGAAAAAATTTGTACAGAAGATTAAAACGAATCTAAACTTTGCGTATAACTATGCCAGTGGCCGCCCCTATTATAATATTCAGAAGAACGGAAACAACTATAAGTTTAATGACAGGGGAACGATACCTGACTATCACAATGTAAGCTTCTCCTTAAATTACCTGCCTTCTATTGGTAAGAAAGATGCAAAATCGTTTGCAGTGTATGTTCTTTCGGTAAGCAATATTTTTAATATTAAGCAGACGTATGGATATAACTATTCTTATAACGGTTATCGTAGGGAAGCAATTGTACCCACATCAAGAATGTTTGTATTTATAGGGGCATTCATAAGTTTTGGGGTGGATAGAAGCGACGAAGTAATTAATAATGGCTTATAAATATTTTTAATAAAACTTATCACTAACAAAAAAACAAACAATGAAAAAGATTTATTTATTTCTTCTTTCAGCATTTATCATGTCTGCATCATTTGCGCAAAGTGAAAAATTTGTAAAAGCCATGGAGCCCAAAGTTTCTATGCTGGATTCCAGTAATACGGTTGACTCCTGGAAAGATTTGGGAAATGCTTTTGAAAGAATAGCTGAAGCAGAAAAAACACAGTGGCTTCCTTATTACTACGCCTCCTTTTGCAATGTAATGGCAGGCACTTACTCCCTGCCACAGGATGGCAGCTTTGGTGATAATAGTGCTATTACCGATCCTTATGCCGAAAAGGCGGAGACACTTCTTAATAAAGCTGAAGGAATGAGCAAGGATAACTCTGAAATTTACTGTGTACGGAAAATGATACATGGTCTGCGAATGATGGGTAATGCAATGGCCAGGTACATGACAGAGGGTGCTAAGGCAACAGAGGCATTAGAAAAAGCGAAGAAGTTAAACGCCAGCAATCCCCGCATCTTTATTTTAGAGGGGCAGGATAAATTTTATACACCACAACAGTTTGGTGGAAGTAAGGAGGAAGCAAAAAAACTTTTTGAAAAGGCTAATGAAATTTTTATGATGTCAAAGCCCGGCAATAGTATCGAACCACAGTGGGGAAGAGGGCAGGTTGGATATTTTCTATCTCAGCTTAAATAAAAACAAAAACAAAAACAAAAACAAAAGGAAAATTCCGATGCTATTTGGTGCTGCTGCTATACTGGTTAGCTATATCATATCAGCCTGCATCCTTCGTTTTAGAAACAATACTGCTAACAAATAATTTTTTTGTTATGACACAACCGGAAAAACAACTAACCGAAAAGGAAAGTCTTGACCTTATTGCTATGATGATTAATAAGGCAAAGAATTCTTACCATGATACTGGTATTGGTGCTATCATGTGGGGAAGCATCATCGCTGTTTGTTCATTAGTAAAGCTGACCGAGTTGCAGTTTGATTTCCATCTGCCATTTGATATTTATTGGCTTACTATACTGGCTATAGTGCCACAAATATTTATTACGATTAGGGAAAAAAAGGAAAGAAAGGTAAAAACCTATGATGATATTTATATGGATTATCTCTGGCTTGGCTTTGGTATCAGCATTGCCCTTATGATTTTTATTATTAATAATGTTTTCAATGTATGGGAGCCGGTTGCTATAGAATATAATCAGTTAGCGGGTCATCCGTCAGTATTTAGATTCCGTGAGTTTATAGCTCCTCTTTTTTTACTATTATATGGCATACCCACTTTTGTTACAGGTGCTGCTTGTAAATTCAAACCCATGTTATTGGGCGGTTTACTTTGCTGGGCATGTTGCATTATTACCATTTATACAACTATAAAAATTGATTTGCTCCTGACTGCTTTCTCTGCTGTGTTCGCCTGGCTTATACCCGGCATCATTATGGAAAGAGATTATCGAAAAGCCAAAAAAGAGTTAGCACAAGCCAATGTTTAAAGATCTTGATCCCATATTACATTCGCAGCTGCGTCTGGCTGTTATGTCACTTCTTATCGGTGTAAAGGAAGCCGAGTTTACCTTTATCCGGGAGGAAACAAATTCTACTGCAGGTAACCTTAGTGTGCAGATTCAAAAACTGAAGGATGCCGGTTATATTGATGTTACGAAACAGTTCAGGGATAATTATCCATTGACAGTTTGCAAAATAACAAAACTGGGTATTAAAGCTTTTGAAGTATATGTTGGTAACCTCCAATCATACCTGGGAAAAGGATAAAAACGAGAAGGCCCCTTAGACAAGGGGCCTCTTCTCAATTGGTACTCTAAGTGTATAAAAAGTTAATGAAGATTACTCCTCAAATTTTTTTATTGGCCTACCGTCAGGCAGGTTGCGAACAGGTTGCAGTATTAACTGTGGCAATCGCTGTTGTCTTTTCGGACTAATTATTTTTTCAATAGCCTTTTTTAACCGGCTGTATTGTTTCTTCAGCATATTTTTTGCAGACCTGGCTGCGTTTAACTTTACGAAGCAGGAGTAATTGTAATAACATCTGAGTAGGAACTTTGCCCATTTTTATCTATCAGTTTGATGCGATAGAACATTCTCTGTTTGGCAGCCCTTTCAAAAAACTGGTAAATACCGGTTTCTGCTTTATCGGTACCAAATACAAGGGCGGCCATAGAAAATTTTTTGCCATCACTACTTTTTTCCACTTCAAACATATCTGCTGTTTCATTTTTTTCTACAGCCCAATTCAGTATCATTTTGTTATTGCTGATGCTGCCGTCAATACGTACAAGTTTGGCGGGAGGGACGGAAATAGTGGATGTGGTAACAGGTGATGAGCTTGCAAAAGGAGCGATAACTGTTTGTTCAGACGAAGGAGTATAAATAATCCTTAAGGCTACAATTGCTGCTAAGGTGATGTATTTTGTCATTTCTTTTGGGTTTGTCCCGATCCTTCGATAAACTCAGGACAATCGGGATAAATTAATAATACCCACAGAAATATTGGATGTTAGTTTTCGGCTGAAAGCTATACCTCCTGCAAAGAATTACTTTAAATGGAAACGTACATGAATCGTAGAAAGGTGAGAGTCCAGGTACGGATGTTTAACGTAGTTTTACGAGGGTATATGTTGTTTTCCGAATAGTTAACAAACCTAATAATTGGCTTCAATAAATGCAAGTATTTTAAAGAATTTTTTTTATAAAGCTTAAACTATTTTAACGTACAGGCAAACCTTGTAATACATTTGCCCTAATAATCAATGATGAACGCAGTCATACAGGTAAAACATCTGACCAAAGATTTTAAGGAGGTAAAAGCCGTAAATGACCTATCCTTTACTGTAGAGGCAGGACAGGTATATGGCTTCCTCGGTCAAAATGGGGCAGGTAAATCTACGACCATCCGCATGTTACTTACATTGATAAAACCAACCTCCGGTGACATAGAAATATTTGGACTCAACTTGCTGAAACACCGAAATGAAATTCTTCGCCAGGTCGGTGCTATTATAGAAAGACCTGATTTGTACAAATACCTGACTGCATTGGAGAACCTGAGAATTTTTGCTGCCATGAGCGGTGTAAAAGTTTCAGAAAAAAAATTTATGGATCAATTGGAAATGGTGGGGCTGGCAGCAAGGGCACACAGCAAAGTGAAAACCTATTCGCAGGGAATGAAACAACGACTCGGTATAGCAACAGCACTGGTGCATGATCCCAGGCTTATTATCTTAGATGAACCGACTAATGGACTTGACCCGCAGGGAATAGCCGATATAAGAAATCTTATTCTGCAATTGAGCAAAGAGAGGAATAAGACATTACTCATTTCATCGCACCTGCTCAGTGAAATGGAATTGATAGCCGACTCCATGATAATAATTGATAAAGGGAAAAAAGTGGTAGAAGGAAAAGTGAACGAATTGTTTGACCCTTCTGAAACGGTGGTGGAGCTAAAGACAATGGATGATACAGCAACATTTGAAAAGTTACAGCAATCAGGACTGCAAAAATTAGTACAGGGAAAAAGAAACGATTGCATATTACTGAAGCTGCACCGGAATGAAATACCGGGAGTGATGAAGGAACTGGTACAAATGAATGTAGCTGTTGTCTCTTTCCATTCCAAGCATTCATTAGAAGATTACTTTTTATCATTAACAACCGGTCAGCCAAATGTGGAAGTTATTACGAATTGAGTTATTTAAAATATTTAAGCGGCCCAGAACATATATTGCGTTCGGGGCTATTGCCGCTGTTGTTTTATTGTTCCAGATCGGAATGAAGTTTGATGGGAAAACGTATCTCGACCTGGTGTTAAATAATGTTAGCGATTCATTTGAGGTAACAGATGAATTCAAATCAAAATTGCTGAATGGTTATTTTATTTGTTTTGCCATTCTTAATATCCTGCTGATACAAATGCCGCTGCTCGTAGCATTAATAGCTGGTGATTCGATAGCAGGCGAGGCCAATATGGGTACCTTACGGTTATCGTTAACAAAGCCAGTAAGCCGGACGCAATACATGCTGGTAAAATTTATGGCTTCCATCATCTACACACTTTTACTGTTGATATGGCTGGCTATATTGGCCTTGTTTGGCAGTATGCTCATTTTCGGAACAAACTCGTTGGTGATTTTCCGGTCTGAAGTGATAGAACAGATGAACAGTTACGATGTGCTATGGAGATATGTGGCAGCCTTTGGTTATGCAGCGGTGGCACTAACTACTGTTTCAGCTCTTGCTTTTTTATTAAGCGTATTTGCAGAGAATTCTATTGGCCCTATTATTGCCACGATGAGTATTGTAATTGTACTTACCATCTTATCTGAATTTAATATTCCACTTTACGACAAAACGGTGAAGCCTTATTTATTTACTACCCACATGGTGGCCTGGAAGGGTTTTTTCTATGTGCAGGCAGATGCGGATAATAAAACCATTGATGGTACTATTCAAAACCTGCCAGCAATTTTGCGAAGCCTTGGCATCTTGGTTATTTATATTGTTGGGTTTGTCGGTAGTGCAATTTGGGTTTTTAAAAAGAAAGATATTCTTACATAAATTATAGGCGTATGAAAAAGATTTTAGTAGTGGCTTTATTGCTGAATACAGTATTGTTTGCGAAAGCCCAGTCGGTTGACGATATAATAAAAAAGGTAAAGGCAAAATTGGATAAGGTGAATGATTATGAAGCTAAAGGCAAGATGAAAACAAATGTGGTTTTTATAAAAGCACCTATAGCCACTGTAAAAGTGTATTATAAAAAGCCAAATAAGATACGCATCAATAACGAAAGTGGCATTTCATTTATACCAAAAGGGTCTGTGAATATCAATCTTAACAACCTTTTTGTGAACACAACCGGTTTTGACATGATTGATATGGGGAAAGAAGCTAAAACCAATCTTCGTATCATCAAGCTATTGCCAAAGGATGAGAATGCAGAAGTGGTCCTGTCAACTTTATACATTGATGAAGCACAAGCCCTGATTAAAAAATCAAAAACAACTACTAAGGAGAACGGAACTTATGAGCTGGAGATGAGTTACGGGAAGTATGTAGAATATGGATTGGCGGATAAAGTTATTTTCACTTTCAATACCAAGGATTACAAACTGCCAAAAGGCATCACTTTCGATTACGATGATGGTAGTAAAAAAGAACAACCCGCTGATAAACTGAAAGATAAGAAGGGAAAAGTGGAGATAAGCTATTCCTCTTATATTATAAATAAAGGCGTGTCGGATGGGGTTTTTTTCTTAAAAAAGTAGGATTATCCCCCTGTTTACCATTAGGATTTATAAGCTTTGACGAGTATCTTTAAAGTTGTTTAAATCCACCTATGAGAACTGTTATCTTTTTGATATACATCCTCCCTGCAATTAGTGCCAGAAGTCAGGGCAACGGGGAGGTCCGGGGAACTTTGATGGATTCTTCCACTATCCAGCCACTAAGCCAGGCCACAATCTCTTTATTGCACGCAACAGACAGTTCATTTGCAAACTATGCGATAGCCGGGAAACTGGGAGAATTTGAAATCCGCAATCTTCAGACAGGCGATTATATTCTTGTAATAAGTCACAAGGGTTACAGCGATCTTAAAAAGCTTTTTTCAATTACGACGGGGACTAATAAAATTCAACTAGAAAAACTTTTTATGCGGAAAGAGTATGTAACCCTATCGGAAGCGGTGGTCTCCTCACAGGCCGCTGTGCAGGTGAAAGGGGATACGATTTCTTTTAGAATGGATGCATTTAAAACCTCTCCGGGAGCCACACTGGAAGATGGATTAAAAAAATTACCCGGTTTGCAGGTTCAAAAAGATGGAACGATAAAGGCAATGGGAGAAACGATTCAAAAATTATACGTGGATGGAAAAGAGTTCTTCAGTAACGACCCCTCCTTTGCCACTAAAAACCTTACTGCTGAAATGGTGGAGCAGGTACAGGTATTTGATGATATGAGTGAACAGGCGAAATTTACCAGGATGGATGATGGCAGCCGCTCAAAATCGCTGAATATAAAATTAAAAAAAGACAGGAATAAAGGGAATTTCGGGAAACTGGTGTTTGGAAAAGGAACTCATCAGCGTTATGAAAGCCAGCTTTCGGCAAATCATTTTTCTGATGCGCAAAAGATCTCGGTGATGGGTAATGCCAGCAATACGAACAAAGCAGGCTTTAGTTTTGGAAATCTTGCAGAGGCAGGTTCGTCAGCACAATTCAGTAATGGAAGCGGTACAAGTAGGGGTATGGTGGCAAGGGCATCAAATACAGGTGGTATCAACGAATCTGCATCAGCCGGTATCAACTATACAGATCAATGGGGTGCAAAGATGGATTTCAGAAGCAGCTATCAGTTTTCTTCTAATAATACCAGGCTTGATCAAAACAGTTTCAAAAAATATTCTTTTCCGGCGGATTCTTTTTCGGCTTCTACTGCAAGGTCAGCGGCCACAAACAGGAATAACAATCACCGTGTAAGTGCCCGCTGGGAGTATACCATTGATTCTTTACAATCTGTAATATATACGGCAAACCTGGCTCTCCAGCAGTCAGGATTATTATATGATGACACCACAGTCACTCTATCACAAGGGCTTTATCCCTACCTCGCTATTACAGGAACTACTCATAAGAATGATAACCGGGAAACTTCTAACTATGGAGGAGAGCTGCTTTATCGCCGCAGGTTCCGGATACCGGGTCAAACGCTTACTGTGGGATGGAAAAACAACTACTCCGGTTATGCATCACTTAACTTTCTTCGTAGTCTACTAAATACTTATAATCCTGCAGGTACTGCTACCGGACTAATCAATCCCGACCAGCAGGCATGGTTGAAAAACAATTCCGGCAATAATACATTCAGCACTTCATTTACACAACCTGCAGGAAAGAACAAGCTCCTGGAATTTAATTATAGCTACAGCACTAATAAAAATATTTCTGATAAAAAAGCTTTTGACAGGAACCTGCTTTCAGGCCTGTACAATAACCCCAATCCTGACCAGACAAATTATTTGGATTTCGCCCAGGTCTCCACCAAAGCCGGAGCAAATTTCAGGATGATAAAAAAACATTTTAATTACCAGCTGGGGGTGGCCCTGCAATGGAGTGAAACAAGTGCCAGGAGTATACAGGACTATACTGACAAGGATACAGTCATCCGCCAACGCTTTACTAATTTTTTCCCCGCTGCCAGTTTTAACTATACCATCAGCCGGGGCTCCAATATCCGGTTTTATTACCGCGGCAGAACCAATATGCCTTCCCTCACTCAACTGCAGGATGTACAGGATATCAGTAATCCCTTGCTGGTACGAAGAGGAAACCCCGGGTTGAAACAGGAATTTATCAGTAATTATAATATCGATTACACCCATTTCAATATCCGTTCATCTGTATTTTTTAATGCAAGCATTAATGTTAATGCTACTGTCAATAAAATTGTGAATAGCATTGATTCTCTACAAACCGCTGTAATGATCATAAGGCCAGTGAATCAGAATGGAAATTATAACGGCTCCGGAGTGGTTAATATCGGCTGGCCATTAAAACAACTGAAAGGAGCCAGCCTGAATTTTGCCAGTATGGCTTTTTTAAGCAGGGAGGCGAACCTGTTATTTAAAAAGAAGAATTTTACTGCTTTGCTGGTACTTGATCAGACAGCCGGGTTTACTTATACTACAGATAAATTTGACTTCAGCCTGGGCGGAAGCCTGGTGCATAATTCGCTGAAATACGATCTGCAACCGGAAGCCAAAACTTCTTATTTTAAAACAGGATGGTCTGCTGATTTTAATTATCGTTTCAAAAAAGATTTCTTTCTGTTAATAAACTTGGAGAATATTAATCATACAGGCCGTACCAAAGATTTTAACCGGAAGATATTATTGTGGAACATGGCCGTCGCTAAACAATTTCTTAAGAACAGGTCCGCAGAAATAAAACTCACTGCTTACGATCTTTTAAAACAAAACAAAGGTATTAACCGGATCACCGGGGATAATTATTTTGAAGATATCAGGGCAGCCGTAATCCCACGGTTTTTCCTGCTGAGTCTTAGTTATAACTTTAAGCATTCCGGTAATAAAAGGCAGGTGAGGCTGCAAAATTTACCCAAGCCGGAAGTTGAGAAAATGCAGATTTTCAGTAATTGATAAAAAAGTAGCTGAAGGTTGAAGATGAATTGAATAAGAATCCAGTTTCATCAACCCATTGCATTGATTTGAATGTTTAATAACCCGTCAATTTTATACGTTCAAAGTAACTGAAAAGGCATCTGGTTCAGTATGTTGAATTGATCTTACTATAGTTTGATCATTTTCCTGGTGAGGATTCTATTCTTTAATTGTAATTCCAGGATATAGATTCCTGCTTCAAGGAGGGAAGCATCAAATGGTATATTGTTTTCACCTGCTCTGAGTGCAACTGGTAAAGTGTTTTTTATTTCCCCGTTCAATGACCGGACACGGAGTTGAGCCATTACATTATTATCCGCTGTAAATCGGATGAATGCCTGGTCTAAAACCGGGTTGGGTATTAGCATAAAGTCATGTTCATTGGCCAGTATGTAAACCTGTTTTACAGCGCTGTACCGGAATGAATTGTTCTGTTCAACTTCTTTTACACGATACCACGAAATTCCAGGATGCGGTTTTGAATCCAGAAAATTATAATTGGTATTGCCGGGATGCGCATTAGCCCAGCTGATCCTTTGCCAGTTCACCTGGTCAGCACTACGTTGGATTTCAAATCCCTTTGTTTCGTCTTTTGCAAAAGTGATCAAACTAAGTTGCACCTTTTTTTGGTTGTCGGGCCGGACATTGAAATCAAGATGATGTATTCCCAGTATTGGAGCCGATGATATCACCTGGTAATCTTCAACTTCGCCATCAGTATACCAGCCGGTAGGATTATTTACTGTCATCGTACCTGAAGTAAGACGGACACGTAAAAAAGTATTGGGTGTACCAACGGCCACAGTAACATTGTTCCAGGTCAGATTAATGTTTTGCAAAGAAGCATTGCTTGCCACAGTTACAATCAGTCCTTCTGAAGCTTCAAAGGTTCCATTCGCATTAAAATCAAGCCAGGCGCCTAAGGTGGTATTTGCCCCGGTATTATTAAAAACGCTTACCTGTTGCACATGATTATATGTGACACTGTCGGAATTCATCACGGTAACAGTGGATATCCCGTCTTCATCAGTAGCATCACCTGTAGCATCTGCGGATGTATTTTTACTCCATTCACGGTCCCAGTTCGAACCAATACGAAGCGTTGTATTATTACAGGCCTGTTGGTGAACTGCCGGTGAAAGTGCAACAGGATCGTAGGAAGAGGGGGCATCTCCAAAATCACATTTAGGTTTGAACGGATCAGAACCATCGCCTGCATTGCCCGACCATGCGGAAGAACAAGAGCTCGTAGTAATGGCTGTGGTTGACCCGATAGTCCCATCATTATTGTAGAGGGCTATATTATTTTTGACCCGGTAAATAATACCGTTCCAGGTTTGTCCCAACTGGCCGGAGGCTTCTGCATTACCGGCATAAGTGGTAGCGCCGCCGGTTTGCAGATCATAATGTATATACTGGTTATTCGTAGCACTTCCGCTTGTTGCATGACTTATAAGTATGCCGTCTTTAACGATAATATCTCCCCAGTCGTGTGACACAGTACCCGAACCATTGTCGCCGTTGGTGGCAAAGACCTGTGTGGCGGTAGTTGGTGTGCCGGAACCATCAAAATCAACTTTCCAGACAACTGATTCAGCATTACTGGTAAAAGATGTTCCATCACATTCTTCTATACCAAGGTATAAGCTACCGTTATAAAATGCAGCGCCGGCAAATTCAACACCCTGGATAAATGTGGGGATACCCAGTGTCGTGATATCCGAGGTTACCGTACTTATTGATTCGGTATTAAAATCATATTTTTTTAATGCTTTATTAACGGGTTGTTGCGATGCGTTATCGAGTGTATAGTATAACCATTTATTGACAGGATCATATGCCAGCGAATTCAATTTAGTACCCCCGGAACCAGGGTCAGAAAAAATGTAGTCGGCCACACCGGTGCTGGCATTCACCATGTACACATTCAGGTTTTGGGGGTTGGCCAGAAAATAAGAAGGCTGACCAGTAAAGGGTTCTGTATAAGTTGAATAATAACTGGATGGAAAACCAGGATCAGCCACACAGGCTGTTATATCGGATATCCAGAAATCATTGGTGTTGCCATCATTACTGAATGTTAGTACCACTGTTTTTACCGGACCGGCAATATCAACATTTACCGTTCCATTATTACTGGTAGTGGCATAGGCTGTTCCCGATCCACCAGCGGTACTCCAGTTGGCCAATGGAGCTGTACCCGATACCGTGGTAGCTGCGGCGTTGCCATTTAAGGGTATTGCTGAAGATGCCCCGGCAGGTTTGGTTAATGTAATACTTACTGATGATCCACCGGCATTGGTAGCGGTAGGTGCAAAAGTTATTTCCTGATCAATATCAAATACAGCGAATTTCAGGTTCTGTACTTCCGTCAAAAAAGTAAATGTGATCGTGGAGGCGCTTGTGCCGGTTTTGACAAAGGCAAGATCTGCGCCCGTGCCATAAGCACCTGTTTCACCGCTATGTGTTGTTAATTCTCCATAGGTTGAACCCGAAACCCCCACCGGGATAGTCGTGGCAATGGTAAGACGGTTGGTGCCGATAGCAAATTTCTGTGATTGCCACATAGCGTTACTTACAAAAGGTAAACTGGTAATAGGATTGTTGGCACTGTATACACCGGTCCTGTTATGCAAATAATCGAGGTTATCCCAGTTGATCGTAGCTGAGGTGTACCCGGAAGGGCATTGTGTAAAAGCCAGTACAGGCATACAGATCATCCCGATGAAAGTGGTAAATCTCCTCATCAGTTTCCGGACAAGGGGAAAAATAGAGCTGGAAGATGAGCTGGTTTTCATGTGGATTGGATCTGTCAGGATGTTTGGCTCTACAAGTTTACACCTAAATAAACTAACTGTAATGAATACTTGCTTTTTTGAAAAAATAAACCACTGATACAGGTAAAAAGCTGCTGTAATTATACGAAACACGGGTCGCTATTTTCCTATTCAACCACCAGCTATTCAACTGCCGAAAAGTAAAAAAAAGGTCGCTGTCCGCAACCTTTTTTTAAAAAATATTTTTTATTAGTCAAATCTCTCACTGCCTGCTAGCCCGGCGAAGTAACACGAGTTACAGCCGGTAAGGCCACCACCTGTTTTGATATAAGAGGTAGCATAGGGATTGTTGTTGAATTTTTTGTTGAAAACGGCTTTGTAATAAACGGGGTTAGTCCCGTTGGTTCCAATATTGAATTTCAATACGTCACTGCTTGTACACATCCTGATCGAAGGATCACGGTCTACATTGACGGGCAGATCATGCCAGTTGTTACCATCGTTGCTGTATTGTACTGACACAAGTGCTGCTTCAGCCTGGGGAGGTAATGCCATGCTCCAGTGGCTGACATCCTGTAATGTTCCATTGCTGCCATTTCCCGGATTTGGATTACTTAAGACCCATATCCATTCTTCATTGGCGCCAATCATTGTTTTGCCCTGCAATCCAATAGAGTAAGCTACTAATGGAACTTTCTCTTCAGGCATTTTTGTTTGTGTAAATGAGGATAAGGTAATAACAGAAGCTGGTACGAGTAAAGACACAGCGATAAGTGTAAAAAATTTTTTCATAGGGTGTATTTTTGGGGTGAAACCTTTACCCGGGGTCGGCCATCAGGGCTGATTCAGGAAGAGGTTAATTAATGACATCGTAAAAGTAGAAGCCGGGTTTTATATTGCATAGCTTTTTAAAAAAAATATTGTGTTTACTATAAAAAAATATTGAGCATAACGTTTTTTTCCGTGTAGTCTTACGACAACAGTGAGTAAAATTCCTATAATCAGATGAAAAATCGTAGCACTGCTATGAAAAAAGAGTTCATAAGGAAGGCAATAACATCACTGTTGCTGTAGAGGAATCCCGGTTCGGGTACAATCATTTGCAGGAATTAAAGCTTTATACAGGCAGTATAAAAACTAAACAACTGACCACGACTCCACCCGGATTATTAACCCGCTTCATCAATAATCTCATCTTTTGCATTTGCCAGTATAGCCGGTGTCATTTTACGTAAAGGATTGCTGCGATTTTCCGCATACCCGTTGCGGCGGTTGATAATATCGATACATTCGAATACAGCGGTTACAAACGACGAAGTGTCGGCCTTGTCTTTTCCGGCAATATCAAAAGCTACGCCATGATCGGGAGATGTTCGCACTACAGGAAGACCAGCTGTGTAGTTAACTCCTTCACCGATCGCAAGCGCCTTGAAAGGAATCAGTCCCTGGTCATGGTACATGGCCAGCACGGCATCAAACCGTTCAAAACTGCGGCGTGCAAAAAAAGCATCAGGGCTGTAAGGACCCACCACCAGTATATTATTATTTTTTGCTTCTTTGATGGCAGGTTTAATGATGGTTTCTTCCTCGTTTCCAATCAGGCCTTCATCCCCGGCATGTGGATTGAGCCCCAGTACCGCAATGCGTGGTTTATCAATACCAAAATCTTTTTGCAGGCTTTGTTGAATGATGTTCAGCTTACTCACAATATTTTCTTTGGTAATATGTTTGGCGATCTCGGCGATGGGTATATGCTCTGTAACAAGAGCCACCCTGAAATCACCGGCACAAAGCATCATTACCACATCATTCACACCAAATATGTGTTTGAGGTAAGGAGTATGACCGGTAAAACTGAATTCAGCCGACTGGATATTTTTTTTATGTATAGGCGCTGTGACCAGCCCGTCAATTTGTTTTTGCTTCAATGCGGCTACCGCTGTTTGCAGCGAGAGGATTGCATATTTGCCGCCAATTTCATTCAATTGGCCGGGATTGATTGCGACATCTTCCTCCCAGCAATTGAAGATATTGATCTGTTTCGGGCTGATGCGGCTGAATTCCTTGATGTGCTGAAAATTAAAATTGACCTCGGGAATGGATTTCCGGTAAAAATTGAGCACTTTATTGGAGGCAAAGATGACGGGAGTACATTGATCAAGTATCCGGTGATCGGAAAAAGTTTTTATGATCAATTCAATACCGATGCCGTTCAGGTCGCCACAGGAGATACCGATAACAGGTTTTATTTGACTCATCATTTAATGATTGTCCGTAAAAATAATGATTTATCACCGGAGCCTTTCCACAAGGCCGGTTTTTATTGCTGCGGATGTATCAAGTACATTTGCAGTCATGTACACACTGAAGAAGTCATTGGGGCAGCATTTTTTGAAAGATGAAAACATTTGCCGGAAGATTGTGTCATCCTTGGGGGAACATTCCTTCACCCGGCTCCTTGAAGTGGGTCCCGGCGGAGGTGCATTGACCAAGTACCTGCTGGATATGAAAGGGATTGATTTCAAAGCCGTAGAACTGGATGATGAGAAAGTGGAATACTTAGTAAAAACATGGCCGCAACTGGAAGGAAAAATTATTCACCAAAGTTTTTTGGATATTGAAAAACCATTTAAAGGAAGATTTACATTAGTTGGTAATTTCCCATATAACATTTCCACACAAATACTTTTTAAAACATTAGAATGGAAGGACGAAGTGGAGTGTACGGTCGGCATGTTTCAAAAAGAAGTGGCGCAACGGGTAGCTGCTAAAGAAGGAAGTAAAGTGTATGGTGTAATCAGTGTATTGATGCAGGCTTTTTTTAAAGTAGAATATTTATTTAATGTACATCCTGGCTCTTTTCAGCCCCCGCCAAAAGTGGAAAGCGGAGTAATAAGATTAGTACCCAACCCCGCTACACCAGCTATGAAAAGTGAGAAAGAATTTTTCCTGCTGGTAAAAACAGCGTTTAACCAACGAAGGAAAACACTTAGAAATGCTGTTAAGAGTTTATTTGATGCAGCGATTCTGGAGGATGAATTGTTTAATAAAAGGGCAGAGCAACTGACTGTACAGCAATTTGCCGATCTAACTTTTAAAATGCGATGAAGAAAGCAATTATAACTGGGAAAACGCATCCTTACCTTATGGACACACTTCAACACAAAGGATATGAAGTGCTGTACCAACCTGCTATTACGTACGATGAGTTGAGTAATGCCATCCATGATGCAGAGGGGTTGATAGTAACAACAAGAATTAATGTAGATAAGAATCTTATTGATAAAGCACCTGCATTGAAATGGATTGGTCGTCTCGGCAGTGGTATGGAACTGATAGATACGGACTATGCAATTAGCAAAGGAATAAAATGTGAAAGCAGTCCAGAAGGAAACCGTAATGCTGTTGCCGAACATGTGTTGTGTTTACTGTTGAATTTGATGAATCATATTACTTCATCACACAATGAAGTGAAACAAGGTTTATGGAGACGGGATGAAAACAGGGGAACGGAACTGAGTGGTAAAACAGTTGGCATCATCGGCTTTGGAAACACGGGACAGAGTTTTGCTAAATTGTTGCAGCCTTTTGGTGTTACCATATTGGCCTATGATAAATATAAGTTTGGCTTTGGCGGTAATTATGTAAAAGAAGCAAACCTGGAACAGGTATGTAAGTATGCAGATGTTATAAGCTTTCATGTGCCGCTTACAGAGGAAACATTTCACATAGCGGATACCGGTTTTTTTAATCTACTGCAACGAAGACCTTATTTTCTTAATAGTTCAAGAGGAAGTGTAGTAAGGTTGGAAGAACTGGTGAATGCACTCAAAGAAAATAAGATCGGAGGTGCAGGATTAGATGTGCTGGAAAATGAACAACTCAGTACTTACACAGCTGAAGAAAAGCAACAATTGGATTGGCTGCTGGGTCAACCTAATGTTATCATTACTCCGCATATTGCCGGCTACAGTCATGAATCATTTTATAACATGGCCAGGGTGTTATTGGAAAAAATAAATCCGTGATACAGGTAGTAATTCTTTGTTAAAAATTTTTCTATAATTGCTATGGCATTATTCTTTCGAAAAAAAATAAAATTTTTGCCATGAGAAAAAATCTACTCTTACCATTACTGATCAGTATTCTAATTTTTTCATCCTGTTCAAAAAATCCTGAAGACCGCCTCACCGGTAGCTGGCAGTTAAAAAATGCCTGGCGAGAGAATTGTTTGGACGGGATTATTTTACCACCGGGTACGAAAGCGGTGTTTTTAAATTTATAGAAAACGGGGATGCCACTTATACCAGTTCTACCGATACCTTGAAAGGTTTTTGGCAATCTGACCGTTATAACAAAAGCTATTACAACAGCAGCAGTGAATGGGAAACCCGGTCTATGAAATATTTGCGTATTGACCTCGTAAATTTTCAGCAGAACCGCCGCATACAATGGAAGTTTGACGATTTCAGTTTTCGGAATACCTGGGATGAGATAAGGGCTGAGCAATACTCTCTTGGCAGGGACCGGGTATATGAATTTGAGAGGTGATAAAACCGGGTAAGGTATCTTAGGGGTTGAACCATATAGGCACATAAAACACAGCAGAAAAAACCACATAGTCTATGTGAATTCCTATGTTTCTATCTTTCTATGTGGTTACTTGGCTTTAAAAAAAGTCCATTTTGTTTCATTTCAAATAGTTTTCTATCTTTACTATACAATATTGCAACGCTTCAGCAAACACTGAGGCGTTGTTATTTTTTTATTCTTACCGCTGTAATTGTTTGTACTGCGGCATTAAAAAGGAGGAGATTATGAGTGACATACAATATGTGACACAAGAGACACTTAATCAAATGAAAGCAGAACTGCAAAAAATGAAAGGCACTGACCGTCCGGCTGCCAGCCGTGCCATTGCTGAAGCAAGGGAAAAAGGTGACCTGAAAGAAAATGCAGAATACGATGCAGCCAAAGAAGCACAGGGAATATTGGAAGCAAAAATTGCTGCCTTCGAAGGGGCGATGGCCACTTTACGGGTAATGGATGAAGCGGACATAGACACCAGCAAAGTTTCTATTTTGACAAAAGTGACACTGACCAATCTTAGCACTAAAAAACAAGTGACCTATAAGATTGTAAGCGAAAAAGAAGCTGACCTGAAAGCAGGAAAAATTTCTGTTACCTCACCTATTGGAAAAGGAATTCTGGGTAAGCACATTGGTGATACAGCAGAAGTGCAGGCACCGGCGGGTGTACTGAAGTTTAAGATAGAAGGAATAACAGCCTGAGGCAGTTAGAAAGATAATAACTAATAGATAAAAGTTCTGTACAAGCAGAACTTTTTTATTGCAATAATGAGATTGTAAATTTGTAAAGTGAAATGGACGTATATTAAATCTGCAATCATCAATCTAAAATCAAAAATAGTTGGGAGTATGACCATCTTTTCAAAAATCATTGCCGGTGAAATCCCTTCTTATAAAATCGCAGAGAATGAAAAGTTCTTTGCCTTTCTCGACATTTTTCCATTAAGGGAAGGGCATGTGCTGGTAGTACCCAAAAACGAAACTGATAAACTGTTTGATTTGCCGGATGACTATTTAAGTGAAATGCTCCTGTTTGCAAAACCTATTGCCCATGCTATTGAAAAAGCTTTTGATTGCAACCGTTGCGGCATCAGTGTAGTAGGGTTGGAAGTGCCACATGCACATATTCATCTTATTCCCATCAATTCGGCGAATGATTTGAATTTTACTCAATCCAAGCCAAAAGGTTCAGCAGAAAATTTGAAGCAAGTGCAGGAAAAGATTTTGGCGCATTTATAACTGCACAGATGAAGACAACAGATGGCCTCATTGCGATAATATTTTATACCACTATATTGACCTGATTGCTTAAGGGTTTTTGAGTTTAATAGTTAACAATTCTGTTTCCTCAGCATTTTTTAGTATTTCATTTCTATCTAGTAAAGCAGGTCTAAGTTTTTTTTGCGAAAGTAAACTCAATTGGTCCCCTATGTGTTTGCTGCCTGTTTGGGTGGCATTACCATAGCTAAGTAAAACCTGGGCTTTTACTTTATCGCCAAACTCTGTTACGGCAACATAAGTATCCCCCGCTACAGCATAACCTTTATTGTCGCTGGCATTTTTTGCAAAATACATAGTTCTAAAGATTCCATAATTACCCGAACCACCATTGGCCGGAAGATCGTAATTCCCAATTTTAAACCGGTTCACTTCTCCCCATGCCACATCCAGTTTTCCATACATTTTCTCTACATCCGTTGCGGCTTTTGACAATAGTGCTACAGCTTTTTGCGGATCTTTTAAACCATCCGGGGTAGTTATTGGTTGTTCCGGATTCCAGGGAATGCTAAACATACTATCTCTTAGCATATCACTCCAGCGGGCAAAAAGAACAGCACCCCGGCTATCAACATTTGTAGCTTTATCCCATTGCTGTAAAACGACTGCGGCTCTTTGAGTAATGGTATCCGGATACTTTTTTACAGCAGCCAGCAGATCATCCAAAAAGCGATCAGCAGCTTCCATACCTGTATTTAATTTATAAGCTACTAATTCTTCAAATGTAATTGAAGCATCATCTTTTATTTGGTTTATTGCACGTTGTGGTCGTAATGGTGTTGACTTAGGTGCCATGTACGATGGAAAATTTTCTGCTTTCAGCACCATCGGGTAAGTGCTTGTCCAAGGGGCATCATTGGCGTTTTGGACAAAGCCTGTAGATGGATTAAAAATTTTTGGCAATTCTTCATAGCTGTGATATTTATTCCAGATGTATTTGGAAAAACGTCCGTCTACGGTACCGCTCCAAAACTTCCAATCGCCTTCAATTCTTTTGGGTACGTTGCCGTTGAAATAGTAAAAAATATTCCCGGCTTTATCGGCATAAATCACATTGTAAAAAGGGTTTTGCAGCATTTTTATTGCTTTTTCAAATTCTTTCCAGTTCCTGGCTTTTGCCATGTTATGATACTGTTCTCCAAAAAATGCATTTTCCAATCCGGCAATTCGTACTGCATAAGCCTTACCATTTTTTTCACCAACGATGGGGCCATGTTTGGAATAGGATAATTCTATATCCTGCGTTTTAAAGCTTCCATCAGTCTGCCGTACTTTCAGCTGTATATTTTTTTTCTTAAATGATTCTATCTTATCGTCTAACAAATAACCATTATCCTTAAGTGTGAGTTCGTATCGGTCAGATACATCAATGGTATTGTTTGTATGCGTCCAGCCGAGGTTCTCATTGAAAGCAATACCTAATGTAGGTTGTCCAACCAAGGTAGCACCATATGCATTAAAACCCGGTGCTGTTAAATGAGCTTCAAAAAATAGCCAGAAATCATTCCATAGCAAATGTGGGTTTGCAAGCAGCATCGCATTTTTCGAAGCTGATTTGGATGGAGCAATTGCATAGGAATTTGATCCGGCACTGGTTAATTGCTTAGCAGTTTTTAGATCACCTCCAGCTATAAATTCAAGGCAAATCACTCTTTTGCCATGGGCCATCACATCATAGACTGTCACAGGCAATACCCTCTTCATAGCAGAGTCAATTGACGCAGGATGTTGCTGTGCATAAGCATTGACACCATTAACAAAGGCATCTAAATATTTTTTGCTTTCTCCATTCTGCCTGGCATAATGTTTCTTTGATGAATCCGGTAAGTTAAAGAGTTGAATTTGCTTGTCGGATGCAAGATATCTTTCACCCCAGTATTCTGCTGCCCGGCCTCTTGCCTGTCCATATAATTGTAATAACAGGTTCGCATGATTATGCATTTGAGCCCATCCAAAAGCATAATACATCTCCTCCACATTGCGCCCATAAATATGAGGCACACCATAATTATCCCAGATGATTTCAGTTTTTTTTTG
>JBKJIX010000079.1:0-7024 GCA_046598205.1 Chitinophagaceae bacterium
GGGGTTCTTGAAAGTCTTTATTGTTACAGTAGGTTCATGTTTATAGTTATGGTCTTTGAACCCCCCTTCGGGGGGCAGGGGGGCTGCATAAAAAGCATTAGTAAGTAAATTCAAAATCACTCTTCCAATATCCTGTGGAATGATATTGATGCTACCGATTGATTCATCAAAATCAGTTTTCATTGTTGCATTGAAATTTTTATCTTTTGCCCTTAAGCCATGATAACTCAATCTTAAATATTCATCACATAAGGCATTGATATCTGTTGGTTCTTTTACACCGCTGCTACTACGACTATGTTGCAGCATTCCTTTTACAATTGCATCGGCCCGTTTGCCGTGGTGATTTATTTTTTCAAGATTTTGAATCACATCATTGGCTATTTCTTTCGCATCCGCTGTATTGCCAAGGTCTAATTCCGTTTTCATTTCATCCAGTAACTCCTTACTTACTTCACTGAAATTATTGACGAAGTTTAATGGATTTTGAATCTCATGTGCTATGCCTGCGGTGAGTTCGCCAAGGCTTGCCATTTTTTCGGATTGAATTAGTTGGGTTTGAGTGGATTTTAAATTGGTCAATGTTGTTTCTAAAACTTTGTTTGCCTTTTGCTTTGCCTTGAAACGATAATAAACAACCCCGGCTAAAAGTAATACCAGAGCTGCGATACCAAGGGTGAAATTTTTTGTAAGTGTTGATATTTTATTTGCACTTTGCAGCTTGTTGATGGATAATTCCTTTTCATTCATCTGCTGTTCAGTTTCAAAACTTAAGGAGCGATACTTGTTTTGGTCTTCCAGTAAGCTATCTTGGAGTGAAATAAAAGTTTTATTAGTCTCGTTTGCTTTTGCATAGTTTCCTGTTTGCTCGTATAATGCTGCCAGCATTTTATAATCCCTGAGTATATCCAGGCGAAAGTTCTTTAATCTTACGACATCTTTTTTCAATAATTCTATGGCCTCGTTTAGCCTGTTTTGCTTAATCCTTACCAATGCCAAATAATAATCAGGTGCAATAGTTCCAGGTCTTGCATTTACGGGTATATTATTTTCTTCAATTAACTCCCAACATTTTTTTATCAGTGTTTCCGCTTCATCTAAAGCACCTGTTTCAATTTTGTACAAAGCTTTTATCTGTAAAGCGAATGGAATGAAGTCTTTTTCTTTTTGATTTGCTTCATCATTAAACGCCAAATCTAAAAAATACAAAACACTGTCTAATTGACCAGCTAATATTTTAGCATAAGCAATGTTGGTAGCAGTATTTCCAACAGTTGTAGCATTACCAATTTTAAATTCATTGAAATCAATGTTAGAATATTTTAATGATTCAGTGTACTCTCCTTTCTGTAAATAATATATACCAATAACAGCATTATTATTTAACCATACCTTTTTTCCCAACGGGTTGGTAAATGCTCCAGTGGCTTTATCATTTTGTCCATTAAAATTGATATAGCTTACCGACTTTTTCATGTTATAAATAGCCTGGTCGAGCAAGCCGGTTGTTCGGTAAAAACCAGCCAGCACATAGAAACAATTTGCCAGGCCTGTTGAATCATTATTTAGTTTATATTCTTTCAGTTTTTCATTGAAATACTGAAACCCTTCGTCCAGCCTGTTTGAATTACGATAGGGCAATCTTAATTGCTTAAAAAATGCACTACTGATAAATGAAGCATCCGGAGTTTTACTTTTTTTGGCTGCTTCAAAATTGTACTTGCCGTAGGTTATCGCTTTATTGATATCTGTCACAATTAAACTAAGTAGAATACTATACTTTACCCTGTAGCTCCAATACTCATTCATTCCATTGGTAAATAAATTGCCAGCTTTTTCTAATTGGGCAATGGTTGTATCATTTAGCGTAGTCTTTTCTATGAGGCTCATTACATCAGTAAACGCTGTGCTATCAATTCCTTTTGAGAGTTTAGTTTTTCCCATCATTTGAGTAATAGAATCAATGCGACTTTGCTGTGCATCAGCATGATTTACCGAAAGGAAAAACAGCATAGAAGCTATTAACTTTAAAATTATTTGCTTATGGTTCATATTATTTTTACTTTTTATGGTTCGCTATTTTTTTTATATCAACTGCTGAAAAATATACTGTTCATCATAGTCCACTTTAAATTCTTTTAATAAACCCAGGTACTCTTCACCAAATGTTTGAACTTTATGATGCTCCTCCTGGTTCTGTATGTATTTAAACATCGTATCTACTAATGACTGATGATAGGAAAATACACCATAACCCTCTTGCCATTCAAACCTTTCCGGTGTTAATGAATGGTCGTTGATGTATTTTGAAGATTTAGCTTTTACAGTTTTCATCAATTCCGAAACGGAAATCACTGGCTTCAACCCTACAAAACAATGTATATGGTCTTCTACGCCGTTTACGATGATGGTTTTACAATTAGTCTCATTGATTAAGTTGCCGATTACACCAAGCAGTTGGCTTCTCCATGCTTTATCAATTACTGCATTGCGGTATTTTACAGCGAAAACCATTTGCAGGTAAATTTGGTGGTATGTATTGGCCATGTTTATTTCTTTTATTTATATGGGTCGAGCCCAGGGCTCTTGATCTCTCTGGTTGGTTTCTTGCACCGGACTGAAGTCCGGTGTTACAAGATAGCATCGAGGCTACGCCTCTGGTTTTCTTCATTCAGTTAAGATGTTCTCTATACACAGTTCTTGCATCTTGTTTGCTTCAAAGATTCCTGCCTCTATCATTAGCCAGAGCCGTAGGCTCGGTATAGTTTTGTAACACCGGAATTTATTCCGGTGCAAGTAAAAAGGAACGACGAGAGTGCCATCGGCACGGCAGATCTTACGCCGGTAACAAAATAATAAACTCACTTCCTTCACCCTCCTTCGTTTCTACTTTCAACTCCCCACCATGTGCTTTTACAATATCATAACTCAAACTCAAACCTAATCCTGTTCCCTGGCCGGTTGGTTTGGTGGTGAAGAAGGGTTGAAAGATTTTGTCTAATACTTTTTGAGGAATTCCATTTCCGTTGTCGGTAACTGAAATTAAAACCCCTAAACCTCCGCCGCCTGGCGGAGGCTTTACAGTCTTTGTTGCGACGGTAACTATTGGTTCGTAACTTTCTCCTTGTTGTTTCTTTCTTTCCGACACTGCATAAAAAGCATTGGTCAGTAAATTCAGTATCACCCTTCCAATATCCTGTGGAATGATATTGATACTGCCAATTGAGTTATCAAAATCTGTTTTAATAGTAACATTGAATGATTTGTCCGCAGGATTCCGTGAATCTTTTGCCCGTAAGCCATGATAGGTTAGCCGGATATACTCATCAACTAAGGGATTAATATCTGTTGGCTCTTTTACTCCACTACTGCTACGGCTATGTTGAAGCATTCCTTTTACAATATCTGCTGCCCGTTTACCATGATGATTTATTTTTTCTAAATTCTGTATTACATCTTTGGCAATTTCTTTAGCATCGGCTGTATTACCCAAGTCCAACTCTGTTTTCATTTCATCCAGCAACTCTTTACTTACTTCACTGAAATTATTGACGAAGTTTAACGGGTTTTGAATTTCATGAGCAATGCCGGCAGTAAGTTCACCAAGGCTTGCCATTTTTTCTGATTGAATAAGCTGTGTCTGTGCCGCTTTTAATTCTTCCAGAGATTTGGTAAGGGCGGTATTGGTTTCCTCAATGGCTTTTCTTTTTTGTTCAAGCTCTTCAATGGTTTCTTCCAGCAATATAGCTGTAGTACGTTTTACTTTTTCTGTTCTGTCCAGCTTGAACGTCGTAATTTCTAATTCCTTATCTGCATCTTTTAATGATTTAGAAATGGCTGTCTTTTGTTCAGCCGATAAATTTTCATCCTGCTGAATAATAGTTAATATGCTTAGTAAATGCTGGTTCATTTGTTGACCGCAGAGAACATGAGTTAAAAGAGTTAACGCAAAGTAACTCTGCGAAATCTCTGCTTCTCTTGTTCTCTGCGGTTAAGAGAAGCCTGGTTAAAAATTATTTTTCTTTTAACGCTACCACACAGGTAGTCAGATTATGCATTTCCAAATTACCACCGGTTGCCCTGCCAAGTTCTGCATTGCTGAACATACCGGCCATGGGTACATTCCACACATTTTTGATGCCTTCCAGTTCCTGCGTCAGCAAAGGCCCCAATGATAAAATTCTTCCGGCACAACTAAATACCACCACTGCATCAGCTTCTGGCATTTCAGTGGCTTTCAGCGTTTCCACACCTTGTATTACTTTATCCATTACATCAAAATCGGGGGGCAATGAAAAGCGGACTTTGGAACCTTGTGGCACAGTGCCGCTGCAATAAAAAGAATGGTCCGTCCAATCAATCACCAGGCCGGGCCGCATAACGGGGTCGCCTTTTTCCCGCTGCAATTGCAAAGGAAAGTTGGCGGCAATTTCAAGTAATAAATTGGGATTGTCCGGACTTACATTTTCAATACCCCCATATTTGGCGGTTAAATCGAGCACCGGCACATTCTCTATGGTGTACACATGGTTGCCTTCACTTTTGGTGACTAATTTTTCTGTACCTACGGCTTTCCATCCGCAGGTAGCAATTCCTTTAATCATTATTTTATCCTCATCCAATGCCAGCACCACCAATCCCTGATTGCTCTCCCAATTATTGGTAAATACAAATTGTTCGGTAAAAGTGAAATCGTCGCCAGCCATACCACCAAATACATTTACCTGTTCGCCAACTACAGCTTCAAAACCCTTCAGCAAGGCTTCTGCATCGGTAGATGCATGACTGCCTGCAATAAGAAAAGCAGGATTCGAAATTTTTTGTTTAGCTTCTACAGCTAACGATGACGCAACTTCCTTAAAATTTCCATCATGGTATGCTGTATGCAGGATATGGAAATGCGCCGGGTTTATATCCAGCAACAAAATAGCTGTGGATAATTTCTCCGGCACTTCATCTGTAAACTCTCCATTGCTGGTAGCACCAAAAACCTGCAAGCCGGCTTTATCTAACAGTTCGCTGATGGCTTTTCTGTTTTGGCTGATGGATAGAAAAATAATAGCCAGTGTGGGTTTAAACCCGTCGGCCATGCTTACGATTAATGCAGATGCTATTTCTTCTGTTGATTTTCCTTTGATTGATTTTGCTTTCATAATAATCCTTTGATTTTTTATACCTGATATTTTTTATAAATAATGATAAGCTTGTTTTAATTGAACTGAAAGTCCCTTCTTCAGGGGGCGGAGTGAGCCTTTTCTTTCAATGCTACCCAACTTACCGTAGTGCCATGAAATTCACAATGGCTGTCATCCACCTTTCCAAATTCACCTAATGAGAAAAAGCCTATCATTGGTTTATTCCATGTGGCTGCCAATCCTTCTATTTCTGCTGAAATCATTGGGCCGAATGATCCCAGCCGGCCTACACAGGAAAAAACAATCAATGCATCAGCCTCCGGCATATTTTTTTCTTTTACTATCCTTGCACTTTCAACAACAGTATCAATCACATCAAGATCCGGTGGCAGCGAAAAACGAAATTTTGTCCCTGCTTTGGCTCCTCCTCCTACCATTACAGATTGATCGGCAGTGTTCCAAAGTAGCACGGGCCTCATCATAGGAGCTCCCGATTCTCTTTGAACCTGCAAAGGAAAATCAATATTCAACGGCACTACTCCTTCAGTTTGTTTACTTAAGGATATTTCATTCCCCAAAAATTTTTTGATGACATTCATTGCGGGTTCATTGTCGATGGTATAGACCCAGGAGCCCTCGGCCTTTGTTATTTCTTTTTCGGTTCCCACCGGCTCCCATCCTGAAACGGCGAGGCCATTTACAGCGATCTTGTCCTGATCTATTACAAGGGCCAGCAGACCGCTGGTACTGGATGAATCGTTTGTAAATACAACACCTGTAAAATTAACCATCTCACCGGCCATACCGCCAATGATAGTAACATGATGGCCTGCTGCATCTATCAGTCCGTTGATCACATCTTCTCCGAGTATCGTGATATCAGCAGATGAGATGATGAATGCCGGATTTTTAAATGCCTGCACTCCTGTTTCACCAGCCTGCCGGGCTGATTCATAGGGAGAAGCCTCATTATAATCTTTTAATACAATTCTAAAATATTCAGTTTTAATATCTAATAATAAAACAACGATATCATCTGATTCAATTCCCTGTTCAGTAAATTTTTCGGAAGTGCTGGCTCCGAAAATGGCAATTCCATTTTTATCAAATAATGAACGTAAGTCATCTGCATGGTCGATGTTGGTTATAAAAACAAATGCCAGTGTCGGCTTGAATCCCTGCCCGTCCGGCAGGCGGGCATCTTTCATGATTTCAACTAATGTTGATTGAATCTCTTCCGGAGAATTTCCTTTGATTGATTTTGCTTTCATGTTTGTTTTTTTGCCGGGAAGACGGGAAGGCGGAAAGAAATCTTCAAAACACCTAAACGACTTAACGGCTGATTATTATTTTTCCTTTAATGCCACTACACAACAGGTATTATTATGATACTCATTTTTACCGGTTTTTCCTGCCTGTCCGGCAGACAGGGATTTTCCATATTCGCCATAGGAAAAAAAGCCTGCCATGGGCGCATCCCAAATTTTTTGCACCTGCTCTATCTCCTCTTTCATTACAATCCCAAACGATAAATATCTGCTCACGCAGGAGAACATGATTAAGGCATCGGCTTGCTGCTGTGCATCGTCTTTAATACTCTTACATTCTGCAACAACTTTATCTATGGAATCAAAATCCGGTGGCATCGCAAACTTGATTTTTGAACCCTGGGGCACATTTCCGGAAAAAATAAGTGAACGGTCTATACGATTGGCAAACATGGCTGTTCGTATGATAGTATCTGAATTTTCACGTTCCATTTGCAAAGGATAATACCAGGAGCTTAAAAATGTTACGATTTCTTTGTTTTCATCCAGCTTTATCTCAACGCCAAGGTAATTCATCAACATATCCAATGCTGGTTTTTCATTGTTGGTATACACAGTATT
>JBKJIX010000165.1:0-9854 GCA_046598205.1 Chitinophagaceae bacterium
AGCTTTCGTTTCGTGAATAACAAGGCAGCCTTTGGCACCCTGCCTTGCAGCTTCCTCAAATTTATAAGTCCAGCGGCCATAATAGGTCATGGTCTTTCCTTTAAAGATGGTTGTATCGCCTGCATTAAAGCCCGGATCATTCACAAGCACCATAACTATTTTGCCTTTCACATCTATTCCTGCATAGTCGTTCCAATTGTATTCCGGGGCCACTACACCATATCCTGCAAATACAAGTTCATCATTGCTGAAAGATTGGGATGGTTCTGTCCTGTCTGTCCATATGAGGTACTCACTAAAAGCTTTTAACGTCATCGGTTCTTTTGCGCCCTGCACCTGCATCATCGAATCGGCCTTTGCTTTTATATTCACCATGGGCACATCCTGGAAAAAACTATTGCCATTGCCCGGCTCCAATCCAAGCGCAGCATATTTGTTTTGAATATAAACAACGGACTTTGCTTCGCCGGCTGTAAATGGTTTTCTTCCCTGGAATGCATCTGAGGACAGGTCTTTAACGGCCAACGTAAAACTGTCTGTACTGAATACGCCCATACCTTCTTCATTTGAAGCGCTTTCTTTTTGATTGCAGGCAGCCAGGAATAACATGCTTGAAAAAATACAAAGGATGATCCGGTTCATGGTAGTGAATTTTAGGAAAAGATAAAGAATATACTTTGGTTTAAATTCGGAATTAAGTAAGAAAAAGAAATTCAAGATGATCTCGGCCAATAATAATACTATCTGATATTCAAAAAACTAGTAAGAACCTAATATTAAATTGCCGCTGACATTTGTATCTTACACAATCCTTTGTATAGGTTTCAATTAATTTCCAATTGGAAACTATACAAACAAACTTACACCCCCACCAAATACTGACCCTGTATATACTTCGCCACTTCCGTTAAGTTCTTTGTTTTTTCAAATACTGCTAACTGCCTGTCGGCACCGGTGCCGTTTTCCAGCATCTTGTTTACATAAGCAATGCGGTGGCGGCTGCCGAGGTGGTCAAGAACAGGGTCAAGGAAATCGAGCAGTTCATATATCAATGCCCGGGTGTTTACTTCTTCTTCTTTGCCAAAGTCAATCAGGTAGCCATCTACACCGTAGCGGCTGGCCCGCCATTTATTTTCATTCAGCAAAGCTCTTGAGTATTGGATAAAGTTCAGGTTCTTGCTGCGCAGCATATATATCCTTGCACAGATAGCCTGGAACAGGGCGGCGATGGTAATGGTTTCATCCACTGTCAGTGGTATATCACAAATGCGGAACTCCACCGTATTAAAGAAAGGATGTACTCTTAAATCCCACCATATTTTTTTTGCATTGTCTATGCAATTGGTCTTTATCAGCAGCTTTACATAACTGTCATAAGCTTCTATGCTGTCAAACGCATCGGGTATGCCGGTGCGGGGAAATTTATCAAATACTTTAGTGCGGAAAGATTTATAACCCGTCAACCTTCCTTCCCAAAAAGGAGAGTTGGTACTAAGGGCAAATACATGCGGCAGAAAATATCGGGTACTGTTGGCAATATGATTAGCCATTTCCCGGTTCTCCATACCAACATGCACATGCAGGCCAAAAATTAAATTACTTCTTGCTGCTTCCTGTAATTCATTAACCAATTCATTATATCGGACATGGTCGGTTATCAACTGGCTTTCCCAATGGCTGAAAGGGTGGGTGCCGGATGCACCCATGGCAAGGCCCAATCCATCGGCAATTCCGGAAATAGTTTTTCGGAGTGTAGCCACATCAAGGTATGCCTCATCAACATCAGCACAAATATCAGTGCCTACTTCCACTACGGCTTGGTGCATCTCTGCCTTTACTTTATCTTTTATTACTTTTTGGCCTTCCTGTACAATTTTTTGTTCATGGCTTTTTAGCTCAAATGTTTTGGGGTCAAGCACCATGTATTCTTCTTCTACACCGAGGGTAAAACTTTTGTAGTTCAGGTTCATAATAATTAATTGGTAAAAATTTCGGTCAGATTAATGTTTAATCCCGGCACTGCAATACTTTGTATGGTGTCGTCACCTGCATACATCTTTAAGCCGGATAATTTTCCTTCTTCAGTTAAAATAAAAACAACAATATTCTCTTCCTCCGGGTTTACAATCCAATATTCTTTTACACCGGCTTCTTCATACAATTCATGTTTCAACCTGATCTCTTTTTTTGAATTGCCGGGAGAAAGTATTTCAATTACCAGGTCCGGTGCTCCGCAGCAACCACGGCTGTCAAGTTTTGATTGGTCACAGATTACACATAAATCCGGCTGCACCACTGTTATTACTTCATCATCTTTTTTCTTATTTTTTACAGGAAGCCTTACATCGAAAGGGGCATGATAAACCTTACATTCTTTACCCTTTAAATAGGTATGCAGAAGTGCAGTTAGATTGCCTGAAATTTCCTGATGTCTTGTATTAGGGGCAGATAGTTTAAATATCTTCCCCCGAAATAATTCCAGCCTTTCCTCAAATTTCCATTGCAGGTAATCTGCATAGGTATAAGTGAAGGAGGAATCAGGCTCCTCCACTTTTGAGTAACTGTTATCATCAATATTGTAAATAGTCATTTTGCTCATTATACCAGCGGACTTTTATTCGCACCTCTTCTTACGTATTCACCCCAGGTAAGATTGTCTTCGCCTTCTTTATTAGCAATTGCTTTTTCAATAGCATAATTGGCAGCAGTTTCCACCACCCATTCAAAATTTTCTTCGCCTACACTGGTTCTTTCAGCATCAGGTGCAGGGTTGCAGAAGTCAATCGCATACGGCACACCATCTCTTATGGCTAATTCAACGGTGTTAAAGTCATACCCGAGATAAGCATTTATTTTAAGTACGATATCTGTCATTTGCTTTAACCGTTCTGGTGATGGCTGAAAATCTGCTACATAGCGGAGATGATGCGGATTGCGGGGCTCATAACTCATAATGCGTACATGCTTGCCCCCAATACAATAACAGCGATAGTATTCAGTAAAAACAATTTCTTCCTGAAAAAGCATTACCAGTTGTCCCGTTTCGGCATGTTTTGTAAAAAAATCTTCTTTGCTATCAATCCTGTACACATTTTTCCAGCCACCGCCGGCAAATGGTTTCATATACACAGGAAAACCGGTGTAACTGAAAATACTATCCCAATCAAGTGGAAAGGCAAGGTTGCTGAAAGATTCATCCGACGTATCATCTGGTAAGTCTCTTGATGGAATGATAGCAGTTTTAGGAACAGGCACTCCGATTTTCGTCATCAGGCAGTTGTTGAAATATTTATCATCAGCACTCCACCAAAAAGGGTTGTTGATAACAGCAGTACCGGTAACGGCGGCATTCTTTAACCAGGTGCGGTAGAAAGGTACATCCTGCGAAATACGGTCAATGATAACAGTATAGCCAGTATGTTCACCCTGCATGGCCTTGTCGATACGAACAGACTCAGCGGTAATGCCGGGTACATTCTTGCTATTTACTCTGGCCACAAATGCTTCAGGAAATGAACGTTCCTTACCGTGGAGGATTCCGATTTTCTTCATAAACAGATTTTAATTGAGTGATTAATTAGGTATGCCGGCGCAGGGTTAAATAGGTACTGAAACGGCCATACTCAAATTTATCCTGTAGCGGTCAAATAAACAAATTAACAATAGGGGTAGAAGATTGGTTCACGCAGAGACCGCTGAGTTCGCTGAGTGGGAAACATCATACATTCTCTGCGTTCCCTGTGAAAGCTGCTGCCATTTCATTAGCAGGAAATCCTTAATTTTGAAGCCATGCAAGGGACGAATGTATCCGGAATCCTGGTTGAAAATACATCCATCGAATCCAATTTTTTAGCAAGAGAAGTAAAGGTTGATTTTTATCTGCCCCGCAATGTTGCGGACCCATCACAAATGAGTTTATTGCTAATAAATGACGGTCAGGATATGGAGAAAATGGGATTTGAATCCATTCTTGAAAAATTATTTACTGGTGATGATGCTATTGACCCCGTTCTGTGTGTGGCTATTCACTGTAGTGCCGACAGAAAAATGGAATATGGTGTTGCTGATATGCCAGACTATAAAGGCCGTGGCGCTAAAGCCAATTTATATACTTCTTTTATTTTTGAAGAGCTGCTACCTTTTGTGCGGAAGCAGTTTGCAGTTCCATCTTTCAAAGAAAAATCTTTTGCCGGGTTTTCTCTGGGAGGTTTAATGGCATTGGATATTGTGTGGAACCACCCCGGTCAGTTTAGCAAGGTGGGTATTTTCTCCGGCTCCTTATGGTGGAGAAATATTGACCAGGATGATGAAGAGTATGATGATGATAAGCATCGCATTATTCATCAGCAAATAAGAAACGGGCAGTATGCGCCTTGGTTAAAATTCTTTTTTCAGTGTGGAAACATGGATGAGCTGAAAGACCGTAATCAAAATGGTATCATAGATTCTATTGATGATACACTGGACCTGATAAAAGAACTGGTGGCAAAAGGCTATTCTGAAGAAAAAGAAATAAAGTACCTCGAACTTAAAGATGGCCACCACGATGTGTTTACCTGGGGAAGGGCCATGCCGGATTTTTTACGGTGGGGTTGGGGAAAATAAGAAAATTTCAAAAACTTCGAAAGCTTTCTCTGTCGGGGATTAGATATTTACATTTAAATCTTCAATAATCAATGCTCAATTTTCAAGTATTGCATCTAATACCAATTAGATTAAAAGTAAACTGGTCAAGGAGTTTATTAGGCAGGAATTTGCACACGGATGACACGGACTAAACGGATAAACCAGATTTTTCTGCTACGCAGAAATCCGGAATTTTGATTTATCAAAATAATCTGTGTTTATCTTTCCAATCTGTGTCATCCGTGTGCAAAATGTATTTTTAATCTAATTGCTATAAAATCAGATAGACATTATAAATACTTTATTGGCGGAAGTATCTGCATTGAACCTCGTAATAGCTATAACATTGCTTCCCACAACACTTCCACGGGATGCAATGCCTTTCTTCCTGTACCATCTTTTATCTGGTGACGGCAACTCGTTCCGGGCGCAGCAATGATTGTTTCATCAGGTTGCATACGAACTGTTGGGAACAACACCAGCTCACCAATTTTCATTGACAAATCATAATGTTCTTTTTCATAGCCAAATGAACCGGCCATGCCGCAGCACCCTGAAGGAATCGTTTCTACCGTATAATTCTCCGGCAACGATAATAATTTTACCGAAGGAGCGACAGATGACAATGCTTTTTGCTGACAATGCCCATGTAGCTTAATATTCCTCTTTTCTTTAGTGAATTGTTCTTTTAAAATATTTCCTTTTTCTATTTCGCTGGCAATAAACTCATCAATTAAAAAAACATGTTGAGATAATGCTTTTGCTTTCTCCAATAATTCATCAGAAGCCAAATCAGGATATTCATCCCGGAAAGTGAGTATAGCCGATGGCTCTATGCCTATCAATGGTGTTTCAGCACTTATTATTGAATGCAGCAGTGTTATATTTTTATTCGCAATTTCTTTTCCCTTTCTTATCAAACCTTTTGAGAGCCATGCCCTTCCACTTTCAATATGTTCCGGTATTATTACTTCATAACCGAGTTTCTCTAGTAATTGAATTGCCTTAATACCAATCTCTGTATCATTATAGTTTGTAAATTCATCGCAAAATAAATAAATCAGTTTGCCCTCATCTCCGCAAACTGGCGGAGAGTTATTAAAAGACTCTGCTTTTTTCTTGCAATTTTTTTTATACCAACTTAGTAAAGTTGTTTTATACATCTTCGGCATAGAACGTTTGGTAGCAAACCCTGATAATTTCTTTATCAACGTCCCGGTAACACTATTCTTTACAAAAAAGTTATACATACCCGGAGCAATAGCTCCCAACTTAGCAGAACGGCTGAAGTTCGCAATCAACTTCGATCGGAAAGGAACGCCGTTCGCATCATAATAATGCTGCATGAATTCTGCTTTCAGTTTTGCCACATCCACATTACTGGGACATTCAGATTTACAACCCTTGCAACTCAGGCATAAATCCATCACTTCATAAATTTCTTTATGATCAAATCGGTTGAGTTTATCTGAATTGGTTAAAAACTCCCGCAGAATATTGGCCCTTGCTCTCGTCGTATCTTTTTCATTGCGGGTGGCCATGAAGGAGGGACACATGGTGCCGCCGGATAGTTCTGTCTTCCTGCAATCACCACTTCCATTGCATTGCTCCGCATGTTGCAGCACATCCTGGTTATGAAAACGAAATATAGATTCGAATGCTGGAATTTGCTGCCCGGGAGTGTAGCGCAACATAGTGTCCATCGGTGGTGTATCTACAATCTTATTTGGATTAAAAATAGTTGAGGGATCCCAGGTACATTTTACTTCTTTTAATAACCGGTAATTTTTTTCTCCCACCATTTGTTTGATGAACTCTCCTCTTAGTCTTCCATCGCCATGTTCACCACTTAAAGAGCCATTGTATTTTTTTACCAGTGTTGCAATTTCTTCGGCAATCGTCCTGAATAAATGGTTGCCTTCCTTTGTTTTTAAATTAATGATAGGCCGTAAATGTATTTCACCCGAACCGGCATGTGCATAATGTACAGAGTATAAATTGTGCTTTTTCAAAATTTCATTAAAGTCACGGATATAAGCCGGCAAATCATTTACATCAACGGCGGTGTCTTCAATTACTGGTACGGCTTTTTCATCGCCGGGTAAATTGCTCAGCAACCCTAAACCAGCTTTGCGCAGCGTCCATATTTTTTTACTATCATCCCCAAATAATAAAGGGAAGTGATAGCCCAACCCAACGGCCCTCATATCAGCTTCAACTTGTTTTGTAATTTCTATTATTTCTTCCCGGTTGGTTCGGGCAAATTCTATTACCAGAATTGCACCGGGGTCGCCCTGTACAAAAAAGCGATTCTTGCTTTGTTCCTTATTCTCTTTAGTACATTCTAATATATAATGGTCTATCAGTTCGCTGGCACTTGGTTTGTATTTTAAGGCAATCAGGTTAGCTCTTAATGATTCGTCAATAGAATTAAAATGCACACACAGCAAACCCACTTCTTTTGGTGGCAGGGGAACTACATTCAATTTTATTTCAGTAATAAAAGCTAATGTCCCTTCTGAGCCGGCAATCAGTTTGCAAAAATTAAAGTTGTCGCCGCCAGCAGTAAACGGGGCTGATTCTAATAATACATCAATAGCATAACCTGTGTTTCTTCTTTCCACCGATTTCTTGGGAAATTCTTTTCTTATTTCTACCTGGTGATCATAATTACTCAGCATGCTTCGGACAGATTTGTAAATATTACTTTCCAAATTATCACCTTCACATTTAGCATGAAACTCATCAATGGTCAATGCTTTGAATTCTGCTTCGCTTCCATCACTCAGCAAAGCTTTTACTTCCAGCAAATGTTCTCTGGTACTTCTAAACACTACGGAATTGGAACCACAAGAATTATTGCCCACCATACCACCAATCATCGCCCGGTTGGCGGTAGAGGTTTCGGGACCAAAAAATAAACCATGTGGTTTCAGGAACATATTCAGTTCATCCCTAATTACACCCGGCTGCACCCGTACCCAATTTTCCGCAATATTCAGTTCAATGATTTGTGTAAAATGTTTTGAAACATCCACAATTATTCCATTACCAACCACTTGCCCGGCCAACGAAGTGCCAGCCGTTCTTGGAATCAGGGAAGTTTTTTCCTTCCGGGCAAAAGCAATCAGCTTCTTTATGTCATCAATTGTACTGGGAATGGCTACTGCCAGTGGCATTTCCCGATAGGCAGATGCATCAGTGGCATACAGGGTACGCATGGTAACATCATCAAAAAAATCTCCTTCTAATTGTTTGGCTAACTGCTGCAGTTTTTCCTTCATTCCCAGCTTGGTTTGTACTTTTATAAGGTGTTCAAAAATAAACTCTTTTGGCGGTCTTTAAGATGGCGAAATTATACCATATTAATACAGGACTCTACAGGACACTAAATCTTCTTTTAATTCATTCAAAGCGGGGTAGTATTGCAGCATGATTAATAACAAGAAAGCTTTTTTATTTGATCTGAACGGAACTATGATAAATGATATGAGTTATCATATCCGTGCATGGCATCGTATACTAAATGAATTAGGGGCTAACATTAGTATTGAAAGGGTAAAGGAAGAATGTTATGGCAAAAATCATGAGCTCCTGGAACGGGTTTTCCCCGGTCGTTTTTCTGAAGAAGAAAAAAATGCAATGAGCCTTGAAAAAGAAAAGCAATACCAATCAGAATTTAAGCCTCATCTTGAACTGTTACCAGGGGTATTAACTTTTTTAGAAAAGGCCCACCAGGCCGGCATAAAAATGGCTATCGGCTCCGCAGCTATTATGTTCAATATTGATTTTGTCCTGGATAATCTTGGCATTCGGAAATATTTTGTAGCATTAATCAGTGCAGATGATGTAAGAAAAAGCAAATCTGATCCGGAAACTTTTCTCAAATGTGCTGAGCAATTAAATATTGAGCCATTGGATTGTATTGTTTTTGAAGATGCACCGAAAGGAGTGGAGTCTGCATTAAATGCGGGAATGGAAACGGTGGTAATTACGCTGATGCATGAGAAAGAGGATTTTCTGCAATATCCTAACGTTACCCGATTTATAAAAGATTACATTGAATTAGTACCGGCTGCTACTTTTTAGCAGTTATAATTGACAACGGGAATATTAGTTTTCAATATATGCCCTGTTACCTGCCGGTGTATATATGCCACGAAGAGAGTCAATCATTCTTGCTGTATCTGCAATGGCTGCAGGAAGTATAAAGAATAATTTAAAGCTGGCAGAGTCTTTCGTTTCCATTTGCACATCCAGCCCAAAACTTTTCAGTTTACCAAACCGGCTTAGTGCCCTTTCCTTAACAGCTGTTTCAATTATAAATTTGTAATTGCCTGCCGGTGTAACTGCTATTGGAGCTGGTTTAACAGTGCTATCTTTTTGTTGCACAGAGCTTGAGGAATCCTGTATAAGAACATTTTCATCTTTTTTTTCTTCAGCCGGTGCTTTGTTGTTTTTTGCTGTTGTTCTTTTATAAACAGTATAGCCACCCCAGATGGCAAATGCAAGACCCGCCACCAATAATAAAACAGTGATTGGTCTCCGCCACTTTGCTTTTGTTTTTGGAAGATAAAAAACACTTTTATAATCACCGGCTGATTCTTCTGCTGGTTTGGCAACTGGTTTTTCTTTTACTGAATTGTCTTTCATGGGCACAGACAGCATCTGGCCTGACCTGAAAATAAACTCTCCGCGGCTATTTTTTTCAAGACTCCCGATACCTTCAAGCATAAAAGGCTTACCAATATTTAAAAATTGTTGGGCAAGGCTAAGATGTGAATCAAGGTCCGCCGCTGCTAAGGCTTTTATCTTACCTGTTTGGGCACAAATAAATTGGATAAGTTCAGTGGCATCCTTAATGGAGGTATTAGTTTCAAAAGAAACCCCTTCAAGGTTACTGTGTTTTCCCTGTTTACTATTTTCAGGTTCAGTGATTATTGAAGGATCCAGCAAAAAACTGCCAAGACCGGGAAGATCTAACCGTTTATGGGTATAAAGGAATTGTGCCAGTACCGGAGCTAATTTCAAAGCCTTGAGGTTAAGGACTGTAATATATATATTTTGTGCCGCCGAAGCAAGGGTAAAAGGAGTTGGAGTTTTACCTTTGCATGAATTATGCTTACAAACCACGAAAAAGGCTTTATCGAATATTGGGAAGCAAACAGGTTGGTCAAAAAAAAGGTATGGAAGCAACTGGCGGTAGGGCTTCCGCTGGCTGTTGCTAT
>JBKJIX010000076.1:0-7845 GCA_046598205.1 Chitinophagaceae bacterium
TTTTTTGATTGCCAATGAAATTGAGAAATTCATTCAGGTGTTCGGGATATATCCGGACAGTCATACTATCCACATTATTTCTTTGCACCATAAATTCTGGTTGCTGCCTGTATTTTGAAAGAAGATCGTATGCATTTATAATTTTATGTACCATGTCTTTTCCTTTGTTCTGGAGAGTAATGTAACCTTCTCTGAAAAACTCAGCCCTTTGCCATTGCAGGTCATAAGCAGCAATGGAGTCTTTCACATTCTTTTTTCTTATCAACCGCAGGCCACCTGCATTTCTCAATTGATCCATGGTAGTGCTGTTTCTGCGGTAATGCCTGTCCCAAAGGCTTCTTCGCATATGTCTTAAAACAAAACCGGGTACTGTCTTTACATCCGGAGTTTCTTCAAAAAAAAGAAAAATGGAATCAATGGCAAGCAACCTTTGGTCCTTCCTCAGAAAACCTTCGTTGAGGTTGGTCGTATCATTCGCCAGGTCATAAATAAATGATTGCATGTATTGTTTTTCCCGCTGGTGTTCTATCATGTGCTCCAGTTTATACTCTGCCAGAAATCCGCAGAACACAGCCAGGAACAGCATTAAAAACTCCCAAAAATAATGAGTCCATTTTTTTCGGCCTGTCCCGCCAGATGCGGGGGCGGTATGGGTGTGTGCATGGACTTCCATGATAAAAAATTTAGAATGATGAATGATGAGTTATGAATTGATTCCGGAAGATATTTATTCTTAATTCTGCATTCATAACCTGATTTGATTTCAGGCTATTCCTTTTTCCTCACAAACTCCGTCACCGGATCGCCAAAAGGTCTTGTACTGATGCGATCAATTTCACCTTTACTATTGGTCAAAAAATTCAATGTAAAATCCGGCGTATCTGTTCCTTTCTCATTGCTGGCAAACTGGTCGTAATGAAAATGTTCCAGCGCCGAACGCTGGCTACGGAAAACAAAAACTAGTTTATTGTTTTCCTGTTCAATTTTTATATCACCGTAAGCCGTATGATTGTAAACACCTGTATAATCTTTGAGTGCATGAGAAGGCACTGTGTTTTTTACCTGTGTTGCTTTTACCGAATCTTCAGTTTTCTTTGCTTGTAACAATCCGTCTTTATATGCCTTCATGAATCGTTCATTCCATGGCGTAGGCGGCAGGTTCATCAGCCGGTCAAAAATATCCAGTGGAATAAAATTGGATAACGGCCGGCTATGGCTGGCATTCACTGCTACAAAAATGCCGATACTATCTTTGAGAAACAATGTGACAAAAGAATAAAATCCATCAATAGCGCCGCCATGGCTCGTTACTTTATGTCCTTTGTAGGAATAAATATTTCTGCCCATGCAATAGATCGCATTGGAGAGTTCATCATACTTGCCTTCTTTATCAGAAATATTATTGGGGATCATGGTTTCTGCAATGGCTTTGGCCGGAATGGATTGTTGCCCTTTGAATTTTCCGGCATTCAGCTGCGCAATCATCCAGTAGGCCATATCATTAGCGGTAGATTTAATAGTTCCTGCTGGGCCCAATGCGTCACATTGTCCTTCGTATTTTTTGGGTAAAAGTTTTTTGGTACTGTCGGGCAAAAAATAAGCCAGTGAAAAATTTCCGTATTTACTTACTTCGCCATTGGTAAAACAAGTAGCATTCATCTGCAGTGGCTGAAATATTTTTTCCCGCAACAGTGTTTCCCAACTTTTGCCGGTTATTTCTTCCATGGCTGCACCGGCCGCTACAAACATCATATTATTATAGATATACCCTTCACGAAAACCCAGTTGCGGTTTCATGTAGCTGATCTTTGCCACAAAATCTTTCCGGGTAACTGAACCTGCATTAAACCAAATGCCGTCATACCGTGGCAAACCTGTACGATGACTGAGCATATCACGAATAGTGGTTTTTGCATTCAGTTCATCCGTACTGAAATTAATGGCAGGCAAATAATTTTTTACCGGTTTATCCAAACTCAGTTTCCCTTCCTGGTTAAGAATGGAAGCTGCAGTAGCAGTAAATAATTTGGTATTGGAAGCAATGGGGAAAAGTGTGTTGGTTTCAACCGGCAGTTTTTTCTCCACATCACGAAGGCCGTATCCTTTAGCATAAATCATTTGATCTTTATAAACAATACTCATCGTTAGCCCGGGTACATTCCATTCTTTAAGAGTGCTGTCAATATATTTATCAATGGCCGGAAATTTTTTTGCAAAAGGATTGTTTTGAGAAAAAGCTGTTAATACAAAAAGATGTACAGCTATCAGCAGGAGTATTTTTTTCATATACAAATCATATTTGGTTTAAATAAAAGAAAAAATTACAGCTTATTTATTAAACTGCCGGTTTATAAAATCATAGGTAGCAGTATAGGCCTTCAGCCAGTTTTTATGCAATAAAAAACTATGTACTTCATCAGGCAGTACCAATTGTTCTACCGTCACACCTTGTTTGCGCAGCAATTCGGCCATATTCACCGATTCGCTAAAAGGCACATTGCGGTCATCATCACCATGAATCATCAGCACAGGATTCTTCCATCCTTTTATAAAATGAACAGGGGAAGACTCCAGGGCTTTTTTTGCAATGGCGGGAAATTTTGCATAATCATACCAGGGTGCAAAAGTGGGTATCTCCGTATTCCAGTTATGAACTCCATGTATATCCACCCCGCATGCAAACAGATCAGGTGCCTGCGCCAATCCATGTGCTGTAAGATAACCGCCGTAGCTTCCTCCCCACAGCGCAATTTTTTTTGCATCCACATCTATTCTGGTTTTCAGAAATTGGCCCGCTGCAATAAGATCTTTCACTTCGCTGGCGCCGGCAGCGCCGTAGTTTATTGCTTCACGGAATTCAAATCCATAACCAATGCCGCTGCGATAGTTTAATGATAATACGATGTAACCCTGCGAAGCAAAATACTGGTTGAGTGCATAGGCATGAGAATAGTATTGACTGTAATTAAAACCCAGCAGCATTTGTCTTTTTGATCCTCCGTGCAGGTAAACCAATGCCGGATATTTTTTCCCGGTTTGATAATTGGCGGGTAAAAATAATTGCCCGAATGATTGAATGCCATCAGCCGCTTTTAAAGTAATAGCAGTTGGCTGCCCCAGTAATGCCGGAAAGTTTTTTGGAAACAAATCAGCGGCTATATTTTTTATTTCACCATTCACCAGCACTGCAGGCCATGCAGGCGCTGTGGCAGAAGAATGAAACATAGCAAGGCCATTATTAATTATTACAGGTGACCATTCGATATTATTACCCTTTGTCAGCAATTCAGGTTGGCCAGCTGCGATATTTATTTTCCAAATATGTCTTCTGTCTATATCAGCAATATTGCTGGTGTAATAAATAGTTTTTCTGTCTGCAGACAGCGTTACGTTTTCCACTTCGCCTTTGCCGGGTGTAAGCAACCGCAGCGTTTTATTATTTATATCCAGCGCATATAAATGCTGCCATCCATCTTTCTCCCAAGGAAAAACAAGTTGATCAGCCGCAGCCCACCACAATAAGTTTTCTTCGGTAGGTATTCCATCAAATAACACACTGCCCCTGCCTTTATCTGCTTTCCATATTTCTTTCGTTTTACCTGATGTAATATCCAGTATCCTTATACTCCATGGATTATTTTCTCTTACCGGCACAAACGGAATTACATTATTCATATTGGGGATGCGGATATATGCTAACTGTTTACTATCCGGCGACCATACCGGAAAAACATCTCTGTCAATACTGGTTTCAACAAAAGAAATAGCCTTGCTGGTAAAATGATAAATGCCGACAAAGGAATGATCACCCCGTGAACTAACAAAGGCCAGCATGCTACCATCGGGTGACCAGCGAAACTGCGATTGCCCGCCTCTTGATTGAAAAAGTTTTTCCGGTTTGATAGTTGTATCGGTAATTGATGTTGTCCATATCTGCCCGGCGGAAGAATACGCCATTGTTTTTCCATCCGGTGAAATTTTATAATAAGATCCAGCCACTATTTTCCTAAGATTCTTTCCGTCATTACTAACGATCCAGATATTCCTTGCAGTTGACGTTTGTAAAAAAGCAGGATTGGCAGGCTCGCCATTATTATTGTTTGCATTGCCTCTTACAAAAACAAGCTGGCTGCCATCGGGGGTAAACTGTAGGTTGCTGATCTCCATTCCATCATCTTCCATGTAAGCAGTTATTCTATTGGCAGTAAATGATGGCGAAGCAGCTGTAAAAATATTTCTGACTCCTTTATCATTAAACACCCAGGCAATGGATCTTCCATCGGGTGATGCGGTGAGTGATGTGGGAAAAGCCGCGGATAGAAAATCATCTATGGACTGGGCCTTGCAAATATTTACAGCAAACAGGAAAAACAGGAAAATTTTTTTCATGATGAATGATTTTGTTCGGTTGATTTTCTATTACAGATTCTTCAATGTTTATGGATGAACTTACGTTCACTTGTTTATAATGTGCTTACCTTTTTTTATTTACATTTAACGGTTCAATTAAGATCGTATTTATTCCGCAATTCTTCCAGGATTTTATGATTGGTGATGATATAGCTGTTTAGTTGAAGTGTACGGGTTGATACCATCATCTGTTTAAAAAATAATATCATATTAGCTGCTTCCTCCCTGTTAAAAGTGGCAACATTTAAAATTCGGGCTTCGATGCTCTTGTTTGTTTGCTGATAACTATTTATAAGTGCAAGGCCAATAGCATTTTCATTCTGTTTTCGCAATTCATTTAGCCAGCTAAAATCATAATGTTTTAAAATGAAAGGCTTCACCGGGTTGCTCCAATACTGGTACTCCTGTTCATTGCGACCCCGCATATTATTAATGCAAACACTGATATCGCCAAATAGTTTTTGTAAGGCCATGCTTTTGAAATAACGGAGAGAACCGGAATTTCTAAGTTGGCTAAGGATACCGTCTTTTGGTTCAAAGGCGTAGGTATTTACTAGATAGGCTCCGATAGTATAGGCAGGATAAAACTCCCTGGGCAGGGAGGTTAATGAGCTATCTAAAAAATAGCTATTTAAGTAATCCATATCTTTTTCTTTTTCAAACCGTATCCGAACCATATTGGCAGCAACAACAGAGTCGTCGGATAATTCCGAATACAGCTCTTTTGCATATTGTTTTTCCCGCAGGTTTTCGATATAATGCTCCCGTTGATTTTCTACAAAGAAACCCAGTGTAACAGCGAGGAACAGCATCAGAAATTCCCAGAGATAATGTGTCCACTTCTTTCGGGCAGTATGAGAGTGTGCATGTACTTCCATGTAGTTAATTTATTCAAAATTCATAATTATTCTAACCGATATTCTTTTTGCAGGAATGATATAAGGCGACCTGCCGATTTTTTTAAATTTTCTTGCCTGGCTCTGATGCTCCTTACTATAGACTTTATATATTGTGCATAAGAAATAATTTTATTGACAGCCTCTGCGTTTTGAATAAACAGCTGCGGATTTCCTTCCGGCCGGTTATATATCGTTAAATCAACTGAATTGAACATGGAATTTAAAATTTTACCATCAAAAGTAATAGCCACAGCATCCCTGAACTCGTTCCTGATGCCCCTTTCATCCTCATATAAAAGCAGAAGATATCTTACCTGCTGATCGTAGGACATAATGCTGTCCGATACGGATATCTTCCTGATCATGCGCAAACCACCAGAGTTTTTAAGCTGCTGGAGGGTACGGTCATTTGGGAAAAAATATTGCGGGCGGCTCAGGTTGCGGGCAAAATAATATATCTCATTTCCGTATTTTTTATAGTCATTCCCTGAAAGGCAGGTGATCAGAGAGTCCACCATATCTTCACGGCGTATTTTGTATGAAATATTTTCAGTGAGCTGGGCAGTATCGCTTTTCAGATCTTCAAGCATGGTTGTAATAAATTGCTTTTCCCGCTGATGCTCAATGGTGTGCTCCAGTTTATATTCAGCCAGGAACCCACAGAACACAGCAAGAAACAGCATTAAAAATTCCCAGAAATAATGAGTCCATTTTTTTCTGGCGGTGTGGGTGTGGGCATGTACTTCCATAAATATTTATTTCAGGTGGTATTCATTTTTAAGATCCGTTATCAATTCGGTTGCAAGTAACTGTGCATCTTGCCACCGTGTATTTATTTGATATTGAAAGTTTCTTTGTTGCACAACAACCATATTCAATAACTCCCTTATTTTTTCTCTTTTATTTTCGAGAGATCCGGCTTTATAAGAAAAAAGAGTTTCTCTGGTTTCATTCGGCATTATATCAAGTGAGGCTAAGAAATATTTTGATAATTCATGATGAAATGCGGGTTCAATGATTGAATTTATCAGCGGTAATAGCATGTTTCCTCTTATACTATTTGCGTCAGCTTCTGATTTGATATCGTTTACATAACCATCATATTCCAGTAATTTTTTTAGTAACTGCCCATTTTTAAAATAGCGCAGACTGCCAGAATTCTTGATTTGTTCAAAAGTGTTCCGGTTCCAGGAAACAGGAGCTGTCCAATAGGCAAAACGGGTGTAAAAAGAAAATTTGCCTGCCTGTCGGCCTTCTAAAGAAGTGTTGCTGAGTTTAAGTAAACTATCCACCACCCCAATATATAATCCGGCAGATTTTTTTTGACTGTTAATGGCTGCTGTATCATTTAGCAAATCCTGTACTAATGATTTTGAAAATTCCTTTGCCCGGTGTTGTTCTATTTTGTGCTCCCGTATATTTTCTGCAAGGAAACCACAGAATACAGCGAGAAACAACATTAAAAATTCCCAGAAATAATGAGTCCATTTTTTTCGTGGCGAATGAGAATGTGCATGTACTTCCATAAATTTTTTTATTTGAGATGATATACAGACCGGAGCTTTTGCATCAAAGATTGGTTAAGTGAATAATATTCCCGGTATTGTTTAATGGAACTACCTCTTAAAATAAGCCGGTAATTCCCGGTTATGTTGATAGCCACTGTTTTATCAAAAAATTCTGGTTTGGCTAAATGAAAAGGGAACACCTGCCCGCTGTTTTCATAGCTCTCCAATAAATCTAGGTAGAATTTTTTTGAATCCAGAGATATCCGGTCATAAAAATCCATATCGTTATGCTGGTTAAGAAACGGCTGTATATTTTCATGATAAAATGTCCATTCATATTCATTCCGCTTCCGGAGGTTAGCAATAGTGACAGAAAGATTGCTGGTCAATGTTTGCAGATCCTTATTCTTAAAATAGCGGAGTGAACCGGAACTCTTTAGTTGTTCCAGAATGGCATCCCTGGGTTCAAATACAGCCGGGCTGTTCATAAGGTAACCGTAAGTGAAATTCAAGGCGAAGGTTTTAGAACAATTGTTTATGCTGCTGTCCCGGTAATAATTCCGCAAATAGGTAAGTGCTTTGTCTTTTTTTTCCCGTTGATTCATTACTCCCTGTATCGAAGCAGAATCGTCCTTTAATTCATTATAAAAACTTACAGCAAGTTCTTTAGCCCGGTCTCTTTCAATCTTATGCTCCAGTTGGTATTCTGCTAAAAATCCGCAGAACACCGCCAGGAATAACATCAAAAACTCCCAGAAATAGTGGGTCCATTTTTTGCTGGCGGTATGGCCCCCGCCTGGGGCGGGGGAACTGTGGGCATGTACTTCCATATTAGTATTTATCTGCTTTTATTTTTGAAACAACATAAACTTTTTCAACGACTACAGAGCCATCGGCTCGAAACATTTTATAGAGGCTGTCTCAAAAGTCTATAAACAAGGAGCACAAAGCCCACAAAGTTTTTCACGAAGAACACAACGTATTGAAAGTAAAGGAATTTTTCTTTGTGAACTTTGTGTTTTCTTAGT
>JBKJIX010000155.1:0-11644 GCA_046598205.1 Chitinophagaceae bacterium
ACATTTGCATTTCTTCTGACCGAAAATATATCAATGGCTGGAATAGCTGTTTTGGCATGAACAAAATTTGCAAAACGTATTCTTGCACTGGTGTCTGTTGGAATAGTTATATTAGTAAACACCGTTTTTTGATTTGGCGCAGTAATACTATCATAAAGGAAAACTGTATAGTTTTTACCAGCTTGCATGTTTTGTGAAAACGAAAATGGGATTTGAAATGTAGCACTCAAAGTATCTCTTATCAGGAAAGACCGAACACCACCATTCAAACTAAAGCCATAGCCGGAACTTGGAAACAAAGAACCAGAGGTCATTAAGGCACCTGTTACCGGGTTGCCATCTACATAAATGAAATTGCGATTTGCATTTACTGTTGCCATGTACACCTGCACAATACTCTGACTATTTAAGTCCAATAGTTGTGTTGTTTTTTGATCAAAAGATTTGGTACAGGAATTTAAAATAATTCCTGCAAAAAGAAAACTGAGAATTCCTAAAATATATATTTTTTTTGATTTCATAATTCTTGTTTTAATTATTTACCATTAATTTTTTGAAAACCAACATTCTTTAGTAATATAATCATTGGTGCGGGCACCCAGTCTGTCTAATTCTGCAATATTATATAGATATTCTGAATTGAATCTTGGTCGTTGCCTGTAAATCCATTTGCCATTATTATTTGGCCATAGATCTGTTCCAATGGGTGGGGCAAATTCCCGATACACCTGTTGGCCGGTAATGGGATCAATATCTGTGTAATGATATCTTCTCATATCTACCCAGGTTTCTACACCTCCCCAACCATACAATGCAATATATTTTTGCATCATAATATGTGACAACGTAAGATTATTGGCAATTGGAACATTTATTGGGTCACTAAAAAATGCGGCTCTTGCAGCAGGGGTTATTCTGCGTGCTACCGGCACGGTGGTTTCATAATTAGAAATTAACTGATCAAAGTTTAGATTAATTGCATTGATATAAGCTGCTAAAGCACCGGGTTTATCTCCTTTTCTAAAAAGGGCTTCAGCTTTTACAAACTGTATTTCGCTTGCAGAAATGATTGGCCAAATTGGGGCATTTCTAAATATATAACGGGCATTTAAATCATTGGATGCGGTTGTTGTAATATAGGAACCACCAAAAAAATTATCGCATGAATCTCTCAATGCAATACCTGTACCCCCTCTGTTAGGTCGTATGCCTTTATAGGTGCCATTTGGATTTTCCCTAATAATATAAGCAGCTCTTGGATCAATGGTAGCAGTAGGGAATTGAGTATTTAAGCCAGACATCAAATCGGAAATAAACTTTGTTTGGCGCAATCCACCAACATTTCCACGAAAAGGAGAGTAAAAACTATACGTACCAGAAGGTCCTGCATTAGACCAGGTGTAACTTGTATTTTCTGCATTGGTTTGCATAGCAAGATTACAATATTTAATTACTGAATCTGGCTGATAGATTGACTTATTAGTAGTACGGTGAAAAGTTTTGGCCATAACGGCATACACAAACTTTCTCCATTTGTTCATATCTGCGCCATTCATATACTGGTCTCCTTTCAGAAGATTTGCCTGGTTTACACTATCACCTGTTCTGGAAAGATTTACAAGTGCAGCACGGGATAAATTTATTACTTCGTCATACACATCAGATTGTGGGTCGTATTTGAATACAAGCTGCTCGGGGCGAAAGGCCTCTCTCAGTATCAAATCATCAGTAACATCTGTTGTTGTCATCCATCCCCATGCTCTGATGGCCTGAGCCACACCTACATAATCCCATTTCTTTTGTTCAGTTCCCCATTGAATAATCCGGCTGATATTTTGTCCATGACCATAGTATTGCATAGCCCATATATCACCCATCAAGTCTGGTGCGGTTGTACCATAGAAATCTCCCATCTGGTCTTGTCTGTTGCCCGCTGTATTAGTTGCCCAAAATTGAACAAAGCGGCCAATATAGAGCAAATCTCTTTGAACTCCATAAAGGTTGCCATTAGCCGAAGCTGAAACCAGCATACTAGCCTGCACTCCTGGCAGCAAGCTTTCTATAGGTTGTTTTACAAAGGCGTTTGGATTGGCAAATGCCTCATCAATTTTTTTAGTGCAGGAACCAAACGGTAAAATTACAACCGCTGATATAGCACCTACAATGATAGTATTTAGAAGCTTTTTCATATTGCTTAATATTTTAATTATTTAAAAGGATGCCCTTATTCCAACGTTTACACTGATAGGAGATGGTAAAGTACCATAATCAAATCCAAAAGCACCTACACCACGTCCTCCAGCTGTATTACCATTAACATTAGGGTCTGCACCACTATAATTGGTAAGTAATATAAGGTCGTTACCAGTTGCAAAAACACTGAGGGTATTGATTTTTTTGATAAAGTTTTTGGAGAATGTGTAACTCAATGTCAGGTCTCTTAGGCGAAACCAATTTACATCTCTTTCAATAAAAGCTTCATCAGGCATCAGAGAATAATAGGCATCATTATAAGCTGGAATTACTACAATTGTATTGGCAGTAGGAGTAGTGCTGTTTTGTAATCCATCATTCAATACACCTTGCACTACCCTTGGGGTGTATCGGTCTGCTGTTAATTTACTCAGACCGTTGATAGTCATAAATAAATTTGTGCCATTATAGATATCGCCACCCACTTTCAAATCCCAAAGCATATTCAGTTTCCAGTTTTTCCAGCGGAAAGAATTATTCCAGCCAATGGTAAAATCGGAATTTCTGTCGCCAATGTTGAAAAAGTTAGAATTCGTAACAGGTAAGCCATTTGCAGGGTTTATAAGTATTTGTCCGGCATTATTTCTCTCATACTTTGATCCTGTAATGGAAGTAGTTGATTGGCCTAACATTAAACCACCTCTTGCGGTATAAAGCCAGGTATCTGCAATATAGTATTCAGATACATTTAATGGAAGTCCTACAACCTTGTTGCGCATCCTGTTGAAATTAAATATCATATCCCAATTAAAATTTTGCTTTTTCATCAGGTTATAATTCAATGAAATTTCAAGACCCTTATTTCTTGTAGATCCTGCATTCTGAGTATTTAAAACAAAACCAGTACCATAACTTAATCGAAAGTTCTCAATTATCTGCCCTTTATTTAATGTGTTATAATAAGTAATTTCCATGTTTAGCCGGCTTTTGAATAGCCTGATTTCTGTACCCATTTCATAGGTATTTTGTCTTTCAGGCGCCAATTCTGCATTGTTATTAAAAAAGCCATACGAGTAGCCGCCGCCACTTGCCAGATTATCCACAAATACTGATTGGGTGGAATATGGCGAGTTCAATCTTGCTGTACTGGCAAGTGATGTTCTTAATTTCCAGTAGTTGAGGATACTTCCTTTTTTTAAGGCCGGGAATATATCACTCATAATTATACTCAGGCTACCACCGGGATAATTATAATTCCTGTTTTTCTTAGGAAGGGTAGATGCCTGTTCAAAACGATGGGTATAATTGACGAAAATGTAATTTTTGAAACTAATTGCAAATTCGCCGAAATAAGCCAATTGCCGGTTTTGTACATAATTCCATTGGCCAAACTTATTGCGGTTAAGACGAAGCCTGGTACTTGGCCTGGTTAGGTTGGTGTCTCCATAATTTCCCATTAAAGCAGCTAACTCTTTGTCCGATATTATAGTTCCATTTTTATACATTTTTCCATTGCCGCTTAGATTTGCTAACCCACCCACTGAATCAACCAAATTGGTGCCATAAGTAGCAAACATTTCGGTCTTATAGTCCTGCCACATAGTACCACCCATTACTCTAATGTTTATGTTTTTGCCAAGTTGCTTTTTTGCGGTAGCGGTAATAGTGTGGTTATATCCAGTGTATTTTCTTAAGTAGTTATCAAGTGTTCCACCAGTGCCAGCTGTTACATAAAAAGATTGGGGATTAAAAAATAAGAAGCCATTTTGATTATAGGTATCGTAACCAAACCTTCCAGCCACTGATAGCCATTTCCATGGGTTAATGTTAACACCAAGGCTGTATGTTTTTCTATCAGTTTCATCTTTTGCAAAATTATTGTTGACATTCCATAGGGGGTTATCAAATTCGCTATTTGTAGAAACGTTGTCAAATAAGTCTGCTTTATCACCAGTCTGGTCATTTTCAAATTTCCGAATATCATTGGTTTCTGGCCATATTAGCAAGCTTAATAAATAACCGCCCCCACCTCTCAAAACCTTATTATTGACCGTTTTGATATAGGCAAATGAAGGAGTTAATTCGAGTTTATTATTAAATAACTTAGTTGTATTGGAAATTCTAAAATTATAGCGACGAAAATCATTATTAGGTACAACACCTTCCTGATCAAACAAACTACCCGATAATCTGAATTTTGACTCTTTAATTCCAAAATCAACCCCAAGATTATGGGTTTGAGATGTTCCCGTTTGAAAGAAATATTTTTTATTATCAAAAAGTTCAGTGCCAACTGGGTAAGCAGGGCCAAATTTTCTAAAACTATTACCTACAACTCCGTTTATCCCACCATCATATCCACCTAGTGTTTCTGGCCATCGGGTAACTTTTTGTACACGGAAACTATTATCATATTGTATAGCTAACTTATTGGTTTTTGCTTTACGGGTAGTTACAAGTATAGCTCCGGAACTGGCCTGACTTCCATAAAGAGCCGTAGCTTCTGGCCCTTTCAAAACTGTAATAGTTTCTATATCGGTGGGATTAATATCAGCTATCCTGTTTTGATAGTCACTTACCCTATTGGGCCTGTCCGATGCGAGGCCATTGGTTGCGCCACCAGATGATGTTTCGTTTAATGTTGAGTTGTCTAGAATAACGCCATCCACAACATAAAGAGGCTGATTACTTAATGAAAGTGAATTAAACCCTCGTAGTACTACAGAGGATGAGGCGCCAGCCAAACCAGAAGTCTGGTCGAGTGTCAACCCAGCTACCCGACCCTGAAGACTATTTAGGAAATTTTCTCTTTGGGTTTCCTGAATATCAGCGCCACTTACTTTTTGGACGGAGTATCCAAGTTCTCTTGGGTTTCGCTTAATGTCCATCGCCGTTACAATGACTTCTCCCATCATATTATCGGCGGTCTTTAAACTAATACCAAGAGCACTGCCATCAACGGGTTTAATATCTTCAGTTTGGTAACCAACATAAGAAACCTGTAGTGTTTCTCCCGGGTTTACCTTTATTGAAAACTTTCCGTTTGCATCGGTTTGTACGACACGTCGGGTACCTTTTACCCTAACCGTTACACCACTAAGCGGTGTCTTATTGTCCTCAGATACAATCGTACCGGTAATGGTTCCTTCCTGTGCCTGCACAGCAGGAGGCAGTAAAAGCAGCATCAACGACAGTACTAAGGACAATTGGAGAATTCTTCTCATAGCTGTTTGTTTTAGATATATTAATTAATAAGCAATTCCAAATTTTTTTCATCCGCAGCTTGTACTGAGGACAGAAGTATGGGAATGACAAGCATCGTTTCTTACCTCTCCAGGAGCCCACCTGCCATTTTTCAAACCCAATCATAACTATTACAACACTTTTACGCCGGCATCTGCATAGGGTTTTAATACAGGGTCGTCGGCAGATAACTCTGTTATCAGTAAATCAATTTCATCCAGCCCGCAAACCTTAATAGGCTGTACAGAATTTATCTTTTCTGCGATACTCAGGCAAACCACCATTTTAGAAGACTCTATCATGGCCTTCTTTAGCTGCACCACTTCCCAATCATTATCGGTAATTCCATGCTCAGCGTCTATTGCATTTGTCCCCAAAAAACAAATGTCTGCTTTTACCTGCTTTATTTTAGCAATTGCCTCAGAGCCAACAGTTATTTTAGAGGTTTTTGAAATTTTATCTCCAATAAGTATCACTTCTATATTGGGGTGGTGCATATATTCCAGGATAGCCGGAATGCTTCCTGAAATAAATGTTGCTTTTAATTGGGGTGGCAACGACCTGGCCAGCTCCATTATAGTAGTGCCGCCACTTGTAAGCACAAACATACCGTTGCTGATTAACGCAATAGCTTTCTTTGCGATGATCTGTTTTTGATTTTGTGAATAGACACCGTTGGTGGAAAAATATACCTGGTTAAAAGAATGGGAGAGGGCACCACCATGCACTTTTATTACTTTTCCTTCATCGGCCAGTTCCTGTAGATCACGGCGAATAGTGTCTTCCGACACATTTATTTCTGTACACAGTGATGATGAAAGAACCTTATTGTGCAAGTTTACCTGGTGCAGGATAAATGCCTGTCTTTCCTTTTTAAGCATCCGTCAGTTTTGATTTGTTAAATATAAATGGAATTCCTGCAAAAAAACGCAGAAGTTCGAAAATATTTGCAGAATGTGGAAAGGTGGGGGATAGTAAAAATATTTTAGGTTCTGGATTTATCTTTTTTGTTTTGGCAAAAAAATCCCGTCCTGCCTGGGGCAGGACGGGGAGCTTACATACAAGCTCAAAGTATCTTATTTTCCAAAGGTGAACCGGGCCGAAAAGCCAATGGCTGCCGGTTCAAAGTTTATATCGCTTACAATATTTAATTCTGGCTTCCAGTCTAATGAGATGTTGAGGGGTATGTTGCCGAATTTGTAGTCAAGACCAAGTATACCTTGTGCACCAAAGTTGGGGTCGGTGGTTGTTTTTTGAGTGATTACATTAACCTTTTTCAGGAAGGCAATATAACCGCCTGCTCCATAGAAATAGGTTAACCCTGAAGCTGATAAAGGTTTATGAAACTCAAGCAAAGCTCCAATAGCCAGTGGATCGCCAAAAGTCAACAGACCTTCGATGGCTGTTTTTTCATTGATAAATTGTTTGATGGAGATGGAATTGTTCTGCATGGCATTCGAACTGCTGAGGCGAACACCGAGTGCTGTTTTATACGCAGCACCATCCTGGGCTGATAAGATATTGAGAGAGCCGGTGCCGGCTACGAGCAAGCATACAATGATTATTTTTTTCATGGTGATTTATTTTGCCCTATGCTAACGCAAAACCATGTCCAGAAAGTCTAAAGGAAATGCAAAGATTGTTGCTGGTTGTTGGTAGTTGGTTGCTGGTTGGGGTCGTTTAAATGAAAGTTCTTGCCAGGTTGCAGGGAATTTTATAGTTGGAGTAACCAGTTACAAGAAACGAGCAACCAGCATCTAGAACAAATCAAACTTGGTCTTAGGTCTTCTTTCATCTAACCATTTGAAATTGGGGAGCCGCATTTCCGAAGGATTTTTTTGCTTGATTGGCCAGATAGTGCCGGTAACACTGCTGCGGAAAACAACTTTATGCAATGCCTGTTCACTGAAATAAATATCCATAATGTCAGACTTGGATTCGTTGATGCCAGTGTATGCACTGTCTTCATCCTGCAGGTAGTAAATACATTCCGCCGAACCATTGGCCCGGACAGAATCTATATTACCATTGCTGAAATAACCATCCATCCGGGTTGATTTTATCTGGTTATACACTTCCGGGTCCAGTTTATTGGCCAAAAAACTGTTTTCAAATACTTTCATCCGGTCTGCCTTCTTGTTTTTTGTAAAAAGCAAAATGGTATCTCCGGTTATCTGTGTTTTTTCTTTGGCCCATAGAACCGGGTCCTGGTATAGCCGGAAGGTGGAATCTTTAAATGAATAAAACATACTATCACAAACAGCCTGCAGGGAGTCAGAAAAAATGCGGACATGGCGATAGGCTTCGAAATAGCGGTTGGTGCTGTCCTTATTTTTTAGATTCATCACTTTTGTTCCCTTTACGATGTCTTTGCGAACGGGAGCTTTTTTATTAGAAACAGAATCCTTCTGAATATACAAATCGGTAAGACGGGCAGAGAACAATGTATCGGCTGCAATGTAGATAGAATCGTTATCCTGCTTTACAATCATCAATGGCTTTCGGGTGGCCAGTATACGGTCTTTCTTGCTATCGCTGAATACTTCCCCGGCAATGATAGTGGTATGCTGAACAGAATCAATGATAATTACATTTCCTTTTGCATGACTGATACCGGTACTATCATCAGTAGCAATACTATTTGCCGTAATGGTGAGTTTACCGTCTTTTATTATTGGTCTTCCACCAAACTCTGCCTTTCCGGTTTGCATATTATAAAAACCTTCGCTTGTTTCAACAGTTCTTCCGCTGCTGTCTTTAATAAGTGTGTAAGCGATAAACCGGGCAGTTTGTGATTCGGTGTTATAAAGTAATGAGTCGGTTTTGATATCGTAGGCCGGGTCTTTTAGTACTACCTTATTTTTAAAATATACATCCCGCAACCCGGCATAGTAATAACCTTCTTTGCTGGTGAGAATAGTTTTCTTGTTGGTTACTTTGCCACCATGTTTGTAAATACCAATGTCAGTCGTCATGTCGTACTCAAGGTCGGGAGTGGTCAATGTACCCTTACCATCTGTTAAGCGAACACCACCATCAAGAAAAGCCAGTTTTTTATTAATAAAATAACGTAGATGACTTGAATAGATGTTGGCCGTGTCAGCATCATTAATATGCACATTGCCCCAGGCTTCAAAAGTGTTGGTGTTATTATTAATAACACAACTGTCGGAATAGAAATAAGAAGTGTTTTGTTTAAGCCTTACATTACCAGCCAATATCTGTAATTGGGTAGAATCGTTTACTTTCCTGAATTCTAATTTGCGGACACCGGGTAAAATTTCCACCAGACGACTGCTATCTGTAACAGGTGCTGTAATGTTTGATGGAGGAGGAATTACCTGCCCAAAAGAAATAGCAGGACTACTACTTAATCCAGCAAAAAAAAGGCAGTAAAATATTTTAAAGGTTCGCATTATTTATTCCCGCCAGGAATAGTATCTTTTTTCGCTGGCGAAGTTAACGGCCCATCTTTATCTTTTTTCCCAAAGACAGATATATTAACGTAGCGTTTGGGATTGGTACGCAGGTCGTCTGCAAGTATCTCAAAACTCAATATTGCATCAGTCAGTTTATTATACAACGTTTTGTCGTTGATCAATGCACCTAATGTTCCATCCTTGCTTGACAACATGGTTGAAACTTTGGAAGCCGCTGCTTTCAACTGGCTGATCATTGTGTTTAAGGAATCAATGGTTGGCTTTAGTTCAAGTGCGGCTAACTTTTCAGATGTCTTCTTGGCATTGCCGATTGTTTTTGAAATATCTTCTGTATTGGCTTTCAGACTTTCTGTTATAGAACTGGCATTGTTTAATGTTTTTGCTAACGCACCTGTTTGATTATCCAATAAACCGTTCAGGGAACTACTGGCCTTGTTCAGGTTGGAAAGTGTTTGTTGCAAATTGCTTTTTGCATCAGAATTGAGTAAGCCATTTACTCCTGTAAGCGTTTGGATTAATGTATCTAATACAGATCTTACTTTGGTAAGCGTAGGGTTAATTTGCGCAGATACCTGGCTCATTATTCCGCTTTCTTCCCGGGTTCTTAAAGTGTCGCCTAATTTTAAATAAGTTTTTGAATCGCCTTTCTCTATTACAATATAGGATGCGCCAACTAAGCTTGATCCAATATAGGCGACGGAATTGTCAGGGATATTTATATCTCTTGTAAGATTGATAGTAATAATAATAGCACTTACATTCTTGTCGAGTTCCTTCTTATCAAACACAGAACCGATGGGAAGGCCATTAATCTTTACTTCGTTAGATTTTTCCAACGAACCCATATTGTTGAAGACCGCATATATTTTTTTGCTCTTGCTGAACAGGTTTTTTCCTTTCAAAAAATTGAAACCAAGGATAAGTATAGTAAGGGCAGAGATGGTAAGGATGCCGACTTTTGTTTCATTGCTAATTTTCATTGGATTGCTTAGTTAAGGTAAATAACCATTAACAAGGGGCAAGATAACTAATTATTTTTAAACAGGTTAACACTGTCAAAAGCCCTTTTTCTCCTGGCCGGATTCGTTGTCTTTTGTTTTTGATTCCTGTTTTTCCTTATACTTTTTAAAAGCCGTGAAAATATTATTGACGATTTCCTGCTGACCGGCTTCACTGGTGATATATTCTTCTTCTTCTTTATTGGAAATGAAACCAATTTCCACAAGAATACTTGGCATGGCAGTTGCCTGCAGCACCCAGATTCCTTTATCATTTCTTTGCTTTACACCACGATCTACACGACCGGCATCTTTAAATTCTTCCTGGATATAATCGGCGAGGGTCAGGCTTTTTCTGAAATAATTTTGTGCATAGATAAGCATCCTCACTTTTTCGTTGGGATCAGAAGGGTCTGGCAGAGTAAGGGTAGAAGTGGAGTCTATTTCCCCACTGTAGTCATTACTTTTTGAAATAGAATTTATTTTCGAGTCGTTCTTACTTACTGCCCACAAATAAGTTTCTGTTCCCCTTGCTTTGTTTTCTACCCACACATTTTCATACTGGTATTGATAGCTGGTTGTCTTATAAGTCTTTTTTCCCTTTTTGTACGTTTTGGTGATAGGGGTTTTTCCAACTACTTTTCTCTCATACCAGCCGCCGGGACGTTTACCGGCAGAGTTGCAGTGGATAGCAATAAATAAATCACCACCCGATTCATTGGCAAGATTGGCCCTGTATTTCAAACCGGCATCAATGGTTGTTTTATTGCCCGGTACTATATCCGTAGTTCTGGTATAAATAATTTTCATCTCCGGGTATGCTTTTGCAAGTGTGTCTCCAAGCTTCAGTGACACTTGCAGCGAAACATTGGCTTCGGAGGCTATCATGCCCGTTGCACCGGGATCCATACCGCCATGACCGGGGTCAATGATAAGAGTTTGGATGGGGTTCTTTTTACTATTCTGGCAGATAGCGGAAATAAAAAAAGAAGAAGCCAGTAAAAAAGTAAATACAAAAAAAGATTTTCTCATTCGATCAGCGTTTTGACAGAAGCGGAAAAATAATATTTACAATGGTAACACAGGGAGTTTTATTTAGCAAGTTTCTTTTCTTTCTCTTCTATCATTTTAAGAAAAGAAGTTACATCCTTTGATACAGGGTTGTTACTTTTACCGCTATCACCTGTTTCCATATCCTGTTGTTGCTTTTCTAACCAGGCAATATAATTTTTTAATGCTTTAATAATACACTGTGAAAGTTCCTTCTGTCCTTCAGTACTGTTCAGGTATCTTTCTTCTTCAGGATTTGAAATGAAACCTGTTTCAATAAGCACACTGGGCATGGCAGTAGCCTGTAATACCCAAATGCCGACACCCCGCTGCTTTACATCTCTGTCAACACGGCCTACTTTGGTAAATTCGTCCTGCACTAACCCTGCCAGTGTAGCACTTCGCTTGAAATATTGCTTTGTTTTAAGTAGGGAAAGTGCAATGAACTCAGCAGAATTGGGATCGAAACCGCTACCATAATTTTTTTCAAAGTTTGTTTCTTCAAACATCTGGGCATTTTCCCGCATCGCCAGTTCTTTCTCCTCATTTTTATGGGATCCCCAGATATAGGTTTCTGTTCCCTTTGCTCCACTTGGAACAGTATAATACCGGTACTGAGGCACCGTCTTTGTTTTCTTTTTCCTGTTCTTTCCTTTGCCTACATAATAGGTTACTTTTTTTTCACCAATCAATTCTGATTTTCGCTGAGCCGGTGCAGAA
>JBKJIX010000116.1:0-18062 GCA_046598205.1 Chitinophagaceae bacterium
AATACCCCGGCGATTACCGGTACATGGAGTCCGGCAACAATTAATACGGCTGCTACGGGAACAACCACTTATACATTTACTCCTACCACTGGTCAGTGTGCCAGCACTACCACAATGGATATTGTAATAACCAATTCCATTACTCCAACATTTGCACAAATTGGTCCTTTATGTCAGAATTCAACAGCACCGGCATTGCCAACAAGTTCAACCAACACATCTGCGATTACCGGTACATGGAGTCCCGCAACAATTAATACTGCAACTGCCGGAGCAACGACTTATACATTTACACCCGCAACTGGTCAATGTGCGGCAACAACAACTATAAGTATTGTGATAACAAATTCCATTACACCAACCTTTACACAAATAGATCCTTTATGTCAAAATTCAACAGCACCGGCATTGCCAACAAGTTCAACCAACACACCTGCGATTACCGGTACATGGAGTCCGGCAACAATTAATACTGCAACTGCCGGAGCAACTACTTATACATTTACACCTGCAACTGGTCAATGTGCGGCAACAACAACTATTAGTATTGTGATAACAAATTCCATTACACCAACATTTGCACAAATTGGTCCGCTATGTCAAAATTCAACAGCACCGTCATTGCCAACAAGTTCAACGAATACTCCTTCAATTGCCGGAACATGGAGTCCGGCAGCAATTAATACTGCAACAACGGGAACAACGACTTATACATTTACTCCGGTAACCGGTCAATGTGCAAGTACAACGACCATGGGTATTGTAATAACGAATCCTATAACACCAATATTTGCACAGATAGGTCCATTATGTCAGAATGCAACAGCACCGTCTTTGCCAACAACTTCTACTAATAATATCAACGGTACCTGGAACCCGGCAACAATCAATACATCGGCTGCAGGCAACGCTACTTATACATTTACTCCTTCTATTGGCCAGTGTGCTGTACCAGTAACAATGAATACGGTAGTCACAGCAGCAATACTGGCTATACGTTATACTACTATTACAGCATTGCCGAATACACCAGTTCAGCTGTCAGCAAGAAATATTGGGGTAAGTTATTTATGGACACCCCCAACAGGACTAAGTAGTAACATTATCATTAATCCAGTATTTAATTATAACCTGCAAACTGACTACACAATACGAATTACTAACAGCAGCGGCTGCATTGTTACAGATACTTTATTAGTTAGAGTTCCTGCTCAACTTCCTCCTGTTGGCAAGTCAGATATTCTTGTGCCTAAAGCATGGTCACCAAATGGAGATGGACGCAATGATAAATTAATAACATTCACTGTTAATATAAAAGAGCTGAGGTATTTCCGCATCTTCAACCGTTGGGGGCAATTGGTTTTTGAAACAAATACGATTGGGCAGGGATGGGATGGAATGTTCAAAGGGCAATTACAAGGTATAGATACTTATCAATGGATAGCAGAAGGCATAGGTAATGATGGACAAGTTGTAAAACGGGCAGGCAACTCTGTGTTAATACGTTAATATCGGGGAATGAAAAAGATGAGACAATGTGTTGCAATGATTTTCTGGCTGATGGCCATGAAATCTTCGTATGCACAAGACCCAAGCTTTTCGCAATTTTTTTCATCACCACTTAATATCAACCCGGCATTAACGGCCAACATTAATGAAAAGTGGCGGGTAATATCTAACTATAGAAATCAATGGAGTGGCCCGGCCAAACCGTACTCAACCGGTACCATCTCTTTCGACAGTAAATTATTCCAGGATGTTACTGGTAATTATGTAGATGAGAACACAAGAGTTGGAATCGGTGCAATGATGATGTATGATGAATCAATGGGAGGGGCTTTAAAAAGTAATTATGCTTCACTCAATGCTACAGCGAATATCAGGCTCATGAAAAAAGAAGGGTATGAACAGAATGGAGTACGTATCCGGCATATTGGCAAAGCCGATAATGATGAAGGTGCAGAGCAACGATTAGGTGTTGGCCTCGGTTTAATTTATGGTAACCGGCGTATTGATTTAAACAAGTTGAGTTTTGGAGAACAGTTCAATGGTTCTGATTTTGATACCAACCTGCCAAGTGGCGAAACGGCGTTATCACAAATGAAACCTTATATTTCTACAAGTGCCGGACTTCTCTATACGTACAGGCAAAACTACACACATATCGACCTCGGCGTTTCAGCATTTCATATCAATACACCAACACAGACTTTTGTTAAGGATGAAAAACAATCTTTAGCCCGCCGGTATGTGGCACATGCAAATGTAGAAACATTCCTTACCAGCAATATTATTTTAAATGCCAATGGAGTTTATCAAAACCAGTCGGCGGCCAGTTATTTTTCTGTTGGCGGAGCATTAGGTTATTATATGCCGGGTTATGACGAGGGAAAAGATGTGATTGTTAATGCCGGGTTATGGTATTGGTCCAATAATGCGTTGATTCCCTATTTGGGAATCAGTTATGGAAATTTCCAGGTGGGTTTAACCTATGATATTACAACCTCTGCACTAAATGAAGCGGCTAAAAGAGCCAATACCTTTGAACTTTGCCTTGTTCTCCGGGGTAATGGAAGAACCAGTGGGGTTATCCCTTCTCCGTGGAAGTAAGTGAAGCCTAACCTGCCAAATAGTTTTCCCGGCCTCCTTCTTCTCTCTGAGAAAAAAAATCTTGTACAAAGATTACTTAATCAAGTATAGAAAGGCTATCTCCGATGATCTCTACACATTCCATTATTTGTTCTTTATTAATAGTAAGGGGAGGGGCAAAACGAATTTTATCGCCGTGTGTTGGTTTGGCCAGCAAGCCATTTTCTTTTAGTTGTAAACATAATTCCCAGGCAGCTTCTTTATTATGATGCTGAATAACGATTGCATTCAATAATCCTTTTCCTCTTACTAATGCAATATGTTTTGATGAAAGTTTTTTTAATTCACTTCGTAGCAATTCACCCATCGCAATTGCATTCTCTGCCATCTTTTCTTCCTTCAGTATATGCAAAGCTGTTATCGCTACTTTACAGGCTAATGGACTGCCCCCATAAGTAGAACCATGTTCACCGGGTTTTATCGTCATCATTATTTCATCATCGCATAGCACAGCACTTACAGGAAGCATGCCACCACTGAGTGCCTTGCCAAGTAATAAAATATCCGGCCTCACATTTTCATGGTCGCAAGCCAGCATTTTACCCGTTCTGGCCAGACCCGTTTGTATTTCATCCGCAATAAATAAAACATTAGCTGCGGCGCATAGCTCTTTTGCTTTTGCTAAATATCCATCATCGGGGACTAATACACCGGCTTCACCCTGTATCGGTTCCACTAAAAAGCCGGCCACATTTTTATCAGCTAATGCAGTTGCAAGGGCTTTCAAATCATTAAAAGGAATAGCTTCAAAGCCCGGCATATAGGGCCCGAAATTTTTTCTTGATGATTCATCGCTGCTGAAAGAAATAACAGTAGAAGTACGGCCATGAAAATTTCCTTCACACACAATGATCTTTGCTTTGCCTTCCGGAATGCCTTTTATTTCATAGGCCCATTTCCGGCAGAGCTTGATGCCCGTTTCCACTGCTTCCACACCGGTATTCATGGGCAACACTTTATCGTAGCCAAAATAACTGGTAATGAATTTTACATATTCGCCCAGCATATCATTGTGAAAAGCACGGCTGGTTAAAGTGAGTTGTTGTGCCTGCTCTATCAATGCCTGTACAATTTTGGGATGGCAATGCCCTTGGTTTACTGCCGAGTAGCCGCTCAAAAAATCATAGTACTGTTTTCCATCGACATCCCATACATGAACACCTTTGCCACGGTTAAGCACCACAGGAATGGGATGATAGTTGTGTGCCCCGAATCGTTCTTCCAGTTCAAGATAATATTGTGCTGTTGATGACATATCAATTGTTGTTTGCATAAAAAAAAGTAATAGATAAAAGAGAATAGATAATAGTGAATCAGAACATAGCAGCCCCACAATTTTTTCATGAGGACTTTAGAATAGGAGAATCATCGATGATTAAGCAGATCAAGATTCTGCCGCAGGAATGATATAGATGTTTGCTGTTTGATTTCTTGTAATTTGATGCAAGATAATGAAAAAAAGCACAGGGTGCAAACCACAAGGTATAAGAAGAGTATTGAAAAATGATAACCTTTATCTTATAAACGACCGCTTGTGCCTTGTTCCTTCTTTCTTGTACCTTGTACCTTCAAAATTTCCTAATGTCATACACAGTTCCTGCAGGCACCCGTATCGGCCATATTCATTTAAAAGTGACTGACCTTGAACAATCATTAAAATTCTACCGTGACTTATTAGGATTTGAAGTACAGCAAAAATTTGGTGACAGTGCAGCATTTATTTCTGCTGGTAGTTATCATCATCATATTGGCTTGAACACCTGGCATAGTAAAAATGCAGGGCCTGCACCAGTAAGGGCAGCAGGGTTGTATCATACTGCCATTTTATATCCAACCCGTAAAGACCTTGCAATAGTGTTGAAAAGATTGATTGAAGCTAAATATCCTTTGACAGGTGCTTCTGATCATGGCGTATCGGAAGCCATTTATTTAGATGATCCTGATAAAAATGGTGTAGAGTTATATTGGGATAAGCCAAAAGAAGAATGGCCCTTAGATGCGGATGGAAGTTTACAGATGATAACAGCGGCGTTAGATGTAGAAGATCTGCTTCAATTAGCCAGATAGTTCCTTTACAAAATAATTAGAAGGGAAAGACAATTCAATATTTTTCTCTTTCGGAAAAATGCCGAATACCGTGCTGCCGCTGCCACTCATAGAGGCATAAATAGCTCCTTTGGTGTACAGGGTGTCTTTTATATCCACTATCTCCCGGTGTTGCAGGAAGATAATTTTTTCAAAATCATTTTTTAATTCATCTTTCCATTTGTGAATTGATCCGGCTATAATCTCCTTTACTGACTTCTCCGGCTCAGACGGTTTCATATTTAAAAAAGCCCTGCCAGTATCTATATGAATGCCGGGGTTGATAATGACAAATTTATAGGCGGAAAGGTCAAGTTGAATTTCTTCCAATTTTTCGCCCCGGCCTTTGGCAAAGCAGGGTTTGTTGATGATAAAAAAAGGGCAATCACTTCCCAGCTCTGCTGCATAATTGATAAGTTGTTCGGTGGTAAGGCGAAGTTCAAATATTTCGTTTACTATTTTTAATGAGAAAGCTGCATCAGCACTTCCTCCCCCAAGCCCCGCACCAGACGGAATGACTTTGTGCAAATGTATTTTTACATTTGTTATGTTAGGAAAATCCAATTTAAGCATCCGGTAAGCTTTTACACACAGGTTAGAGGACGGTTTTCCAGAAATAGGTAAACCGCTGCTGGTAAAAGGAAAGGTGGGGCTTTTTACCGTTTCTTTGTTTTCGATTATCTCTAATGAATCTGTTAGTGGAAGCGGATAAAAAATAGTTTCCAGGTCGTGGTAACCATCGCTTCGCTTACGAAGAATATTAAGGCCAAGATTGATCTTGCAGTTGGGAAAAACTATCATAGGTTAATGGACACTGAGTTTTCAAAAGCACAGTGTTGCTACTAATTAATATCACTTATTCTTTCGGCGGCTGTTTATTTCATCCCGTATGGCAATGGCACGGATATAATCTTCACCCTCCAGAACATCATTCAAAAGGGTATTCAATTCTTCCAGTGTCATTGTTTTTAAATCTTCATTACCAGTTGGACCATCTTTTTCCACCATTACTTCTTGTTTCACTTTTTTCTTTTTCCCTTTTGTTTCGGTGTCTTCCATCAGTATGCCGGCACTTTCTAAAATATTTTCGTAGGTATAAATAGGGCAACCAAAACGAACAGCCAGGGCAATGGCATCGGAGGTTCTTGAATCAATTTCCACCGTATCGTTTTCTGTGGAGCAAACTAATTTGGAGTAGAAAATACCTTCCTGCAAATCACAAATAATGATTTCATGCAGGTCAATCGCAAAAGCAGTCATAAAATTTTTCATCAAATCGTGGGTGAGAGGACGGCTGGGTTGCATTTTTTCTAATGCTACTGCAATAGCCTGCGCCTCAAAGCCACCTATAACGATGGGCAAACGTCTTAATCCGTTCACTTCGCCCAACACCACAGCATATGAATGAGTTTGAGTAATGCTATGCGACAAAGCCACTATTTCCAGTTCTATCTTCTTCATAAAGTAATAGGGCGAAATTACACTTTTTCGGGTAAAAAAGCGACCGTCAAACTTTGTTTAGAATGGCTATTTTGCCTGTTTACAAAGCCTTATATCCGCTCAGGTCAAAATAGGCATCGGTATCGCCGGGCTCAATTTTATAAGCCATAATATATGTATTCTCATTATTGGATGATCTTGTTTTCAGGCCCAATACAATTTTATAACTCATTACAAGGGGTTGAATACCTAAAAAGTTATAATCAATAGCTGAAATATAGGAATGTTGGTTGCTCACCAGGCAAACAGTTTGAAAGACTTCTCCATCCGTTGTTGTCATCTGGCCTTTATACTCATGGCAGGAAGTGTTTAATAGCTGTACTGTCTTTTTTTCAGCCGTTAGGGAAAGTGCTGTCCCCTCATTTCTCGCAGAAAGCTTTTCTGTTTTATAAGTTTTCTTTCTGGCATCTAATTCTAAAAAGGTACTGTCTTTTAAATTGGCAATCATGCTTCTTTCAAAAATTTGATCTTCCCTATAGCCGGGAAGGAACATGATTACCCTTATCCGGGTTTCTCCAAAAACAATAATGATGGAATCTCTGTCAGATGGATCATCAGAGGTCATCCGGTATTTAATAACGCCGGTAAATTTTTTCGTGGTATCAGCTGCTGGCGTTGTTTCGTCAGGTGTAAAATTTACAGATGCTTCCTGCTTATCCTTGCTTTTATCTTTGTCCTTGTTTTTCTTTTGTGCCTGGGAATAAAAGCATAAGCTGATGAAAAATAGGAGTAAGAAATTTTTTTTCATAGAAAAATGGGTTAGGATACTGCAAGTTTGCAATAAAAAACCACAAACGCAAATGGTTTGTGGTTACTTTGTTCTACGAAATTTTGTTTTTTATACTACTCCTTTCAATTTCTTAATCGCTTCGGTCATTTTAGGAACAATTTCAAAAGCATCGCCTACAATACCATAATCGGCGGCTTTAAAGAAGGGGGCTTCCGGGTCTTTATTAATTACTACAATTACTTTACTCCTGTTTACCCCGGCCAGATGCTGAATGGCGCCAGAAATACCGATGGCAATATAAAGATTAGGAGCAATGGCGAAACCTGTTTGCCCCACATGTTCATTATGCGGCCGCCAGTGTGCATCAGCCACCGGACGGCTACAGGCCGTTGCCGCATGTAATGTTTTGGCAAGTTCTTCTACCATACCCCAATTTTCAGGGCCTTTTAATCCACGACCTGCACTTACCACTATTTCCGCTTCTGTCAATGGCACTTCGCCACTGGCTTTAGTAGTGCTGATTACTTTTACTTTCGGTGTATCAACGGTTGCGGTAAAAGGTGCAACTTCAGCAGTTCCTTCTGCGGCAGCAATTGTGTAGGCATTGGGGCTTAATGCAATGATTTTTATTTCCGTATTCACTGCAATATTGGCAAATGCTTTACCGGAGAATACATTTTTCTTTACCACAAATCCATTACCTGTATCGGGCAATGCTACTACACCTGAAACCAATCCTGCTTTCAACCGAACAGAGAGGCGGGGGGCAATAGCTTTTCCATCTACATTGTTGGAGAAGACAATTACTTTGGCTCCGGTAGCTTCTGCCACTTGTGCAATTACGTTGGTATAAATCTGTGCATCCAAGTGATTCAATGAATCGTTGGCAACATGATGGATTTTCTTTATACCATATTTACCCAAAGCTGTAAGGTCATCAGATACGGCACCAAGCACAACACCTTCAGCTGTAGTTCCAAGCTGTTCCGCTACTTTAGCTCCGTAAGTAAGAACTTCTAAAGAGGCTTTCTTTACATGGCCATCGGCGGTATCAATAAAAATGAGAACTGACATAAACGAGTATTTATTTGTTGAGTAAAGGACAGAAAGATGAAAAGTGCGACGCAACGAAGATGCCATGAAAAACAAATGCTGGTAACACAAAAAACACTTTCTTCTTTTAGACTAATTAATAATAAGAACTATTTGATTTAAAATTCCCCTTTAGGGGATAGGGGTATTAAATGGCTTTTGCTTCTTCGTGAAGTAAGCGAATCAACTCTTCCACATTATCCGCTGCAACAAGTTTCACTCCAGACTTTGCAGGAGGTAATCCGAAACCTGAGACAGTTGTCAATGCTTCAACCGTTGTTGGGTCTACTACTTTCAATGGTTTTGTTCTGGCTGCCATAATACCCCGCATGTTTGGTATCCTTGCTTCAGCCATTCCTTTTTGTGCACTTACTACAACAGGTAGTTCCACTTCATTCACTTCTTCACCACCTTCTATTTCTCTGGTGATAGTAGCTTTTGTTCCGGTCAATTCAAATTTTGTGGCAAGAGAAACATAGGGCTGGTCTAATAACTCAGCTACCATTCCACCAATAGAAGAACCATTATAATCAATCGTTTCTTTTCCTGTCAATACTAAATCGTATCCGCCCTGTTTAGCTACTTCAGCAATTTGCGAAGCAATATAAAAACTGTCGTGGCTATCAGCATTTACACGGATGGCCTCATCACCCCCTAATGCCAATGCCTTGCGGATGATAGGATCGGCATCGGCAGTACCAACAGTGATTAAATGAATAGCGGTGGAAGCATCGGCTTCTTTTAATTCAATGGCACGAACCAATGCATACCATTCGTCGTAAGGGTTAATGATCCATTGCACACCGTTCACATCGAATTTCGTGTTGTTATCGGTGAAGGCTATTTTTGCCGTTGTGTCCGGCGTTTTACTGATACAAACTAAGATTTTCATATAATTTAATTTTGTCACCCTGAGTATAACGAAGGGAGATAGTTGTTTATGCAACTAAAGCAAAGATAAGGAAGGCAATTAAAAATCTGGAATTAAAAACTAATAATTTTTCGGGGTGGATAAGATTTCAAAATTGAAAGATTTTTTAAAGGCAAATCCTCATGACAGCTTTGTGCAGCATGCAATGGCCCTTGAATATATCAAACTGGGTAATGATGAAGTGGCAAGGGGTTTATTCGAAGAAATCTTAAACAGGGAACCGGAATATATTGGCAGCTATTACCACCTCGCTAAGTTGCTGGAACGGAATGATAAAACAGAAGAGGCCATTAAAGTATATGAAAAGGGAATGGAGGAAGCAAAAAAGGCAGGGGAAAACCATGCTTATGGTGAGTTGAAGGGCGCCTGGGAGGAATTAACTTTTTAGCCCCCTGTGCCCTAAAGGGGAACTTAGATTATTAACTCACTTTTGTTTCTTGAGTGTACCAAAGAAATAAGATTATCTAATGAATTTATTATTACAATTTCAAAATTCTACAAAGCAACAAAATCTTTTCTCACCGAAAGATAAACTGCTGCTGGCTGTAAGCGGCGGTATTGATTCTGTAGTGCTCTGTGAATTATGTAAACAGGCAGGATATGATTTCATTATTGCTCATTGCAATTTTAAGCTGAGAGGAGAGGAAAGTGAAAGAGATGAGCTTTTTGTGAGACAACTTGCAAATAAGTATGGAATAGAAGCGATAGTTCAGCAATTTGATACAGAAAAGTATGCTGCGGAAAACAAACTATCAACACAGCAAGCGGCAAGAGAGTTGCGATATAATTGGTTTGCTGAATTAGTTAGGAGCCTTGAGTCAGAAGTAAGTAGTCAAAACCCAAAACCTGAAACCCGAAACTTTCTTCTCACAGCTCATCATGCAGACGATAACAATGAAACGCTGTTGATGAATTTTTTCCGGGGAACTGGTTTGCATGGATTAACAGGTATTCCTCCGTCTATTAATTATATCCGGAGGCCGTTATTGTCTTTCTCTAAGGCAGAATTACTGGAGTTTGCTCAAGAGAATAAACTGGAGTTTGTTGAAGACTCCTCCAACCAATCATCTAAATACACCCGGAATTTTTTCAGAAATGAAATCATACCTGCCATCAGCAATGTGTATCCGCAGGTAAAAGATAATTTACAAGACAACATCAACCGGTTTAAAGAGATTGAAAAATTGTATCAGTTTTCCGTCGGAGAATTAACGAAAAAGCTTTGCAAACCCAAAGGGAAGGAGGTCTATATTCCTGTTAAGCAGTTGATGGCTTATAATAACCGGGCTTTAATTTACGAAATCATTTCAGCTTTTGGTTTCAATGAAAAGCAAGTGGATGAAGTAATGAAACTGGCTGAAAGTGATTCAGGAAAATATATTCAGTCACCCACTGCTGCCTATAGAATCATTAAACACCGGCATTGGTTCATCATTAGCCCGGTTGTAACATCAGAATCTCAGAATATTATTATTGAAGATGGAATAAGTAGTTTGCAGTTTGCAATTGGCAGTTTGCAGTTAAGCAGGCTTGCTATTGAGGCTTGCCAACTGCCAACTGCCAACTGGGTTGCTTGTTTTGATGCAAAAGAAATCCAGTTCCCCTTATTACTCCGCAAAAGAAAAACCAGTGATTACTTCTATCCTTTAGGGATGAAGAAGAAGAAGAAAATCAACCGTTTTCTTATTGACCTGAAACTTTCTGCCACGGAAAAAGAAAAAGTATGGGTGCTTGAAAGTAATCAGCGAATCATCTGGGTGGTCGGTCACCGGATTGATGAACGGTTTAAAATAATGGAGCATACTAAAGAAGCACTCCGTCTTACTTTATCACCTGCCAAATAAACTGGGGTTCTTTAATTGTTCCAGTATAAATTCAAAAAGAGCCGGTTGCATGGCCGCTATCAATGCTACGGTAAAGCCTAAGCCAAACAGGCTGCCCCAAAGATGTGCATCATGGTTAATGTTATCACCTCCTCTTTTTGACATAGTAACACAGTAAACTATATACAGAACTGCATAAACAAGAGCCGATATTTTTAATGCACCATAGAGATAAATACTTCCCCAGGGATCGAAAACAACGGCAGCAAATACAATAGCAGATACGGCACCGGATGCACCAAGACAATGGTAATTGTAATTATCTCTTTGTTTTAAGTAAGTAGGTAAGTCAGATGCAACAAGGGCAAGGAAGTAAAGAACGATGTATGCAATATTTCCACCAAGGCCATAAAGTGAAAAATAGATTTCAACAACCTGCCCAAAGAAAAGAAGGGTAAACATATTGAAGAACAAGTGCATGTAATCAGCATGTATAAAACCGCTGGTGATGAAACGGTAAAACTGATTGTACCGCTTTACTCCATACGGCCACATGATCGCTTTGGACATTACATCCTGGTTATTCATGGCTATCAGTGAAATGATAACATTGATAGCTATTAGTGCAATGGTAACGGGATAATTTGAAATGTCATTCATGCTTTAAAAATAAGTAGTTTATCTTAAGAGCAGCTTTAAAAACTAAACCCTCCAAGAGGTTTCTCCTCAAAAAAGAGTTTCTTTAGGCCAACTCTTGGAGGGTTTTTACAGATGTCCTTAATCAGCTATGATGATATTTTTCATTGCGTAGAATGGTGCAGGCCCGGTACACTTGTTCTGCCAGTATGAGCCGAACTAATTGATGCGGAAATACTAATTGCGATAAACTCCATTTATAATCAGCTCTTTTCAAAACTGCATCATCAATGCCATACGCTCCGCCGATTAAAAAAATAATTTGCTTTGTACTTTCGTTAGCCCTTTCCTGTATAAAATTGGCCAACCCTTCTGAACTCATTTGTTTTCCTCTTTCTTCCAATGCAATAAGATAATCGTCTTTGTTGAGCCATTCCAATATCACTTCTCCTTCTTTTCTTTTCAAATCCATTTCGCTGAGGGTAGCTGCATTTTTTGGAACCGGAATAATAGTCCACTCCACTTTAAAATAACGGGAAATGCGCCGGGTAAATTCATCCACCCCTGTTTTTATATACGCTTCATTTGCTTTTCCTATTGACCAAAAAGAAATCTTCATCCTATAAAAATAAAAAAGTCCCGCCATAGCGGGACTTAAATTCTTTTGCAGTTGCAATAATTATTTTATCTCGTAATCTTTCTTGAAAGACATTAAGGTAGAACGATACAGCGCATTAGCTGAGTCTAAAGTGGCTGCTTTTGTATAATATATGTATGCCTCAGAAAGATAATGTGCATCTTCCAGCATAAAAGCGATGCGATAAGCCTGTTCTGCAGGGGCTTCAAAAGCTGCACCCTGCTTTTTAATAGCATCCAGCACGGCAGCATAGGTTTCTTTTTTTACATAGTTGATGATTTTCAACTCATCATTTTCTTCTCCTTTTACAGAGGCTGTCCAGAAATAGGAATTACCCTGTTTCATTTTATTTGCTATGTCACCGATTGGAATTTTGAGTTTATTTACCGAGGTGGAGTGAATAGCTGTGCTGATGTTGTCGCTACTGTATAGCGAAAAATCAAAATCTTTTGCCTCGGAATACGATTTCCATGACAAAGGGAACTCCGTGCCACCGCCGGGATAATTAAGTGTATCAAGTCTTGGGTCTATCCAGATATTATTGATAGAACGGCTTACAGCACCGACTGTGTTCATATAGGCTTTACGGTTACTGCCTGATGAACCGGTTGTTTTTGTCATGGAAGCCCAAACATATTTTACATAATTAGCACTTACAGAACTGCTGCTTACCCGGCAGGAGTCACCAAATTTATTAAGTGCATACTTACCGGCTTTTGTAAATGTAAACATGGCAGCTTCATTACAGATTAATGTAACGGCAGCGCCGGCAGCAAGTTTTACAGTAGCTGTGCTGGCAAGTGGCTTACCAACTTTGGCTTTGCTTTCCACATTATTTTCTACTACAGATACATTTCCTTTGAAACTGTACAGGAGGAAATTATTCTGCGCAGACGCAGCAAGTGTAAGCGAAAAAAGAAGGGTAAAGAGTTGTAACTTTTTCATCTTTTGGGGTTTAAGGTTTAATACTAAAGATTTATTAATTATGGTGAGGTTTAAACACCGTCTTATAATTAAATTTTTTATGCATCCATACGGCCCAGGCTTCGTAAAAATAGATGACATCCACCGCCATAATAATTACAAGCAGGCTCATTTTCAAATCCACCTTCAGCCGGTACCTGTCAAATAAATGAATACCAATCCAAACGAATAGTATTGCTGAAGCGACCTGTATAATTTTAGCTACTAAATGAAACCAGATATGGCTTTCAAGGTAATACCGGATGAAAAAGGACATGAAAAGCCAGCAAACAAGGACTGAAATGAGCCAATTGACCCATGAAGGTAACTTTTTTACATAGTTCTTTTCCAACACCATCGAAATAATGTTGGCATGTACAAAAATTCCGTTCATATCCGGATGTGACTTTCCGGCAAATTTTTCATTCATCGGTGTAAACTTCTTATCCTCAATATCGTTGGGGCTTAGATTTACATAGGCGAGGAGGGCTATCCTGCCTTCAATAGCAGAAGAGTCAATATTGTCCATAAGCAGATCTTCGCCTTCTATAACCAGGTACTGCTTTTTTCTTTCAGTTACATTGCGGGTATAGTTAACAATAACTTTACTATCAGCTTTCCTTTTAATTTTATTGTAAGCAGTGGTGTCATAGAGTTTTATCAGGGCAGATGAGAATGAAGGCAGGACTATTTGCTTGTCATGGTCATCTTTCTTAAAAGGGAAATAATATCTGACAGTTTCTTTATCTTCATTAGGAAAATTTACATACCCATAGTAACTGGCATTATTTAAAAAGAAATTTTCAGATGGTATAAGTTTATCACTTGAGTCAGTTTCAATTTTTACAGCCACTACCAGATTTTTATTTCTCTGTATTGCTTCACGGAGCAGAGAATCTTTAGCAGCATCCCTTGGTCCGTTAAAGATTACATCCAGCCCCATTACTTTGGGTTTAAATAAAGCTGTTTTATTAATGATAGCTGCAATACCCTCTCTGTCAGCCTGTCCAATATTTATCACAACAATATTGCTTGTATCTATGGGTGTATTCTGAGCTTTTCCAAGTTTGGAATAGCTCATATCGTTCATATCCAAATCCTTCAATCCGAGTTTGATAGGGTTTAAACTGCCAAGATTAAGCGGTATAGAGCCAAGTATTATAATAAAAAGAAAAACCCAGATAGTGGCGAAAATAGTGTCCCGTTCGTACAGGTATTTGGTAAAATGGCCATGCACTTTCCGGGCATGGTGGCCAATATGTTTATGCAGTGGTTTTTTCATCAGAAAGTTTTAGTGGTGGTTCTGGTTTTGTAATAATGATTTGCCAATTGACTGCAAGGTTGCAACTTTTTCATCCTTAACATATTCTCTTATTATTTTTACAAACGGGGTTACCCCGAAATTCCCGGCATTTTGGGGCGGATAAAAATAGTTATTCCCCTGTAAATCCGTAATTTAGTAGGTGTAATTTATGCCAAAAAACCTTTCCATACTTATTGGCTCCCTGTTATTGCTGGTAGCCTGTCAACAGGTACATGCTCAATCTCCACCCAAGCCCAGAGATACGACTATAGCAGGGCCGCAAACTTTTGCTATGATAATGGGTATTTCCAAATACGAGAAGGTTCGTCCGCTTGAATATGCGGATAAGGATGCGGAACTCTTCAAAGACTTTTTGAAATCCCCCGCAGCAGGAAATTTACCAGATGATAATATTTATTGCCTGCTAAATGATAAGGCATTAAAAGCAAACTTTTTAGTGGCAGGTAATAAATGGCTAAAAGCTAAAAATTTGCAGAAAGGAGACCGTCTTTTTATTTACCTATCCGGCCATGGTGATGCGATTGATGAGAACCTATATTTTTACCTGACGTATGATTGCAATCCGGCAGGAGATAAGAACAATTATCAGGTAACTGGTGCCATGTCTATGTTTGAATTGAAGGCCAATATTTCAAGGTATACGCAAAAGGGAGTGGAAGTTTACTTGATTATGGATGCCTGTAGAACAAATGAATTGCCCGGCGGAGCAGAAGGGCAGAGCTTTTTAAGTACTGGAATATCAGAATTAATGGCTGGGGAAATGCTGATGCTGGCTGCAAAAGCCGGACAAGAATCGTTGGAAGATGTTTCTATTGGTTCGGGCCATGGTCTGTTTACTTATTATCTTATTGATGCACTATCAGGTACAGCTGATGTAGAAGGAACAAAGGATAACAAAGTTACTTTTAAGGAGGTACAGGAATATGTAACAAAAAAAGTACCCACTATTGCACTTCAAAAGTTTAAAAGAAAGCAAGACCCTTTTTTCTGCTGCCCGGATAAAAGCGACAAAGTTGTAAGCATAGTTGACACCAATTATATGCGAAAATGGATGGAGACTAAAAAATTACAGGGAAAAGGACCCGGTTCATCATTCATCTCCCGGAGGAAGGCTGCAATTAAGAATATAGAGAATTTGCCGATCAGGCCTGAGGATTCGCTACTCATAGTAACCTATAATCTTTTTAACAATGCTGTAAAAGGAAGCCGGTTGATTGGTAAATCATCTGCAGAGTATTATTATACCCAGATGGAAGAAAAATTTCCGGGTAACTCTTATACCGTTGATGCACAAACAACATTGGCTGTTGAATATATCAACTTTGCACAAAGTAAAATCAATCTTTATCTTGACTGTAAGGATGCTTCTTCCATTCAGCGGTTGAGGGCACAAATAGATGAAGAAGACAAGACAGATGAAATAACTACCAGCCTTAACAGGATGGAAAAAGTGGCACAGCAGGAGTTTTATGAAGTGGGCTATATGCTGGAAAAAGCAATCAGTTATATTATGCCTGATGATCCGGATTTTGCAAAATCCCTTTTGGGCCGTATGTATTTTTTTAAAGCAAGGGGTTATTTTGGAAGAAGCCGTAAACTGGTGGATAGAAACAGTGCTTTTGAGTTTGCTTACACTGCTTATGCTACTGATAAAAATGCTGCATACCTCCTTAATACATTGTCTTCCCTCCACCTTGATAATAACCGGTTAGACAGTGCCGTTTATTATGCAAAGAAAGCTATTGTAGCAGCACCAAAATGGAGGTATCCTTACGTTACACTGGCTTTCGCTTACAAAACATTAAGTCGTCCTGATTCTGCTATTAAATATTATCGCAAATCAATAGAAGTAAGTCCCGATAATGCAGATGCTTATGTTGACCTGGGTCATTATTATTATTCACTTTCAAAGGGTGATTCTGCTATCAGCTATTATGAAAAGGCACTAAGTATTGAACCCAATAATCCGTATGCCAGCAATAATATTGGCTGGGTAAACTATACCCGTAAAAATTATGACCGGGCCATTAGTTATTTCAAACAAAGTATTGCAGCCAATCCAAAATTTATTAATGCCTATAACGGATTGAGCAAGACTTTTTTTGAAATCAAGCAGTTTGATTCTGCCCGTATCTACTATTCAAAAGCATTTGCCAATTATCCCGACAAGTCTATTGTAAATATTTATATCGGAAATTTTTATAAGGAGTTAAAGGAGTATGACTCTGCCAAAGTGTATTACCGGATGGCTGCAGCTCTTGATCCTAATTATGAAGAAGCCTATAACAGTCTTGGAGGCATCAGTTTTACATTGAAACAGTTAGACTCTGCTACTTATTATTATCGTAAAGCACTGGTAGCAAATCCTTACTCAGCGTATGCCCTTATCAATATTGGAATGGTGTTTAAAGAATTGAAAATGCCGGATTCTACCTACAGTTATTTTCAGCAGGCAGTAAGGTTGGAACCGGGTAATCCCTCAATACTCAATAATCTTGGTGCAGTTTTCGGACAGGAAAAGAAATATGATTCTGCAAAACATTATTTCAGGAGAGCTTTAAGTATAAAGCCTGACTACAAACCAGCTACCAATAATATTTTTAAGATATTTAAAGAACAGAACCAGTTAGACTCTATAACTTATTTCATGAAAACTTCATCGCTGTATGACGTTAACAGCACTACATTCATGAATGATCTTGGTATGGCCTTCTTTGATCAGAAACGATATGACTCTGCAAGATGGTATATTCAAAAAGCTTTACAAGCGGATCCGGGAAATGCACAGATTCACAGCAATCTCGGATTAGTATTCCAGGGAATGAAGGATTATAAATCGGCAAAGACAAGTATGCAAAAGGCATTGGATATTGATCCTGAGAATCCGATTGTGTGGGCCAATATTGTTGGCGTATTCCGGCAGTTAAAACTTTATGATTCTGCCGCCTACTATTTTAAAAGGCAGCTTTTCAAAAAAACTGATCCGGGGGCGAAGTCCTACTTTACTATCGGTAATTTTTATGATGATATGAAGGAGTATGATTCTGCTATTGTGTATTACAGAAAAGTGATTCAACTGGATCCCAAATATGCACCGGCTTACACCCAGACCGGTAATGTATTTATAAAGATTGAGATGAATGATTCAGCGTTGGTGTACCTGAGCCAGGCGGTAAAGCTTGATCCTAATTCTGCCACAGCAGCACTTAATCTTGGATTGGTCTATCACAGTTTGCAACGTTATGACCAGGCCATTGAATCCATACAAAATGCCATTCGCCTTGATCCGACGAAGCCAAAAAACTATTTTACCCTGGGCTGTAGTTATGCCCTGAATAATAAACCAGATGTAGCTATTTCCTATTTACGGCAGGCCTATGAAAAGGGGTATAAAAATGTTGAAGCCCTCATCACCGATACAGATCTTGCAGGTTTAAAGGATAATAAAGACTACCTGGCGTTGCTGGATAAATATGTTCCGGATTGGCGAAACCGGTAGCACAATTCTGCTTTTTCCTGTTGGCATTTTTGCCTTATATTTGCCGCCCGATATATTCGGATGGCCCCGTAGCTCAACTGAATAGAGTATTTGACTACGGATCAAAAGGTTCCAGGTTTGAATCCTGGCGGGGTCACCACACAGGACTGAGCAGCATTACCGCTGCTCTTTTCTTTTTTACCATCGCTGAGAC
>JBKJIX010000100.1:0-60606 GCA_046598205.1 Chitinophagaceae bacterium
TTTATACGATTAAATGGTGCTATTAAGTTTTTATTTCACGATTGGTTATTTAAAAATTTTCCTGACCGGGCCGATAAAGTATGGCACCTGATTGAACAAAGCCATGATGGAAAAGTAAATGATACCCGCTGGGGTGTACGTATGCGGGGAGAAGGAAATATTGCTGACATGGTGGCACAGCAATATAGAAAATATGGAAAGCTTTATAATATGAATGCGGAAGAATGGAGTCTGGATACAAGTATTTTTCGGAGGCCGGGGGAGCAGGGGAGGTTGTTCTAGGGGGAAATTTTAATAATTCTTAAATAGAATGTTATTTTCATACTTTGTAGCTTTGTAAAACAATGTCAACAGCAAATTTCCATAAACAACAATTAGGTTCCGGAATTTATACAATTCCAGACATTAGTAAGTTATTGGGTATTCCTCAGGCCAAGGTACGGCGATATTTGAATGAGTACTGGGACGATAGGCTTGGAAAAAAGCTTTTTAATCAAACCTATTCATGGTCTGTAGATAATAAAATAAAGGCCGTTAATTTTTATACGCTTATTGAACTCTATATTTGTTTTCACCTTCAGGAAATGGGTGTTTCCACATATCAGGTTTTGAAGTCAAGAACCGCTATGTCCAAAGAACTTAATAGCCCATACCCTTTTGCGAGTTCCAAATTACTTAGTGATGGAAAAAAAATATGGTATGAATTTAAAGATTCAATAGTAAAAGCAGATGGTTCAAGACAAACAGATTTTGTTGAGTTTATTAAAAAATTTGCTGGCAAGATTGATTTTAATTCCCAAAAAATAGCAGAACGGTTTTATCCGGCAACAAAAAATAGTTCAATTGTTGTTGACCCCCATCATCAATTTGGGCAGCCAACTATTGATGGAACTAATATTAATTCAGAAGTTATTTTTTCAATGTATGAAAGTGGAGAGCCAATTAATGCAATAAGTATTCTTTACGACCTTACCGCCAAGCAGGTTAATGATGCAATATCTTTTTATAAAAAACCTGCTGCATGACGGAAGTTTTTCTTGATGAAAATCTATCTGAATATGTTGCTGATGCACTCAATTCTTTAAATAAGGGCTACTTCAATGATGTTATAGTACACTCTACAAAAATAAAGTTCGGCAAAGGTCAACCTGATGAAGTAATTATCCCTTCAATTGGTAATCAAAAGGGGATACTCATAACAAAAGATTTAAATATTCATAAAGGAGGTTGCAGTACCAACTTTGTGAACAATATAAAATTGGTATATTTTTCCTAAAGATGCAGAAGGGGTTAGATAAACATTGGGAAATTGTAAAGTTGCTTATAAATTCTTGGGAAGAAATACTCGAAAAAATGACGAAGGAGAAAAGGCCGTTTGGGTATGAAGTCCCTTTGAGAGGGAAAATGAAAAAGCTTTAATATATTATCTGGTTAGTTTATTCTCCCTCAAACTCCAGCAACAAATCTTTATCATGATAAAGCACTAACGCCTTATCTTTCACCTCAAACCGGTTGATTTTACCCAACTGCTTTAAAAAAGCATTTTCCGTCTGCTGCACTCCTTCACAATACATTTTAGTAGAAAAAATATTTTTAAAACTAATTGTATTGTCACTAATAGTAAAAATGCTACCAAAAGAATTACAACTGCCGTTACCACCAGCACTTTTCTTTTCTGCATCAAATTTGATAAAGGCTTTGGTATTCACCTTTTCCACACCAGAATCCGTATGAATTTTCTTTAAAGACCATTTATTATCATACAAGAAAGTTGTAGATATTATTTTTTCTTTTTTCATTACAAAAGCAGATAATACGATAAAAGCACCGGCACTGGCAAAAGTTACGAGTTTCATAATCACAAGTTTTACAAGGATAAGATGCAAAATTTGTTCCGCTTGCCCAGGTTAATATTTAGCAACGGCGATAAGAAAATGTTAAAGAAAAATGCCACCCTTTTTTGCATAAAAAAACCTCTGTAGAAACAGAGGTCGTAACCAAAACTAACTGCTTATGAGAAAAAATTTAAAAACTTAAATATTTATGCTGCCGAAGCTTTGTAATTTGCATTTCCAAAAAAACCACCTTCCCTTTCCTCTTGTTCTGTAATTACAAAGTCTTCTTTATACGTAGAAAACCTGAATCTCTTTATTGCCTCTTTATGCTGTTTTATCTTTTTGATTGATTCGTTCAGGAACTTCGTTATTGATTTTTTCATAATAGTTGCGTTTTACTACACCTACATTTTCAATTTTCATGCCATTCAGAAAAAGGAGTTGAAAGTATTAATACTGAAGTACGAAAATGAGAAGAATATACCATAAATACTGTTTGGAGACCTCTATTTCACACCCCGGGGAAAAAAATCCACAACATATACTTATCTGGTCGGGTTCTTACTTATAAACTAATTCCTAAACCGGCATTGGCAAACAGCCGGGTATCGTCAGGAAATAGGACGGGTTGATAGCTATTATTATAGATGTTTTTTCTGTAAAAAACACCGGCACCAATCTTTAGTCTTGTTCTATAGCTGATAAAATAGTTGAAGTCGCCGGATAGGCTTGCAGTGCCATAAAAATCTTTATCCTGCTTCGCATCCTGGTAACCGGCTTCTGTTTGAAGGTTAAGGTTTACAATTGTTCTGGTATTCGGATAAAAGGAATGCTCGTAAAATAAATTTACTCCTGCCTGCTTGATTGTTGTCGAAAAATTAAACTCATTAACCAAAACACCAGCAGTAAAATACTTAGCGGTAAACTTATTAGAAACATAATTGAATTTTAGGTAGCCACCGTAATTGTTCTGGTGTTTAAGGTTTACAGGTTTGTAGTTATTAAAGCCAATAGAAAGAAGAGCAGATTTCGTAACAGGGGTTTGTTCATTTTCATCAATCGGATTGTTTTGGGTGTTTTGGGAGTTGTTGTTGTTTGTGCCAGATATTGAGGGAGTAAACCGGATAAATTTTTCTGTTCCTGCTAAACGTGTATTATTAAATGCAAAAAATAAAATATCATTCAGATTGGAAAAGTAAGCAATATCGTTTTTACTGATTAACCCCTTTCCCTGCAAATAATTATCAACTGTTTCAAGCATAAATTGTGTTCGTTTTCTGCTATCAAGTATTCGGGTATTATTTGCTTTTGTTATACTTCGCCCAAGCCCATAAAGTTCATCACCCGACAGTGATTTGGATAAGGGACCTGCTTCTGACAATGCTTTGTTTAACCAGAGAGCATTCTGCATATCCGTTATATTTTCGAGTCTGCCTTTCCCGACACCAGCATGTAAAGCAAGTAAATAGCCGGTTTGTTTATTTCTTGCGTTGGCCGGAACGGTTGGTGAAGTGTTTCTGTTAGAATAGTTATTACCTGAAATATCAGCACCTAATTCAGTAAATATTTTTTTAGAGAACCATTTATTTAATATACTGAATAGAGTAGCGGCAGAAAAACTCCTGCTTTTATTGATGTTGGGTATATTTTCAGATTTATTAAAACTAAAATGGGATGAAATGCTACTTGAAGTAGTCAACAATATTTTATCTGTACTTTTTAACGTGTAGAGGCTGCTACCAACTCCACCCGATGAAGAACTGGCTTTGTAAGTGTCGGGAACTAATTCAGTTTTATTGAAATTGGTTCCACCATTTGCATTCAGGTTAATAGCCCTGAAATGGTCAATCCTGTACTTAAATTTTTTTAGAAGAGAATCTTGCTGGCTGAAAACATTGAAGGAAGACGCAGATAATAATACAAAGAGTATAGTTTTTCTCATAGTGTGTTGTTTGGTTTTGTGTTCTTCGAAAATAAAACCATGGATTAAAACAAGGTGTTAAATGGATTTTGCTTTCTGTTAATTAAAAACAAATTTCTTTGAGATAGATAGGAATAAAAAAACTGCTTAGACTTTTACATAAATCTTCTTCTTATCCATCCAATAACAGATGGCCCACATAAAAGTGATAACGCAGAGAGCATAAGCTAAGGAGCCATTTTCTTTGGCACCGGGAATATGTATCAATACTTTTTTATACAGCCAGTTCCAGGGATTTACACCATCACCGAGTTTGATAAGTGCAAGCCCCTTAGGTAAAAATGCACTGAGTGCAAATACAAACAAAGCATTTTTGCCAAAAACATCAAAGAAACGGGCAAGGCCCCCACGGATGTTATTTACCTCAATCATATAAATCATCGTTGCAATAGTGATGATGGCAAGGCCGGTAGTATAAATTGTATATGAGCTGGTCCATATTTTTTTGTTGATAGGGAAAACCATGTCCCAGCAAAAACCAGATACCAATAAAGCAATACCGATTACAAAAAGGCCTGTCAGCATTGGGTACATACCAGTTGAAGCAAGATTTTTTTCTTCAATGCCCGATGATTGTTCTGACACTTTACTTTTTTTCTGGATATAATCACCAACAAGATAACCGAAGATCACTTGCACAATAGCAGACATAGTGCTCATCAATCCTTCCGGGTCAAAAGGAATACCTTCTCCTTTGTACATGTGTGACTCGCCAAGTATTGATTTATCAATCGCAGTTCCGAACCAACCTTTCACACTAAAGGGATCAGCAGGATTGCCAGCATAACAAAGCACCCAATAGACTAATAATAAAACTGCACCAACATAAAAAGCTTTCCTTGCTTTAAAATAGTAAATGATAACAGATGCAAAAAAATAACAAAGGGCAATTCGTTGCAGAACGCCAAATATCCTGACTCCTTTTATTGTTTCAATAATATTACCGGCTTTGTCTTTTGAATAATCAAGCCAGGTAAAACCTTTGAATATGGTTACTTTATGAAACTCTGTTGCCCCATCCGCAAGCCTGTTCACTTCTGTTACAAAGGGCCACCAGTTTAGAAACAAACCAACCCCGAAAATAATCGCTGTTCTTTTAATTACTTTTTTCCAAAAAACAGCATCACCGGCGGCTTCCAATCTTGGCATTACAAAAGACATGGCATTGCCCACGGCAAACAAAAAGAAGGGAAAAACTAAATCAGTTGGTGTTAACCCATGCCAGGGGGCATGTTCCAAGGGCGCATATATGTGACTCCAGCTACCCGGATTATTGACCAGTATCATCAGGCAAACAGTAGCACCACGGAAAACATCAAGAGAGTAGAAGCGTTGGTTCAAAGCAATTGTTTAAGAAACTAAATGTAAGGATTTGCCTAATAAAACTCCTGTAACAAAAAATTACAGCCAGATGCAGGCTGTAGAAATTAAAAGTAATAGAATAGGATAAACTGACTGAAAGTCGCAAACCAATAAGCTACAAAAAGGCGTAGCATTTACTCTTAAATATTTATCAACTTATGGGGGTAAATCGTTCAAAATCTGCACATTTTATTGTCTTTCCACTCACATCTTACCATATATTTGCAAGCAAAATTTAGGCTGTAGGCTCCATGCCAGGCCTTATATTTTATAATTTAATGAAAACCAGTCACATAAAGCCTTTTTATGTGATTGAGATGGCGAAGCCATCTTAAAAATTACTGAATTGGCTAATAAATGGTTAGCCGTTTACACACGGCCAAGGTGGGAAAAAAAAGTAAACCAGCTTCTTATCGAGAAAGGACTCGAAAGCTATTGCCCGTTGAACAAAGTAAGGCGGAAATGGAGTGACCGGGTAAAAGTAGTGGAAGAGCCATTATTTAAGTCGTATGTATTTGTAAAAGTGAGTGACGAGAACAGAAGCGCAGTACGGATGACAAACGGGGCTATCAATTTTGTGTACTGGGATGGCAAACCTGCCGTTATAAAAGAGAGGGAAATCACTGCCATTAAGCGGTTTCTCGATGAATACGAAAATATAGAAGCAAGGCCGATGGAATTAAAAGTGAACCAACGGGTACGTATTGCCAATGGCTCACTAATGGATAAGGAAGGTAAAGTGTTGGATATCAGGCACAAAACTGCGAAAGTTGCTATTGATAGCCTCGGATATATTTTGGTGGCATATATTGACAGAAGTAAATTAACTTCGCCCCTCTCTAAATGAAAAAACAACATGATTTTGCAGCTCTGGCTGCATTTATATTAAAGTACGTATCAATGAGATTTGCCCGGTTTTTTTTATTGTTTGCACTACCATTTTATTTTGTCTCCTGCAAACCACAGCAAAAACTTCCCAACTATCTTGAAAATTTTTCGAACACCTCAGAAGCAACTACAGTAAAAATCCCTGAATTAAAAATTCAAAAAGGAGACTTGCTTTCAATACAGGTCTATAGTATGGCCACCGATCCAAAAGTTGATCAGTATTGGAATTTGCCTATGCAATATACCGGCATAGGCCAAACCCTGAGCCAGGGTACAACTACCGGCGGATTTATAGTAGATATGAATGGAAAAATTGAACACTTCAGGCTTGGAACAATTCATGCTGAAGGATTGACAAAGCAACAACTTGCTGCTGAAATAAAAAAAAGACTAACACAGCCTGTAGAGTTGCTGGCCAATCCAACGGTTACGATCAGGTTTTTGAATTATCAGGTAACAGTAATGGGAGAAGTAGGAAAAACAGGGACAATCATAGTGCCAGGTGAAAATATTACCATATTACAAGCTATTGGTTTGTCTGGCGACATTACTCAATACGGAAGGAAAGACTCTGTGAAAGTAATCAGGGAAATTGATGGAAAAAGGCAAACGGGGTTTATAAATCTGTCATCCAAAGAACTTTTTAATTCACCGTACTATTATTTGCTTCAAAACGACATAGTGATGATAGATGCGGGAAAAATAAAAGCAAAATCCCTCGAACAGGCTGTAGTGGCACAAAAAGTAACGTTTGCCCTTACAATTGCCACTGTGGTCGCCTCTATAGCAAATATTATTATTAATTCAGCGAAATAACCTTATTTACAAAGATTGCGATGGAAGAACCAGTAGAAAATAGTAAGAAGGAGCTTTTTAATTTGAGCTTGAGGGATATTTTTTATAAGTACGTCAGATTTCTGCCCATTTTTATTCTATCAGTTGCTTTTGCACTTTTAATCGCATATTTATACCTGCGGTACACTGTTCCTATTTACAGCGTTACAGGTTCAATGCTGATAAGAAGTGAACAACCAGGTAGTCAACGGAATAATGAATTAGAAAACCTGATTAGTGGTAATAAGGCAGATAACATTGCTAATGAAATTGAAGTATTGAAATCCCGCCCATTAATGCAGCGGGTAGTGGATAGTCTCGGCCTGCAATATAGCTATACTGCCAAAGGGAGATTTAAAAAAGTAGATACATACAACCAGGGACCATTTCGCATGGAGTCACTGGAAATTTTTGATTCTACCAACAGTTTTACATTTAAGATAAAATTCCAGAATGATACCGAGTTTCGGATAAATGACGACAAAACCACCTTTAAATTTGGCCAGGTTTTTCGCAATGATAAAGGTATGTTTAGGCTGCTTCGTAATCCTTTTGGTTCTGTTAGTAAAGAGTATTCTGTTTCCTGGACACCTAGCTACTCCGCCGCCAGCCAGTATGCCGGTGCTATACAGGTAACACCTAAATCAGCAGGTACAGGTATTCTTTTTGTAGGTATGAGAAATACCAATGCAAAGATGGGTGCAGATATTATCAATAAACTGATGCAAGAATATGCATCGTACAGTGTTGAAAAAAAGGACGAAACCTCTGTTAAAACACTGAATTTTATCGATGCACGGCTATCAGATTATCGTCATAAAATAGACAGCAGCCAGCAGGTACTCAATGCATTTGAGCAAAGAGAAAACCTGATTGATTCAAAAGCTCAATCCGAAAATTACTTTGGTAATATCGGCGAATCTGACAAAATAATAAACGAACAAACATTAAAACTTAATGTAACAGATATTGTGAGCAGTTACCTGCGGGACCAAAAAAATCAATATGAAAAAGTACCCACTACATTAAGCCTGGATGATATTACCCTTGTACAATTAGTAAAAGAATATAACGAATCACAAATTGCCCGCCAGCAATTACTGGATGGAAATGTGCCAGTAGGAAACCCGATTGTCAAAGAAGTTAGCGATAAAATTGAAAAATTACGAACCAATATTCTGGAAAATTTAAAAAATATCAGGTCTTCTATCAACTCTAGTATTGGTACAGTAAGAGGGAAAAGCCTGCAAAACCAATCTCAATTGCGGGCATTACCAGAGAAAGTAAAGGAGCAATTGCAGATGCAGAAAGAAGTAGAAAGCCTTCAGGCTTTGTACGATTTTTTAAGAGGAGAAAAAGAAAAACAAGCCATCAGAAAATCTGCCAATGTTCCTAATTCGGATATTATTAATATGGCCTATCCTACTTCTGAGCCTGTAAAGCCTAATAAGAGAGCTATCCGTATGCTGGCTATTTTGCTCGGTATCGGTCTGCCTGCACTGATTATTTTTCTAAGCGAGGTATTGAACGATAAAGTAACTACAAGGGCTGATATTGAAAAAATTACTGCTGCGCCGATATTGGGAGAAATAGGACACTCTTACTCCGACAAAGTGCTGGTGGTAAATAAAACTACCCGTAGCATGGTGGCAGAGCAGTTCCGTATTATCCGCTCCAACCTCCAATATGTTCTCAATAAGAAAGAGAAATCAACTATCCTGTTTACCTCTTCTTTCAGCGGTGAAGGAAAGTCGTATGTAACTACTAATATGGGAGCCGTGCTGGCATTAGCCGGTAAAAAAACAGTTATCCTTGAGTTTGATATCAGGAAGCCAAGAATTCTGGCAGGACTTGGTATTGCCAAGGGGCCGGGTATAACAAACTTCCTTATTGGCAAAGCCGAATTAAATGATGTAGTAAAACAAGTGCCGGAACAGGAAAACCTTTATGTACTTGGTTGTGGCCCTATTCCACCGAACCCTTCTGAATTACTACTCGACAAAAAGATGGATGAACTTTTTGAGTGGTTAAAAGAGAATTTCGACATTGTATTAGTGGATACTGCACCTGTGGGTATGGTAAGTGATGCTATGACATTGAGTAAATACGCCGATTCTACATTATACCTTGTTCGCCAGGGGCATACATTTAAAAAGCAGATTGGCCTGATTGATGAGTTTTATAAAGAAAATAAGTTACCCAAAGTTTCCATTATTATCAACGATGTGAAAATAAAGCCAGGCTATGGTTATTATGGTTATGGCCGTTATGGTTATGGTTATGGTTACGGTTATGGAAGCTACTATGAAGAAGAAGTAGCACCCCGGAATTTTGTTGAGAAGGTAATTGCCTTTCTTGATATTCGCAGGTTTTTCGGAAAACCTAAAAGCAGGAAGAAGTAAATCATCGCATTTATTCAATGAGAGTTTTAGTAACAGGGGGGGCAGGTTTTATTGGCTCCAATCTTGTTGAGCAATTATTGCTGGACGAAAGAGTAACTGTAGTAAGGGTGCTGGATAATCTATCAACCGGCTCACTCAGGAACATAGAACAGTTTTCTACTAATCCGCAGTTTCAATTTACCGAAGGTGATATAAGAGATTACGCAACCTGCCTTGCCGCATGTGATGGTATTGATGTTATTTCTCACCAGGCTGCATTGGGTTCGGTTCCCCGTTCTATCAACGATCCGCTTACTACCAATGATGTAAACATCAACGGCACACTAAACATATTCACTGCTGCTAAAGAAAAAAATATCAAAAGGTTAGTGTATGCAGCCAGTTCTTCCACTTACGGCGACCATTCTGGTCTGCCAAAAGTGGAAGACAAAATTGGTAATCCACTTTCTCCTTATGCTGTTACCAAATATGTAAATGAATTGTATGCCAGGGTCTATGCAGATTTGTATGGCATTGAATTAATAGGGCTACGTTACTTCAATGTATTTGGCCCCAAACAAAACCCCAATGGCCCTTATGCGGCAGTCATTCCAATTTTTGCAGAAGCACTATTGAATAATATATCCCCACTGATTAATGGCGATGGTCATCATACCCGTGACTTTACTTATGTTGACAATGCAGTACAAGCCAACATCCTTTCATTTTTCACTACTAACACTAAAGCCGTAAACCAGGTGTATAATATTGCCTGTGGAGATAAAACTTCTTTATTGGAATTGTTCGAGGGATTAAAAAAAGAAGCAGGTAGTTCATTGCAGCCAACTCACGGCTCCGAAAGACAAGGAGATGTGAAACATAGTTTGGCGGATATTTCAAAAGCAAAACAATTGCTTGGGTATAATCCTTCTGTTTCTGTAGAAGATGGGCTGAAGAAAACATTTAAGTGGTACAAAGAACAGCATAAAGCATAAATGCAAAAGACAGTCATCATTACTGGCGGTGCAGGTTTTATCGGCTCACATGTAGTTCGCCTGTTTATAAATAAATATTCTGACTATCGGATTGTTAACCTAGATGCACTGACTTATGCAGGTAATCTGGAAAATCTCCGGGATATTGAAGCTGCTCCAAATTATGTTTTTGAAAAAGTAGATATTCTGCATACAAAGGATGTTGAAAGAATTTTTTCTACATACCAGCCGGACGGCATCATTCACCTGGCAGCAGAAAGCCATGTTGATCGTTCAATCCTTTCGCCGCTTGATTTTGTTTATACTAATGTAATTGGTACAGTCAATCTTTTAAATGCTGCCAAAAAATGCTGGGCTGATAAAAAAGAAGGAAAACGATTTTATCATGTATCAACCGATGAAGTGTATGGTGCATTGGGTGAAACAGGATTTTTTACAGAAGAAACATCGTATGCTCCCAACTCTCCTTACTCAGCGAGCAAAGCATCTTCCGACCATTTTGTGAGAGTCTATGGAGAAACTTATCATCTTCCGGTAATTATTACGAATTGTTCAAACAATTATGGCCCTAATCATTTTCCCGAAAAATTAATTCCCCTTTTCATTAATAATATAATTGAGAAAAAACCATTGCCGGTTTACGGCGATGGTTTATATACAAGAGACTGGCTTTTTGTAAAAGATCATGCTACCGCTATTGATGTAGTATTTCAAAATGGTAAAACCTTTGAAACATACAATATTGGCGGCTTTAACGAATGGAGAAATATTGATCTTGTAAAGTTACTCTGCAAATTGATGGATAAGAAAATGGGTAATGCTGCCGGTACCAGTGAAGAACTAATTACTTATGTAAAAGACCGACCTGGTCATGACAGAAGATATGCTATCGATGCTTCCAAAATCAATAAGGAACTCGGCTGGAAACCTTCCGTTACTTTTGAGGAAGGATTAAGTCAGACTATTGACTGGTACCTGGAAAATACAGTCTGGTTAAAACATGTTACCAGTGGTGAATACATGCAGTATTATGATTTACAATATTCAAAACGATAAGCTATGAAGGGAATTATTTTGGCCGGAGGATCTGGTACAAGATTATATCCCATCACCAAAGCTATTTCCAAACAACTCATGCCCATTTATGATAAGCCGATGATCTATTATCCCTTATCTGTTTTGATGTTGGCTGGTATAAGCGAAGTCTTGATTATTACTACACCGGAAGATAATGCACAATTTAAAAGATTGCTTGGCGATGGTAGCCAGGTGGGTTGCAAATTTGAATATGCAGTACAAGAAGTTCCAAATGGATTAGCACAGGCATTTGTTATTGGAACTTCCTTTATTGGAAACGATAAAGTGGCACTGGTACTTGGCGATAATATATTTTATGGAACTGGTCTGGATAAGCAACTTCGATTATTGGCCGATGTAGAAGGCGGCTATGTATTTGCCTACCAGGTATCTGATCCGGAGCGATACGGGGTGGTAGAATTTGATGCTGATATGAAAGCTATTTCTATTGAAGAAAAACCTAAACAACCCAAATCAAACTACGCTGTGCCGGGTTTATATTTTTACGATAATGAAGTGGTGAACATAGCTAAAAACCTTCAACCATCGGTAAGAGGTGAATATGAGATTACAGATGTAAACAAAGCCTATTTACAAAAAGGCAAACTAAAAGTTTCTATATTGGATAAAGGCACTGCCTGGTTGGACACCGGTACTTTCGATTCACTCAGCGATGCCAGTGAGTTTGTAAGAGTGATTGAAAAAAGACAGGGAACAAAGATTGGTTGTATAGAGGAAGTAGCTTACCGGAATGGGTTTATTACCAAACAACAATTGATGATGTTGGCTGATGGATTAGCCAAAAGTGGTTACGGAGAATATCTCAAAAAAATTGCTGCCATCTGATATGAACTATTTTGCTCACTCTACTGCCGTTATAGATGAAGGCTGCCAGATAGGTGAAGGAACAAAAGTGTGGCACTTCAGCCACATTATGCCGGGCTGTGTAATTGGCAACAATTGCAATATCGGGCAGAATGTTGTAGTGTCACCCAAAGTAACATTGGGTGATAATGTAAGAGTACAGAATAACGTTTCAATATATGAAGGAGTGATTTGTGAGGATGATGTATTCCTTGGTCCTTCAATGGTGTTTACTAATGTATTCAACCCCCGCAGTGCTGTAAGCCGCAAGAATGAATACATGCAGACATTCGTAAGAAAAGGAGCAAGTATCGGCGCCAATGCCACGATAGTTTGTGGCAATGAAATTGGAGAATTTGCGTTTATAGGAGCCGGTGCTGTTGTAACAAAACCTGTTCCTGCTTTTGCATTGGTAGTTGGCAATCCTGCTAAGCATACAGGATGGATGAGTGAGTTTGGTCATAAGCTAAACTTTGATGCAGCAGGAAAAGCTACCTGCCCGGAAAGCGGACAAGAATATAAACTTGGTAATAACCGGGTTACAAGAACCAAATAAATCTGTAATGAAAAACTTTGTTTTAGTTGGTGCTGGCGGATACATTGCCCCCCGCCACATGAAAGCCATTAAAGACACCAACAATAATTTACTCGCAGCATTAGACAAGCATGATTCAGTAGGAATTCTTGACAGCTACTTCCCCAATGCAGATTTCTTTATCGAGTTTGAAAGGTTCGACCGTCATATTGAAAAACTAAAGAGACAAGGCACACACACTGATTATGTAACTGTTTGTTCTCCTAATTATCTGCATGATGCACATATCCGTTTTGGGTTAAGAATAGGTGCGGATGTGATTTGTGAAAAGCCATTGGTACTAAACCCCTGGAACCTGGAAGCACTAATGGAGATTGAAGAAGAAACGAAACAAAAAGTTTATACCATTCTGCAACTACGTCTTCATCCCGCAGTAATTGCATTAAGAGAAAGAATTAAGAATGGCCCTGCTGATAAGAAGTATGATATAAAACTCACTTACATCACTTCAAGAGGGCATTGGTATCACACCAGTTGGAAAGGGGATATTCAAAAAAGCGGTGGCATTGCTACTAATATCGGCGTTCACTTCTTCGATATGCTACTTTGGATATTTGGCGATGTAAAAGAAAATATTGTAAACGAACACAGTACCGATACTGCGTCGGGGCGATTAGAATTAGAAAATGCTTCGGTGAACTGGTTCCTGAGCATTGATGCAAACACTTTACCGGATAATGTTAAAAAAGCAGGCAAAAGAACTTTCCGCTCATTAACAGTAGATGGAGATGAATTTGAGTTCAGCGAAGGATTTACTGAATTGCATACTCATTCTTACGAGGAGATATTGAAAGGGAATGGTTTCCGGTTAACAGAAACACTTCCTTCTATCAAATTAGTTCACCAGATAAGAAATTATTTAAAATAACCTCAATCATATAATAATGGAATTAAAAGACAGTAGAATATTGGTGATTGGCGGCGCCGGCTTTATCGGCAGTTATGTAGCAATGGAATTATTGAAGCATCCCGTTAAAGAAGTAATCATCTACGATAATTTTGCAAGGGGAAAGATGACCAACATTGAAGAACCCCTGAAAGATTCCCGCTGCAAATTATATCCTCATGGTGGCGACATCAGGGAAATTGATATTCTGAACGAAGCCATGAACGGAATGGATTATGTTATTTGTTTATCTGCCATGTGGTTGCTGCATTGTAAAGATTATCCCCGTACCGCTTTTGATGTGAATGTGGCGGGAACATTTAATGTATTAGAGGCTTGTGTGAAGAATAATATCAAAAAATTGGTATGGTCTTCTTCGGCATCTGTTTATGGAGATGCAGTAGAACTTCCGATGACAGAGAATCATCCATTTAATAATAAAAATTTTTACGGAGCCACCAAGATTGCCGGCGAAGCAATGGCAACAGCATTTAATGACAGGTATAATTTACCCATCATTGGTTTGCGATATATGAATGTGTACGGCCCCAACCAGGATCAGACAGCGGCTTACACCGGAGTAATTCCAATTATGCTAAATAAGATTGATGAAAACGTTTCACCTGTTATTAATGGGGATGGCAGCCAGGCTTACGATTTTATTTATGTAGAAGATGTGGCCCGATGCAATGTAATGTCATTGACATCGGATACTACGTTTGGTTTTTATAATGTAGGTACAGAAGTACAAACATCTATAAAAACATTGTGTGATGCAATCTTACGGTTAAAAGATTCAGCATTGAAGGTGCAGTACAAGCCTTACAGTGCAGATGATGCAAGGGCATTAGTACAGAACCGGATTGGCTCAAGAGAAAAAGCAGAAAAAGAATTAAGGTTTAAATACAAATATGAACTGGAAGAAGGGCTTCAGAAATTGATAGACTGGAGAGAAGATCAAAAAAATAAGAAATAATGGAAAAAAGAAACATACCCATCTCACTTCCTTCAATGGGAGTAGAAGAATGGGAAGCATTAAGGGCACCCATTGAAAGTGGCTGGATAACACAAGGGCCTAAAGTAAAGGAGTTTGAAAAAATGTTCGCTCAAAGGCATCAGGTAAAACATGCCCTGGCAGTAAGTAATTGCACAACGGCATTACACCTTGCATTGCTTGCTTGCGGCGTTGGAGAAGGTGATGAAGTAATTGTTCCTGCATTCACCTGGGTCTCTACTGCAAATGCTGTTATCTATTGTAATGCTACGCCAGTGTTTATTGATATAGACCCCGCTACTTTTAATATTGATGTAACTAAGATTGCCGGTAAAATAACCCCCCGCACAAAAGCAATTATCCCGGTGCATCTTTTTGGTTTATGTGCGGATATAGATTATATAAAAGAAAATTTCCCCCAACTGAAAATAGTAGAAGATGGAGCTTGTGCGGCAGGCAGTGGTCTTCGGGGAAGACCTGCAGGTGGATTAGGTGACATTGGATGTTTTTCTTTTCACCCCCGTAAATCAGTTACAACGGGTGAAGGGGGAATGCTAACTACTAATGACGATAAAATTGCTGCCCATCTTGATATGCTTCGCAATCATGGGGCCTCTATTTCGGAGGAGCAGCGGCATCATGGGCCTAAACCATATATCCTTGCAGCGTATGATATTGTAGGATATAACTACCGGATGACAGATATACAGGGTGCATTAGGAATAGTCCAGTTGGGCAAGCTTGACAAGTTCATTGATGAAAGAGAACAATGGGCCGCCTACTATGCGGAGAAATTAAAAAATATTTCATGGCTCCGAACACCAGCCACACCCGATGGATATAAACATGGCTGGCAGAGTTATGTGACTTTTATTGATGAAAAAAAATCTCCAGTTAAACGAAATGATATAATGGAAGTCTTACAGCAGAAAGGTATTGCTACAAGACCGGGTACACATGCTGTACATATGTTGGGGGCTTATGCAAATAAATACGGAATAAAACCAGGTGATTTTCCCGGGGCATTTATAGCTGATCAGCAATCTATGTCAATACCTTTGCACAACAAGATGGTGAAGGAGGATTTCGATTACGTTATTGCCGCTTTAATGGAACTATAAAATGGCTGAGAAAAGGACTTATAAAAGAATCAAAAGAATCTTATTGTTTATTGCTCTTAATCTTTCTTTTTCTTTTGTTGTAATATTACTGGCATATAACAATCGAACTAAGATTAAAAGGTGGATGGATCATGATAACTTATTCAGCAAGGAAGATAAAGTTATCATGTATGATATTTTCAGCTCTCCGTTAATAACTAATGAAGAGGATCTTGTGTGGCCTGCCGTTAGAAACAGCGATGAATTAATAAATTATCTTTTCAATTCTACATTGCCTGACAGCCTCAATCTGTTGAAAATTTATGACAGTTGCAGGATATTATCTACAGGTTTTTACAGGGGCCGGATCTTGAAAATTAAATATGTTCTTTTTAAGGATACGCTGGAGAGCTATGTGTACCTTAATAAAATCAGCACTTCTGGGAAAAACAGCAACACCGTTGTCTTGTATATTCCAGGTAGCGGCGATAATAGATCAGGGCAGGTGGTAAGAAGGCTGCTTGATAAGGAAGATCCTGTTCAGCAGGCGAAGCAAATCAATGCCGATATTTATATACCAGTACATCCTGCAAATGATATCCGGGCTATTCATGATGGTACCAAAATGCTGGATATTAAAAAAATTGCCAGCTATGTTGTAAGCATAGACAGGAGTTTTAGTTTGCGTTATTTTGCTGATATATTTTCTATTGAGAAATATTTGCGAACCAGGTATTCATCATTGCAAACATGGGGACATTCAAGGGGGGGGGGGGTTGCTACGGTAGCCAGCAGTATTTTTTTACCAGATACATTAATTGTTAGTTCAGGTTATTCAGTAGCGGCTAATAAATCATTCAGGCTCGGGTCAGACCAGGCCTGGTGGCCAAATTCTTCTATTTACTGGGATAAAAATCTGATAAAAGAAAAATTAGGAAATAAGAAAACGGTTTCTTTCTTTCTTTTTGGAAAAAAGGAGGGGGAAGATATTTATGGGTTGGAGACAAAATATTTTTACACAGAAAAATTCTTCAAAGATTGCCCGAATATAAAAATAAGATACTCCGATAACAAGCATATGTGGTTCTCAGATGAAGTTTCAAAAATATTAGCCGGTAAATAATATAGTATGTGCGGAATTGCAGGCATATTCAATTTTAAAAATACTACTGTCTCCACCCGGGAAGTAAAAAAAATGACAGATGCTCTGGCTCACCGGGGGCCGGATGGGGAGGGTGTTTTTCTGGATGAAAATATAGGGTTAGGACATCGACGCTTATCCATTCTGGATATTTCATCAAACGGAGCACAACCCATGAGCAGCCATGATGGTGATTGGGTAATTGTTTTTAATGGCTGTGTTTATAATTTTAAAGAACTACGAAAGGAATTGCAGGAAAAAGGGCATCATTTTATTTCGACTTCAGATACGGAAGTAATCTCGGAAGGATTGGCGGCTTATGGCCCATCTTTCTTTGAACGGTTGGATGGTATGTTTGCAATTGGTGCCTGGAATAAATCCAAAAAAGAATTATGGATAAGCCGTGACAGGTTTGGGGTGAAACCGCTTTATTATTTTTTGGGCAATGGCGTTTTTCTTTTTGCCTCAGAAATAAAAGCATTTATCACTCATTCTTCTTTTAAGGCGGAGGTGAATTATGACGCATTAAATGAGTATTTTACTTTTCAGAATATGTTCAGCTATCAGACTTTATTTAAAGGAGTCTATATGTTGCCCCAGGCCAATACGGTTTGCATTAATGCCGCTACTTCTGAAGTAGTCCACAAAAGCTGGTGGGATTATGATTTTTCTCAAACAGATGAGAAAATGAATTTTGAAGACGCAAGGATAGAAACAGAAAGATTGTTTCAGAAAGCGGTGGCCCGGCAAATGGTGGCTGATGTGCCTGTAGGAAGTTACCTGAGTGGTGGAATGGATTCCGGCTCCATTGCAGTAGTAGCTTCAAAACATGTTTCCAGGCTTTACACATTTACCTGTGGATTTGATATGAGCCAGGTAACGGGGGTAGAAGCCAATTATGATGAGAGAAGAGATGCTGAGTTAACAGCTAATTATATAAAAAGCGAACACTATGAACAAGTGATGAATGCCGGTGACCTTCGCTGGAGTTTGCCAAGATTGGTTAATCACCTCGAAGACCTGCGGGTAGGTATGAGCTATCCAAGTTATTATATATCCCGGCTGGCATCTAAGTTTGTAAAGGTTTGTTTGCAGGGAACCGGTGGTGATGAATTATTCGGTGGATACCCTTGGCGATATTATCGCATCTTTAAATCATTAGACAGGAAAGATTTTTTCAGCCAATATTATGATTTCTGGCAGCGATTGGTAAAAGATGAAGACAAGTCAAAGCTATTTACCCCTTCTGCTTATAGTAAGGTTGGTAATATTAATGAGATACGGCCCATCTTTGAAAAGGTTTTTCTTTTCAACGACAAATTGAAATACGACCGGCCAGAGGATCATATTAATAACTCTCTCTACTTTGAAATAAAAACATTCCTGCCCGGTTTATTATTGGTGGGTGATAAGCTTTCCATGGCACATGGACTGGAAGAAAGATTTCCTTTTATGGATAATGACCTGGTGAACTTTGCTATGAAGGTGCCGGTAAAACATAAGTTGGGTAACCTGGAAAATATGAAGCATATTGACGAAAACAGCTACCAGGATAAAAAGAAAATGTACACGGAGTATGATGATGGAAAGAATGTGTTGAGAAAAGCTATGTTAGACTTTATGCCTGAACAAATCATCAACCGGAAGAAGCAGGGCTTTAGCGCACCGGATGAAAGCTGGTATCGTGGCGAAAACGCAGCTTATATGAAAGAACTGTTATTGGATAAAAAAACAGTTTCTTCTGAGTTTATAAATCCCTCCTTTACAGAACATATAATTGACGAACACATCAATAAAAAAATAAATCACCGGTTGCTTTTATGGAGTCTTATGAATTTTGAATGGTGGTGCCGCATTTTTCTCAACGGTGAAAAAGTGTATGATGGACAGAAATAAATCAATACAAGACACCCATCCAGAGTTGAAGGAACTATTCAGTTTGCTCCACCAGCTTAAGAACCATTTTGATTTAGAATTTTTAAAAAACATAGACCGTTCATTACCTTTTGCTGAATTACTTTTTGACAGATGGGAACGGGCAAAACTGTTGAAATTTGGCGAAGGAACATCTGTCTACGACTCTGCCTATATTTTTGGAGATGTAAAAGTGGGTAAGAATACCTGGGTGGGGCCGTTTACTATTCTTGATGGCTCAGGTGGATTAAGTATTGGCGATAACTGTAGTATCTCAGCATCAGTGCAGATATACTCACATGATACAGTAAAGTGGGCTACCACCGGTGGAAAGGAAAAATATGAATATGCCGCAACCTCAATCGGCAATAATTGTTACCTGGCACCAAACACTATCATTGCCATGGGTGTCTCTTTAGGCGATGCATGTGTGGTAGGTGCAAATAGCTTTGTAAACAAATCGTTTCCGGCAGGAAGCAAAATTGCAGGTACACCAGCAAAATTATTATAGTTACATGGAAAGTACTGAACATGGAAAGCAACTCATCAAAGAATTAATTACAGTTGAAGGTGGTTTTATATATTCTGGCCGGTTTCTTAAATCCTGAAAGAATCCCAATCCTCAATATTAAATAATGGAAACAGCAGCAGTAAAGGAGAACATTGTAGCAAGCGTTAATGGCAAGCAGATTTGCACCCGTTGTATTTATGACGAAAGTATCCCTTCTATAAGTTTTGATGAAAAGGGTGTTTGTAATTACTGTCACATGATGCATGCTCTGGTTGAAGAATATCACACCGGAAAGCCTGAAGGAGAGAAAACGATTAATGAACTGATTGAAAGAATAAAAAAAGATGGGAAAGGAAAGCAATATGATTGTGTAGTTGGAGTCAGTGGAGGTACAGACTCATCATACATGGTTTATTGGGCATTGCAGCATGGCCTTCGTCCGCTGGCTGTGCATTATGATAATACATGGAATACTGCTATTGCTACTGAGAATATCCGTAAGGTATTGACAAAATTGAAAGTGGATTTGTTTACCCATGTAATTAATAATAAAGAAGCAGACGACATATTCAAAGCATTTTTTATAGCCGGTGTTCCGGAAATAGAAGCATCGACAGACCTGGCCCTGGCAGAAACAATGTACAGGGCTGCTGCAAAATATAAAGTAAAATATGTACTGGAAGGTCATTCCTTTATTGCCGAGGGAATCAGTCCGTTGGGTAAAAACTATTTCGACGGGAAATACATTTCTTCCATTCATAAAATGTATGGTAAGCTTCCCATGAAAACATATCCGTTAATGACCTTCTGGAAATTTATCAAATGGACAGCACTGTATCGTATAAAAAAAATCAGGCCGCTATGGTATATTAAATACAGTAAGGAAGATGCAAGAGCCTTCCTCGAGAAAGAGTTCGGATGGGAATACTATGGTGGCCATCATTTGGAAAACCGGATGACATCATTCTTTCACAGTATTTATTGCCCGCAAAAATTCCATATTGATTATAGAAATAATAGTTTGTCAGCATCTGTTCGCAGCGGACAGATAAAGAGAGAAGATGCGATTGAGGAGTATTACAATCAACCCCCTTATATCGAACAGGAATTGCTCAGCTATTTTAAGAAGAGGCTTGGCTTTAGTGATGAAGAGTATGAAAGGATAATGAAGATGCCTCCCCGCTACTGGACTGAATTTCCAACCTACAAAAAAAGATTTGAACGACTGCGGCCATTCTTCTACTTATTAATGAAGGCGCACCTGGTTCCCCGCAGTTTTTACATGAAATATTGTTTTCCCGCACCAAAGTAATATGATTACGATTGTGAATTATGGAATGGGTAACCTCGGCTCTGTACAAAATATGTGCAAACGAATTGGTGTACCCAGCGAAATAACAGGCGACCCCGATGTTATTGCAAAATCAACCAAGCTATTATTGCCGGGAGTTGGTGCTTTTGATGCGGCCATGCAAAAGATTGCCGACAGCGGTTTAAGAGAAGTATTGGATAAAAAAGTAATGGAAGAAAAAATTCCAACACTGGGCATTTGCCTCGGTATGCAATTGCTTACTAATAGCAGTGAGGAAGGTGTGCTGCCGGGATTAGGATGGATACCTGCCAGGACTTTAAAGTTTAAATTTCCCCTGGATTCTAAATTGAAAATCCCACACATGGGCTGGAATTATGTGTTTTCAAAAAGACAGTCGCCACTCACTAATGATTTGCCGGAAGAACCCAGGTTTTATTTTGTACACAGCTACTTTGTTAAATGCGATGATGAACAGGATGTACTCACAATAACTTCTTATGGTTCCGATTTTCATTCCATCGTTCAGAAGGATAATGTGTACGGTGCACAGTTTCACCCGGAAAAAAGCCATAAGTATGGCATGAAACTGTTAGCCAACTTTGCAAAGATTTAATGATGAAGAAAAAAACCTGTTTCTTATTTATTACCAGCCTCATCTTCTTAAGTTTTGCTGTAACGGCACAAACTGGTAATACAAGCAAAGGCGGTGTGATAATAAATGTAAAAAATTTTGGAGCTAAAGGCGATGGAAAGGCGAACGATTATAACGCAATTCAAAAGGCTATTGCAGAGCTGCACCGTATAAAAAGCGGTACCCTTTTTTTTCCTAAAGGCACTTACCGGATAAACGAAGTGTTCCGGCAAAACGAAAAAGGGCAAGTATTAAACGGGAAATCACATTTTTATTTTAAAGGCCTGAGAAATATTACTATCAAAGGGGAGAAAGGAACTCTGATTTCAATTAAAGGTGATTTTCGAAAGAAAACAGAATGGGAAATCAAAGAAAGAAACTTTGGATACAGTTTTGATTTTCAAATTTCTTTTGTATTCATACAATGCAAAAACATAACGATTGAAAACCTTGAAATAAACGGGAACTGTGATAAGATGACCCGGGAAAAGATAGTGGTGGAAAATCCATCTTTTGGTTTTTTGTTTGGCGAGAGCATAACTGATACAGTAGAGAATGTGTTATTGCGAAACTTATATATACATCATATGTCAACTGATGGTATTTCCTGGAAGGGAAGAGGCGGCGGTTTGTATGGAGAGAACCTCAGACTTACAAACAATGGCCGCTGTGCATTGAGTATAGTCCAGGGAAAGAATATGCGGTTTGTGAACTGCGAATTTTCAGAAACCGGGGTTACCGGTAAATATGAAAGTCACTCTCCCAATACAGGAGTTGATATTGAGAATGAATCATTTTTCACCATTGAAAATATTTTTTTCAAAAAATGCCGGTTTGTAAAAAATAAGAATACCCAGTTTATAGCATCAGGATTTGATGGAGTAGGGGCGGGCCGCACTACCAATGTTCATCTTGATAGCTGTTATTTTGAGGAAAACCGGTCCATTGAACCGGTAAGAGACAGGGCAGTTATGATTAACACGGATAATAGCAGCATCACCAACTCTACAATTATCGGCACACTGAACTTTGATGTAAACGGCTGTTTGGCTAATGGTCAGCCAGACAAAGGGGTAGTGATAAAAAATTGTACTATTAAAACAAAAGGATATGGAGTTCGTCTTAATTGTGTCTTTAAAGTAAGGATAGAAAACTGCACAATTGAGCAATTGCCCGGCCTTGATGAGGAGTCTGCAAAACTTAATTATCCGTTTATTGGGGGTGGTCCGGATGTAATTATTGAGAACAATACATTTATTTATAATTCCGCCAATTGGCGGCAAGGGCATGCAACAATGCTATGGGATTTTAATAATTACTACCAGGGATGCAAGTCGGTAGCCAACAATACATTGCTCCTGAAAGAAGAGAAAGGTAAACCAATGCCAAAGGGTGCTGTGTATATGATAATGATAGATGAAAAATTCCTGGGCAAGAACAGGATATCCGGTACTGATAAAATCGTCTTTACTCTATATTAATAGTTTCCGTTTTGTTAAGAACAAGAGTTATTCCTGTTTTGCTGCTGAAAGATGAAAGCCTGGTAAAAACCATCCAGTTTGGAAAGTATGGTTACATTGGCGACTCTATCAATACCTGCCGCATATTTAATGAACTGGAAGTGGATGAACTTTGCTTTCTTGATATTACCGCCAGCAAAGAAAAAAAAGAGCCGGACTATAAAATATTACAGGAAATCTCCAACGAATGCTTTATGCCGTTGAGTTATGGTGGGGGTATCAACAGTTTTGCACAAGCAGAAAAAGTTTTTAAAATCGGGTTTGAAAAAATAATAATTAACTCAGCCTCTTTTACACATCCTGAAATCATAACAGAAATTGCCAGGGTGTATGGAAGCCAGGCAGTTGTAATAGCTGTGGATGTAAGAAAAAATTTTTGGGGTAAATATGAAGTATTTGGTGTAAGCGGAACAGTTAATCACAAAAAAAATCCAGTTGATTGGATAAAGGAAGTACAAAATTTGGGGGCAGGAGAAATATTGCTGACCTCGATTGACAGGGAAGGCACCTGGAAAGGGCTGGATGTAGATCTTGTCCGGAAAATTACTGATACTACTTCCCTTCCTGTTATTGCTCATGGAGGTGCAGGTAATATTCAGCATATTGAAGAGGTGGTTAAAGAAGGTCATGCATCAGCCGTGGCTTTGGGAAGTATGGTTGTGTACCAGAAACAAGGACTGGGTGTGCTGGTAAATTTTCCTGATAAATCAACATTGGAAAAATCTCTCAACTCCTTATGAAGATTGCTCTTTATGGAAACGTCTGCAATAATATGTATGCAATAGCGAAGGCATTGCGCCAGCATTCTTCGTTTGATGTTCATCTTTATCTTGCAGATGACGTTTACTTCAACAATCTTCCTGAAAACGATGATCCAGAATTAAAGGATAATTATCCTGCATGGATACACCGGGGTAAAGAATACCGGGTCAGCAGTATTTTTTCTTTCTGGAAAAAAAACCTACTGAAGGAGTTAAATAAGTATGACCTGGTCATCTTATCTTCATTGCCGATATCTCTTACAACACTTTTGAGGAAGCCTAAAACTATTTTTTATGTTACAGGCAGTGACTTAACGGTATTGCCCTTTCGGGAAATTCACCGCACCTTGTTTTATAATGGGAAGAAGAGCGGCATTAAACCTGTTTTATTTGAATGGATAGTTCGCAAGGGTATCAGGAATGCTACCGGAATCATTACCCAGCCTTTTTACCCATTTGTGAATGCAGTAAAAAAACTGAAAATTCCTGCAGAAAAATTTCATGCAGCTTATTTTCCAATCCTGTTTAACACGGATTTATTTACTTACCGGCCTGATGCCTGGCAACGGATGGATGAACATACAAGAAAGGAGATGGAAAAATCCAGGTTCAGAATATTTCATCCATCCAGAATAATAGTTGATGACCACCCCCACCTGGTAGAAACCGGGCAGTGGAAGCAAAATGATCTTTTACTCAAAGCATTTGCCCTTTTTGTAAAAAAGTATAACATAAATGATGCTGCCATTTACCTGATTGACCGTGAATATGGAAAGAATGAAGTGGAAAGGTTTAAAGAGATAATTAAAGAATTGGGCATAGAAGAATTTGTAGTATGGTTGAAACCGGCGAACAAAAGTGGTTTTACCCGGGATGAGTTAATCAATATTTACTCTGTTTGTGATATAATTACCGATGATTATGGAGCAGGTTGGTTTGGTTCTATTTGTATAGAAGGATTCAGTTGTTCCAAGCCAGTCTTGTCATATGTAGATGAAGAGGCAATGGCAAAAATTTATCCCTGGCATCCTTTTTTGTCTTCTAATACAGCGGAAGGCAATCAGGAATTAATTAAGAAAATTTATTTCAATCCTGAGTTTGCATTACAACAGGGAAAGCTTGGAAGAAAATGGGCAGAAGAATTTCATTCGTTCAAATCAATAGGACCAATATACGTAAGAGAGTTTGAGAAATTATTAACGGGTGTGAAAACTAAAAATGCTTAAGCAACGGGTAGGTTTTTTTGCAAAAGATATACTGTATTACGGAATTGGCAATATGCTATACAGCATTGTGCAGTTTATCAGCATGCCGTTGGTAGTGAAAAATATGGATAAGGAACAGGTGGCTGACTGGAATATTTTGTTGCCTACGGGTGTATTACTTGCTGCTGTTGTTACTTTTGGAATGGATTCCGCTACTGTGAGATACCTGAAAGATGCAGAGGATGAAAAACAAAAAGCTATCATCTTCTCCACTGGTTTTTTATTTGAAGCATTTCTTGCTTTGTTAGTGGCAGGTTGCCTGGTGCTAACCTCCAATCAGGTTTGCGAAGCACTACACTTATCAAAAAACCAAACTTCTTCCTGGGTAGTGTTGATGGGATGGCTGCCTGGTATTATAATGGCGCAATATTTTCAGAACTGGTTTAAGTATACATTCAATCGATCTTTGTTTGTAAGACTTATATCTGTTCAGGCAGGTGTTTATCTTGCCGGTATTCTTTTTTTAAAACTATCTGATCAACTCAGTTTGGTAAATGTTATGCTGGTGATGCTTGTAAGCCAATGGCTCACAGCAATAGCAGGATTTCTAACATGCCGGCGGCAATTTACCCTACAGGTCAATAAAAAACTCTTGAAGCAATTGCTTATTTATGGGCTTCCGTTTATGGTGATGGCCTTTGGGTATAATTTTATTATATCTCTTGACCGGTATATGCTCGCAGGAAAAATCAGCAAAGATGAATTTGCCGTTTACACACAAGCTGTTCGTATAACTGCCATAATCACTATGATTGTTTCTTCTTTCAACTTTGCCTTCGGACCTTTTTCGTTGTCCCTGCTTGGCAACCTTGATGCGGAAAAAACGTTCTCCAGGTTTCATTCTTACTACCTTATCATAATGTCTTTTCTGGGGCTTTCTTTTCTGGCCTTTGGCAAAGTAATCATCGGGATTTTTGCAGGCAATGACTATATGGAAGGCTATAACTTTTTTTTACTTTTTGTATCCGGCTATATCTTATACGGACTTTATTCCTTTGCACAATTGGGTATTATATACTCTAAAAAAAGCTACCTTGGCATTTATGTATTAATGGCAGGTGCAGCAGCTTGTGCTATTACTGACCTGCTGCTGGTAAACAAGTACAGCGGATACGGAACCGCTACAGGTTTCCTGGTTGCTAATTTAGTAATGGTATTAGCAGGCAATTTTTATTCAGCAAAGTATCTTCGTATAAAACATAATTTGGCAAAAGATATTTTGCTTATGCTTTTGTTTGCAGTTATAGGGTATGGATTTATAAAAATTAGTTTTTCAAGTAATATTGTTTTTGACGGCATGGCAAAATTTGCAGGTTTGTTGGTGGTGATGCCGGTTGTGTTTTTCTTTCTGCTGACAAATGAAGAAAAAGATTATTTAAGAAGGATGGTTTTTAAAAATAATCCATAACGGTATCGTATGAAAAAGGTAGCCGTTTTTATAAATAGCCTCCGGGGAGGTGGTGCCGAGCGGATTGTTTCTTACCTGTTAAATGAGGGGTGTGAGGAGTTTGAATTTCATTTAATACTCCTCGAAAATGTAATCGAGTACAATATTCCGGAAGACAAGATCAAAATATTTCAAGTAGAAAGCACAACTACCCCGGGGTATATCAATGTGTTCAAAATTCCTTACCTGGCAAAAAAACTATATCGGTATCTCAGGGAAAACAAAATAGACACTCTTTTTTCTTTATTAAACAGGCCTAATTTAATATCATGCAGGGTGCGCAATTTAGGTTGGCAAGGTAAGATCATCATTAGTGAAAGAGTGGATACCATCGCCTACTATAAGACCAGGATGCTTGGTTTCCTGATGCTGCGAATGGTAAAAAAATATTATCCGCTGGCAGATAAAGTCACTGTTATTTCTGCTGGCATTGCCGATAGCCTGAAACAACTTGGCATAAAGGATTGCAAGGTGATTTACAATCCCGTGCATGTTAATAGAGAAAAACTGCAACCACAAAAAAAGAGTACTCTTTTTACTTATATAAATGTAGCCAGGTTCGATGAACAGAAGAATCACAAGTTACTGTTAGAAGCTTTTGCAAGGTTGGTAAATAAAGATACTCGGTTGGTACTGCTGGGTAAAGGAAAGCTACAGCATTCATTAGAAGAACTGGCAATGCAACTTCACATAGAGGATAGGGTTAAATTCCTGGGATTTCAGCGGAATGTTAATGAACACCTGCAACGGTCAGACTGCTTTGTATTTAGTTCTGACTTTGAAGGATTGGGCAATGTAATTATCGAAGCACTTAATAATGGCATTCCTGTTATTTCTACCGACTGCCCGCATGGTCCCAGGGAAATATTAGACCCTGACACAAAAGGAAAGGTCATTACTAATGAGATTGACCTGGCAAAATATGGTATACTGGTTCCGGTAAAAAGAGCAGATTTGCTTGCAGCTGCAATGGATAAAATGTATGCCGATACAACACTGCGGGATAATTATGCCGGGCTTTCTTTGGAAAGAGTGAAAGACTTCGACATAAAAAAAATAGCCAGGGAATATTTTGATATTTTCTGAAGCAACAATATTACGCATACCTGAAAAAGCTGTTTTATAAATAAATTGCACAAATAACAATAAACTAAAATGCAAAAAACAAATCTGGTTAACATAGCAAGATTTATTGTAAAATCACCCAAAAGGGTTTTTGAACTATTTCATAAAGTAGGTGAACGTCTCTTTGACAGGTCTTCTACGCTGAAGAAGGAAGAATTAAGTAAATGGTTAAAAGAAAGTGCAGCCGACCTGGAGCCACATCTTATAAAAATTAACCAGGCACTATGGGAAGAGGCACAGAAATTTCATAAAGACTTTGAGCAGCGGGCCAATGAGAAATTAAAAGAGGTTCCCTTTGCTATGGGCGGTGGTGGACACTATTTGCTTCTTTATTTTTTGGTACGAAATTTAAAACCAGGCATCGTTGTAGAAACAGGCGTTTCATCCGGGTTTTCAACACAAGCCATATTAAAAGCCATGCAAATAAACGGAAGCGGCAAATTATACAGCAGTGATTTTCCATTCTTCAGGGTTAAGGATCCGGAAAAATATATTGGCATACTGGTGGATGAGGAATTAAAGAAGGATTGGCAATTGTTTATTGAAGGTGACCGTATTAGCCTTCCTAAGATATGCAGCCAGGTTGACCATATTGATATCTTTCATTACGATTCCGATAAATCTTACAAGGGCAGGGAGTTTGCATTGAAAACAATAAATCCTAAAATGAACAAAAATAGCCTGATCATATTTGATGATATACATAATAACTCCCATTTTTATGATTATGTACGGGCCAATAATGTAACCAATTATAAGGTATTCTACTTTATCAATAAATATGTTGGGTTTATAGGCGAATTAGGGTAATGAACTTTAAGTAATTATGTAGAAATTTTTTCATAAAAACACATGGTTCCATTTAATCAAAAGGAAATAAAGATTATAACGGCGGAAAAAAAAGAAATTCACTGCTTTCAGCCAGGAGGGAAAAACATTGATAATGCTACGGTAGAGTCTTTTGGCGAGGAATGGCAAAAATTTGGCATGTTTTCCGACAAAGAAATACAAACAACTGGCGACATGTATTTTGATATCGTTGACAAGGAATGGCTAAAAGATAAGAATGTACTGGATGTAGGGTGTGGAACAGGCAGATGGATGAAATATGTATCGCAGTATTGTGGATTTGTGGAAGGGGTTGACCCAAGCAAGGCCGTTTTTTCCGCTGCGAAGTTGTTAGAGCATATTCCCAATTGCCGCATATCACAATCGGATGTTGATAATATTCCTTTTGATGATGGTAGTTTTGATTTTGTTTATAGTCTAGGTGTATTGCATCACATACCTGACACTATGGAAGCGATGAAATCCTGTATAAAAAAAGTAAAGAAAGGAAGCGGCTATTTTCTTGTATATCTATATTATAATATGGAAAACAGGAGTCTTTTGTTTAAGTTAATATTTCATCTTTCCAATGGGTTGCGGTGGATAGTGTCCAGGCTTTCTCCCCGGTTAAAGAGAACGATATCTGATATATTGGCTGTATTGCTTTACATGCCTTTTATTCTATTATCCCGGTTATTTCATAAGCTGGGAATGGAAAAAATGTCTCTTAGGATGCCGCTAGCGGCTTATCGCTTTCAAACCTGGAATATCATCAGGAACGATTCACTGGATAGATTTGGTACCCCGCTCGAACAACGATTTTCCCGGAAACAGCTGGAGGAAATGATGCGCCATTTCGGTCTTACAGATATTAAATTTTCCGAAAAAATTCCTTTCTGGCATGCTATCGGCAGAAGGGTTCAAAATTAATTTACCATCTACTAACTATGGAAGATGTAGTAGTTCTTTATCATGATTATGATTTGTTTGCTATCCCCCTAGCCCTGATTGGTTATTATTTGCTTGGCCGGTCCATTACCCGTTTTATTCCTTCCCGGGAATTGAGGAGCTATTTTATTTGGGGCATGGCATTTAAAATGATAACAACTATCATCTTTGGCCTTGTTATTCAATATTACTTTGGGGGTGGTGATACCAATCGTTATTATGTGGCTTTGCTGGATTTAAAGCAGGCAGTAAATGATGACCCTGCTAATCTTTATCATATATATGGGAAAATTCAACTAACAAGAGATAACCCGGTTGCACCCTATCTGGAATTTGATAAATTAGGGGATAACCTCCTGTATATGGTGAAGACGAGTAATTTTATGGTTCCCCGATTTGGCTTGCTATCTTCTTACCTGTTTGGTAATAGTTATACTGTGCTCTCAATGTTTTACAGTTTTTTTGCTTTTTGGGGCTGTTGGAAATGTTTTAAAGTATTTTCTGGTTTATATCCACATTTAACAAAGGGCTTGGCAATATGTTTTTTATTTTATCCGTCGGTAGTGTACTGGGGCTCTGCCATTACTAAAGACTCTATTTGCCTAGGGTCACTGGGTCTTTTTGTGTATAGCTTCTATCATCTCTTTTTTAAAAAGCAATTCATTCTACTGCATATCTCTTCTGTAATATTGTGGGGGGCTATTTTGTTTTTTACCAAACCTTATCTTCTATTATCATTGGTACCTGCGTTATCACTATGGTTTTTTCTGCAAACCAATAAAAATATTAAAGATAAAGGCCTTCGCTTTGTGTCATTTGGTATCCTGTTGGCTATTGTGGCCGGGTCAGTTCTGTTTTTAATTCAGTTCATGTTGCGACTTGATTTTCTTGAATTGGATAAGTATAAAGCGGAAAATATTGCAGGGTATGCCGCCAGTTCACAAGAGGGATATAACCAGGCAGGGGGGTCAGTTTTTAATATCGGGAAGCTGGACGGTACTATCAACTCACTTGCTGCTATGTTTCCAAAGGCGGTGAATGCAACTTTGTTCCGGCCATATTTGTGGGAAGTGAATGGACCGGTAATGCTTATCAGTGCCCTGGAATCATTTATCGTATTTGCAATATTTATTTTTACGTTGGTAAAACTCGGAGTCGGAAAATTCTTCGGTACAATTTTTTCTTCACCTGTAATGGTTTTTATGATGGTATATTCAGTCTTTCTATCGGGGCTGGTAGCAATAACGACCATCAACTTCGGTTCCCTTGTAAGATATAAAATTGCGGCAATGCCATTTTTCCTTGCTATGCTTATTATTTTGGTGGGGCAAATTCCGGGTATTAAACGCTACCGGTTAATTTCAAAATACATTTTTAGTAAAGTAAAAAAATAAATGCACTCTCTTTTCTAAAGTATAGATATGTGTGGCATTGCAGGATCAATAAATCATAAGTTAGACATTCCTCAACTCACCAAAGATCTCTGGCACCGGGGACCGGATGAGCAGAATACTTTTACAACTGATAAGCTTCAGTTGCACCATCATCGGTTGGCCATCCTTGATATTGCATCCGGTAAGCAACCGATGCACTACAACGACCTTACTATTATTTTTAACGGCGAAATTTATAATCACCAGGAAGTAAGGAAAAAGCATAACCTTGACTGTAAAACAAATTCTGATACAGAAACGATTTTACATGCCTATGCAAAATTAGGAGAAGCATGCCTGCATGATTTTGATGGCATGTTTACAATAGCTATTTACAATAGTTCTTCTCAACAGCTTTTCCTCGCCAGAGACAGGGCAGGGAAAAAACCGCTGTATTATTTTTCGCACAACAACATTTTTGTATTCTGTAGCGAATTAAATGCACTTCGCAGGCAATTGCCGCTTGCCATCAATGAAACGAACATACAAGAATATGTAAGAATGGGTTATTTCTATCATGAGGCTACGGTGTATCAGCATGTCTTTGAAATACCTGCCGGTTATTATGCCAATGTTTCACTGAGTGATGCATCTATTAAAGTGAAAGAATGGTGGAATATTCATACGTTCTATCAACAGAAAAATACTGATAATTTCAATACGGCACTTTCAAAAGTGGATGATATGCTGCATGAAGCTGTAAAGAACAGGGTTGAATCATCTGACCTGGAAGTGGGCTCATTTTTAAGCGGTGGTATAGATAGCGGTATTGTTACAGCTATTGCTAAAGAATACAGCCCTTCACTTAAAACATTTACCGTTTCATTTGATGGTGTGTATGATGAAGCACCACTGGCCAGGCTGGTGGCAGAAAAACACAAAACCAATCATTACGAAATAAAAATCACTTACGATAACCTTATCAACGATGTAGAAAAGATAATGACGAACTATGGGGAACCTTTTTTTGACAATTCTGCCATACCAAGTTATTATGTAAGCAAAGCAGCGAAGGAACATCTTACTGTTATTTTAAATGGTGATGGAGGCGATGAGATTTTTGGGGGCTACCGGAGATATGTGCCATTTTCAAAGTATGATTTTTTCAAGTCGGGTAAAGTGGCCAGAAAACTAGCTGCTGGTATCCATTCACTGATGCCCGCATCGCATAACAAGAAAAGTAAGTACAACTATATCTATCGTCTTACAGATATTGCCCGGAAAAATAACCTTGATATATATCTTACTTCAACCATCGATATTTTTGAAGGGTACGAAAAACATTTATTGGGTAATGATGATTTTTTGCTGCCGGTAAAAAGGGATTTTGATGCGATGAATGATTCCGGGTTGACTGGGTTGCAAAAAATCATGAACCTTGACTTTGATAATATTCTTACCGGCATATTATTGGTAAAAATGGATATAGCTACGATGGCGAACTCTTTAGAAGGGAGAAGCCCATTGCTTTGTAAAAAAATATTAGAGTACGTACCCGGACTTGCTGACAATTATAAAATACGGGGTGTACAAACAAAATACCTGCTCAGGAAACTGGCAGAAAAATATCTTCCTGAGTTATTAATTAATCAACCAAAACGGGGCTTTGAACCGCCGTTAAAACAATGGGTGAATAACCAATTGCGCCCAATAATTGGAGACTACTTGATGGGCAGTAATGCCTACTATCAATCATTTATCAGTAAAAGATTTATTGAAGACCTGTTCAATGATAAAGTAAAAGTGCCGGCAGAGAAAAGGATTAAAATGTTGTGGCTGGCTTTTACTCTGGAGTTGTGGTATCAAAAAGTGTACAAGCAATAAGTGTGGAAATGAATACGGGGACTTTCGTTATATCACTTGATTTTGAAATACACTGGGGTGTAAGTGACCATCATACTATTGAAAGCTATAAAGAGAATTTGCGAAATGTACCTCAGATTGTAAAGCGATGTTTACAATTATTCAGAGAGAAAAATATACATGCTACCTGGGCCACAGTTGGTATGTTGTTTTGCAAAAGCAAAGAAGAGTTATTCGCTTATGTAAAGCCAGAACACAGACCTGATTATGTACGAAAAGAAGTTTCCAACTATATCGTAGCAGAAAAGGCTGGCAATAATGAACAGGACGACCCGTATCACTATGCTCCTTCTCTTGTCAGGGAAATAATTGATACACCGGGGCAAGAAATGGCGACTCACACTTTTTCTCACTATTACTGTCTTGAACCCGGACAAACACCTGAAACATTTTCTTATGACCTTGGGGCTGCTGTGGAAGTGGGCAGAAAGATGAATGTTGAATTAACCAGCATTGTTTTTCCTGCCAACCAGTTTAAGAAAGATCATTTGCTTGAATGTAAGAAGCAGGGAATAAAATGCTACCGGGGAAATTATCCATCCTGGATGTATCAGCTAAAAGCAAAAGCAGAAGAAGGATTGTGGAAACGATTTTGCAGATTGGCCGACACCTATCTTCCGGTAAATGGGAGCCGTTATGTAGAAGTAACGATGGAAGATGGTTTAATGAATATTCCTTCCAGTTGTTTTCTGCGGCCTTATAGTAAAAAATTATCTTTTTTAGAAGGATTAAGAGTGCAGCGGATAAAAAAAGAGATGACTGCCGCAGCAAAAAAGAAGAAGATTTATCACCTGTGGTGGCATCCGCATAATTTCGGACAGAACATGGAAAAGAATTTTGCCATCTTACAAAAAGTGCTGGAGCATTACCAGGCACTGGAAAAGAAATATAGTATGCAAAGCCTTTCTATGGCGGAGATATATAACAAGGTGACTTTCCCGGCCAATAGAGCTGCCTACCATGAATAAGAAGATTGTTTTATTATGTACCGAATGTTATTCTACCACAGCTCTCTATAATTATATCAATAAAGACTACCCGATTGAGGCAATAATTACGGAAGAGCCATTACGGGGTTTAGCTTTGGCAAAAAGAAGATTTAAACGAATTGGTTTTTTACGGGTATGTGGGCAGATAGCTTTCTCTTTATTGATTGTTCCGGTTTTAAGCCTTTTTGGTAAGAAGAGAGTAAATGAAATAAAACAATCGTATTCATTCGACGAGACAGCGTTGCCATCAGAAAAAATTACTCATTTTGCCACTGTTAATGATGATGCCTGTATCTCATTAATAGAAAAAATAAACCCTGATATAGTGCTGGTAAACGGTACAAGGATTATTTCAAAAAAATTATTGGAAAGATGCAAAGCTGTATTTATGAATATGCATGCTGGCATCACACCTCAGTACAGAGGTGTACACGGTGGTTATTGGGCAGTTGCAATGAATGACCTTGAAAATTGCGGTGTTACTATCCACCTGGTGGATAAGGGGATTGATACAGGTGGTATTTTATATCAGAACAAAATAACAGTGACCCGAAAGGATAATTTTACTACATATCCTTTTTCTCAATTAGGCGAAGGATTGCCATTAGTAAAAAAAGCAATTGCTGATGCAGTAAACAGGCAGTTGAAGCCACAACCACATCCATCATCACCAGGTAAATTATGGTATCATCCAACTATCTGGCAATATTTATATTACCGGCTGTTCAGGAATAAGAAATAATATGAGTGAAGCAAAAAAGAAAGTAGCCCTAATCGAAAATCATGAACTCGGTGTTTATTCCATCCGGCATGATTTAGTGGTAGAACTATCAAAGAGTTACGAGATCACTGTGTTGACAGAAGTAGATGGCTCATTTGAAAATAGTGATTTGGAGGGTATTGTAAAATTTGTGGATGTAGGAAAAAGTGTATTGAATCCGCTTTCTGCTGCCAAATACAATTCGAAACTGCATAAAGCATTAAAAGAATTGAAACCGGCAGTATGCCTCACATTTACTATCCGCCCCGCTATTTATGGAAACATCGTTACCCGTAAATTAAATATTCCAACAATCTCAACCATCACTGGCACAGGCCCTTTGTTTGACAGCAACAGTGTATCATACAGGATAGCCCGTTGGTTGTATAAAAGGGTGTTGAAGAAAACAAAATTTGTTTTCTTTCCTAATTATGATGATCTGAACGGTTTTGTTGAAAGAAAATATATAACAAAAGAACAGGCCAAAAGGGTTCCTGGCTCCGGGATAAATTATGAAAAGTATCAACCTATGCCTTATACGAGAGGAAACGATGGCAAATTTATTTTTCTATATATCAGCCGACTGGTAAAAGATAAAGGAGTGATGGAGTTTGTAGAAGCAGCTTCATTGCTGAAAGAAAATTATCCCGGTGCGGAATTTCATATTATCGGCCCGCTATGGGGCGGTAATAAAAAATCATTAACAGTAACAGCAGAAGAACTCAGCGAATGGATAAAAAAGAAATGGATCGTTTACCACGATAAACAAAAAGACGTAAAGCCATATATGGCAGATGCAGATTGTGTAGTAATGCCATCATACCGGGAAGGGATGAGCAATGTATTGCTCGAAGCAGCAAGCATGGCCCGGCCACTGATTGCAACCAATGTTACCGGCTGCCGTGATATTGTTGAGGATGGAGTAAATGGATTTCTTTGTAATGTAAAAGATGGAAAAGATCTGGCTGCGAAAATGGAAAAGATGATGGCTCTTACAGCAGCAGAAAGAGAAGAGATGGGGAAAAAAGGAAGAGAGAAAATGATACGGGAGTTTGATAAGAAAATAGTAGTAAGAAATTATATACAGGCAATAGACGAAGTCGTTCATGGAAAATAAACAACATGCTTTCACCCTTTCGATTGATTGGGAAGATTTTGGACAATTGCTCGGACGGGACAGAAGCGGTGTGTTAACGCCATCGCTTCCAAAAACCATTGACCGGCAAACCGATATTATATTGGAGATGCTGAATGAAACTGGGAAGAAAGCCACATTTTTTGTACTTGGTATGTTAGCTAATCACCGGGCCGACCTGGTAAAGAAAATTGCTGCCGAAGGACATGAAATCGGCCTGCATGGTCAGCATCATATCAATATGCGGACACTTACAAGAGAACAGGCTTTCAATGATTTGAGCGATGCAAAAAATCTAATCACAGATATTATTGGTGGGCCAGTGTATGGATACCGGGCACCTTATTTTTCTGTGGATGATAGTAACTTATATGTACTGGAGATTTTATCCGAGTTAGGATTAATATATGACAGCAGTATTTTCCCTATTAAGTTGAAACGGTACGGTATCGCCAATTTTCCTAAGGAAGATGCTTTATATCTTTTGCCAAACGGAAAACAGATTGTGGAGCTACCACTTACAACCGGAAAGTTTAATGGTAAGGATATTCCTGTTGCAGGAGGTGGATATATCCGGGCATTCCCCAAATTTTTCCTCAACAGGATGTTTAAAAAGCTAAATGAAGAACAGCAGAATGTGATGCTGTATATGCACCCTTACGAGTTTGATACAAAAAGGATTGATTGCTCCACCAACTACCCGCAAAATTCAAATTTTTCAAAAACAAAGACATTTTTGATTAATTTGCGGTGGAATTTATTCCGCAACTCAATTCGGGGAAAACTGAAATCATTACTAAACCAATACGAATTCATCACCTGTTTAAAAAAAGCAGAACATGTCAAAACCACAACACACAGCCCAGGAATTCTGGGACGTCCGCAGTGACCTTTTCGCCAACTATTACAAAAAACCTTCCTTATTTGATAAACTGTTCCGCAAAGCAGTTTATACAAGAACGGCAGTTGCCTTAAAAGTTATTAAAGAATATGGGAAATGCACCGTCTTGGACATTGGTTCCGGACCCGGTGTAAACAGTGTAACATGGCTCAAAAATTCTGAGGCAAGCCATTTACTTGGTATCGATTTTGCAGAAAGTATGAACCAATATGCTAGAAAACACACTGAGGAAGAGGGTGTTGCAGACCGAAGTAAATTTATTGAAGGAGATTTTCTAACCTATGATTTTGGAGGACAGACTTTTGATGTTTCAGTAGCAGTTGGGGTGCTTGATTATACAAAGGAATCGGATGCCTTAATCAAGAAAATGGATAAGGTTTCCGCTAAGGCATTCGTGGTATCCTGGCCCTTAGACGGATTAAGAATGGCATTGCGCCGCCGCCGCTACACCTGCCCGGTTTATCATTATAATGAAGCCGATGTTCGCCGCCTGCATGAAGGTTGTAATATCAAAAATCTTGAAATCATTCCAACACAAGGGGGCATGGTAAGCATCGCCAGAAAATAACTTTATACCCCTTACTTATATTCATTGACAGCCTGCAGATTTGCAGGCTGTTTTGTTTTATGGATAATTATTACTCAAACTACTTTCCCGGCCCGCATGATAAAACCTATTCATTTTAAACGATTTAGACTGGAATCAAGCATTTTTTCGATAGTGGTATCGGAGATTTACTTTTTCGAATGGTGTAGAAGTACCCGATTTGTTCATTTACCATAGGCCAATCCTTGCATCGGCGGTAAATCACTTCTATTTTTAAGTTCGAAATCCAAAAATCCAAATCAAATGAAATCCACACTTAAAAAACCTGTGGCAATTGTGGGCTATTCCGGTCATGCTTATGTTATCATCGACATATTGCTCAGTGCCGGTCGCCTCGTAACTGCTTATTGCGACCAGGAAGCCAAAGAATTTAATCCTTACCATCTTGATTATCTAGGAAGAGAAGGTGATGTAGTAAACAAACTGAAAAAGTTTGACTTCTTTGCCTGTATAGGTCATAATGGTATCCGGGAAAAAATTCACACTCAATTAAGCCGGTACCTCGGTAATCCAATTAATGCTATTCATCCCAGTGCTGTTATTTCAGCCTCTGTAAAAATGGGTGATGGTGTTATGATTGCTGCTAATTCCACCTTGAACCCTTTAGTGGAAATTGGACAGGGAGTAATTTGTAATACATCTACCAGCATAGATCATGAATGTGTGATTGGTGATTTCAGCCATATTGCACCAGGTGCAGTATTATGTGGTAACGTATCAGTTGGAAGAGGAACATTTATCGGCGCTAATTCTGTTGTTCGACAGGGAATAAAAATTGGCAGCAATGTAATCATTGGTGCCGGTACAGTGGTGGTAAAAGATATTCCTGATAATGCTACGGTAATTGGTAACCCGGCCCGTCAGTTGGTAAAGAAACCTGCCCGCAAGCTGGTTGCCGCTTAAGAATTAATTCAATCTTTTTTATAAACCTGCCCGGTTTGTTGCTAATAAGCACAAGTACGGCAGGTTTTTTTATTCTGGCAATAGCCATCTTACTTATTTCTTAATTTGTAGAATGAAACCAAGGTTATATCTCGACACATCAGTTTTTGGTGGTGTTTATGATGAAGAATTTGAAGAAATTTCTACCTTACTTTTTGAAAATGTGAAGCTGGGACAGATTATTTTGGTTTATTCAGACCTGTCGGAAACGGAACTTCAAAATGCACCACAAAAAGTTAAAGATTTCTTTGCAGAATTGCCTAAAGAACATATGCAATTTGTAGAAGTAACGGAAGAGGCATACGAACTTGCGCAAAAATATTTAGATGAAAAAGTTGTTGGACAGACAAGTGCCGACGATTGCAGACACATTGCAACAGCTACTATAAACAAGGTTGATTATTTAGTGAGCTGGAACTTCAGGCATATTGTAAATGTGTTTAGAATTCGTGGGTATAATTCTGTAAATTTACGCTATGGTTACTCGCCATTAGACATTTGATCACCAAAAGAGATTGTAAGCAATGAAGACGACAAATAAAAAGGAAAAAACTTTTGACACAGTAAAAGTGTTTAGGGAGATCAAAGAAAAGATTGCAAAGGAAACTGAAAAGATGAATTTTGCTGAGTTTAAAGAATATCTGAAAAAAAATAAATTGCAGACTTCAAAATAGAAAAGCAAAAAAAAATCAGAAAGACGTTCAATTTGCCTTGTCTCTTCAAATTTGTAGCTGCATTATAACCAGCCTTCCACTGCACAAAATCTCAACAAGCCTGCCGCCAATTTCTTCATATAGGCCGTCAAAGCCACCTTATCTTTCTCTTCCTGTACATACTCATGTATGGCCAAATCTTAATAACTTCGCTATCGCCTCAGAGCCGTATAATATTGATGTGTGAAATAACAGATTATGAGCAACAACAAGAGTAAACTGAAAGTTCTTTTTATAGGCAAAGCAGATAATTTTTATGCCAGGGTTGCTGCCGATTTTATTCAAATGCATTTTGAAAATCCAACAATTGTTTTTTCAAAACGGTCAGCTCCTTTTCCAGATGAGTTATATGAATGGAAAGGTGATTTACTGATTTCTTACCTGGCGCAATGGATAATACCAAACCGGTTGCTGGCAAATGCCGACCTTGCCGCTATCAATCTGCATCCGGGTCCGCCGGAGTATCCGGGAATTGGTTGTACCAACTTTGCCATTTACAATGGAGAAAAAGAATTTGGCATTACCTGTCACCACATGTTATCAAAAGTGGATTCAGGTTCCCTGATTGCGGTAAGACGGTTTCCTGTTTTTGAAACAGATACAGTTTATTCAATAACACAAAGAAGCTATGTTGAAATATTGCATCTCTTCTTTGAGTTGATAAGCGGATTGCTGCAAGGAAAAAATCTTCCTGAAAGCAAAGAAACATGGACAAGACAACCTTACAAAAGAAAAGACCTTGATGAACTGTGTCAGTTGAGAGAAGGAATGACAGACGAAGAAATGCAACGAAGAATAAAAGCCACCACTTACGGCGATGAAGTGTGGGCCTTTAAAGTGGCCGAAAAAGTACAAGCCTGAAATGCTGATATAAAATAAGATGCACACTAAAAAGAACCAATTCCATACACTGCTGCTCCCTCTTTATTTTTTTATGCAATTGTCCCGCACGGCGTATGCCAAATATTCAGCCAATAAAATATTGGTTCATGCTGAAGCGATCAGGCTGGCAAACCGGAAAGTATATAAACTATTGATTGAAAAAACTTCTTATATACCGGATGAATTACAGAACGATATACTTCAGTTACTTAACCATTATGACATCTGGTTTACACAATTCAAAAAGCATAAAAAGAAAATCAAACCATCGTTGGGCGATGAGTTTGTTTTTAATCAATTAGATAATCAATCAGCTTTTCCAAAAGCAGCCGAAGAAAAGATATTTGCATATTACGAACAGTTGAAGCAAGAAATAGCCAGTGAGACAGTAGTGGAGCAATAGATAAAGCCAAACATTGAAGATGATACTCGACCTGAACAAATTTATACATGAACAAGTGCTGGAAAGAAAAGAATCATTTTTCCGGGCAGATATTGATGCAAATAGAGAAGCACTGCAAGCTGCTATCGAAGGAAAGAAAGTGCTGGTAATTGGTGGCGGCGGAACGATTGGTTCTAACTATATTAAATCCATACTTCCGTTTAAGCCAGCTTCAGTTGTTGTGGTTGATTCGAATGAGAATGGCCTGACAGAACTGGTAAGAGATGTACGCAGCACAAATGGATTATTTGTACCTGATACATTTATTACCTACCCGGTTAATTTTGGAGGTTCTATTTTTAAAAAAATATATGCGGCTTACAAACCTTTTGATATCATTGCAAATTTCGCCGCACATAAACATGTTCGCAGCGAAAAAGATATTTTTTCCATTGAAGCGATGGTGCAGAATAATTTGTTGTATGCCCACCAGTTACTCACTCTTGTAGAGAATGATAAACCTTCCCGGTTTTTTTGTGTTTCCACTGACAAGGCTGCAAACCCTGTCAATATAATGGGAGCCACAAAAAAATTGATGGAAGACCTGATAATGACATTTGCTTCCCGGATGCACTGCACTACAGCAAGGTTTGCCAATGTTGCCTTTTCTAATGGTAGCCTGTTGGATGGTTTTGTAAAAAGAGTGATGAGCCGTCAGCCTTTATCAGTACCAAAAGATGTAACCAGATATTTTGTATCTCCTGCGGAGTCTGGCGATATATGTATGCTCACCTGTATGCTGGGCAACAGCGGTGAAATATTTTTTCCAAAGTTCAGCGAGGCAATGCTGACCAATTTTTATGACATTACTCATAAGTTTTTGAAAGAGATTGGGTATACTGTAAAGGAATGTAATACTGAGGGGGAAGCGAAAGATTTTGTAGCCAACATGAAATTGAATAATTCGGAGTATCCGGTCTATGGTTTTATCTCCGATACAACCGGAGAAAAACTATACGAAGAATTTTATACCAATGAAGAGCAGCCGGATATGCAGCGGTTTAAATCATTGGGTGTAGTAAAGGCCCCGGTTGCTGCGGCCAGTTTGAACGACATGGATAGTTTCTTTTTGCAAATGGATCAACTGCTTAATAAATCAGCAGTAGAAAAAAGTGAAATTGTGCAATTGCTCGAAAAATATATACCAACCTTTGCCCATATTGAAACGGGTAAACTGCTGGATAAGAAAATGTAATTGATAAATAGTCTATAACAACTTGTATGATACCACTATCTGTTCCCAACATTGCAGGCAATGAATGGAAATATGTAAAAGATTGCCTCGACACCGGCTGGATTTCTTCCGTTGGTTCTTATGTTACAAAGTTTGAGCAAATGGTAGCCGACTTTGCAGGGGCTAAATACGGCGTAGCTGCGGTTAATGGTACTGCCGCTTTGCACATTGCACTGCTATTGTCCGGTGTTAAGCAAGGGGATTATGTGATTCTGCCAAACCTCACTTTTGTTGCTTCTGCCAACTCTATAAAATATCTGGGAGCTGAACCATTATTAATTGATGCCGACCCGAACTTATGGCAAATGGATTTGGATCTGCTTGAAGAATTTTTGGAAAACGAAACCGATGAAAAAGATGGCCGGTTGATTTACATAAAAGATGGTCGTTATATCGGAGCAATTATGCCAGTGCATATTTTAGGAAATATGTGTGACATGGATCGCTTTCTTTCTATCGTAAAAAAATATCCATTACCAATTGTTGAAGATTCAACGGAAGCATTGGGCACTACTTATAAAGGAAAAAGTGCAGGTACGTTTAGTCCGTTAGCTTGTTTTAGTTTTAATGGCAATAAAATTATTTCTACAGGCGGCGGTGGTGTTATTGTAACTGATGACGAAGCATTGGCTAAACATGCCAAACATATTACAACTACGGCTAAAGCAAGTTCAGATGAATATTATCATGATGAGGTAGGCTACAACTACCGGCTGGTAAACGTACTGGCTGCAATAGGAGTGGGCCAGATGGAGTTGCTGCCATCTTTTATCAAAAGAAAAAGAGAGTGTACCGCTTTTTATAAAAAGGAATTGACAGGAGTTGGTGATATTCGTTTTCAACAGGAATTGCCTGATGTAGAAACAAATGCCTGGCTGGTTACTATTCAAACGGATAAGCAGCAACAATTACTTGATCATCTAAATGCAAATAATGTTCTCAGCCGCCGCTTCTGGATGCCGATGAATAAGTTGCCGATGTATAAAGACTGTGTGTATGTTCAGAAAACTGACAATGCAGATTATATTTACCGAACTTGTCTCAGCATTCCAAGTTCAACCAATATTACAGACGAACAATTGGCAACAGTAGTAGAGGAAATTAAAATAGCTATAGGCTGATTTTTAGAGAATGAGAATTAAAACCCTTTTAGAAAATTTCAAATAAGCCGGGGCTGTGCCCTGGTGGCCCCGCCAATGCGGGATCGGGAGGAAGCTTTATGTACAAGTTCATCAAACGTTTTTTTGATATCATCTTTTCGCTGATAGCTTTTATAATACTGCTGCCGGTTTTTATTCCGATTATAATTTTATTATTGCTCACTGGTGAACATGAAGTTCTTTTCAAGCAGCAACGGGTGGGATATAAGAATAAAATGTTTGGCATCTTTAAGTTTGCGACTATGTTGAAAAATAGTCCTAATATGGGACTGGGCGATGTAACGGTACGTAAAGATCCCCGGATAACACCCGTTGGAAAATTTTTGCGTCAGAGCAAACTCAATGAATTGCCGCAGTTGTTAAATATCCTCATTGGCGATATGTCTTTCGTTGGTCCCCGACCATTGATGAAAACCGGGTTTGACAGGTATTCAGATGATATGAAAGCAAGGGTCTATGATGTGCATCCGGGCCTTACCGGCATTGGCTCTATTGTCTTCCGGGACGAAGAATTAATAATAACACAAAGCCAGTTGCCACCGCATGAGTGCTACAGACAAATAATTTCGCCACATAAAGGAGCTTTGGAAATATGGTACCAGCAGCATCAGAATTTTTATACTGATTTCATGATACTGTTCCTGACAGCCTGGTATGTAGTTTTACCCAATAGTAAGCTGGTGTATAAAATTTTTCCTTCCTTGCCCAAAAGAAATTTTTAATCCTTATCTCAGCTATCCAGTCAGTAAATAAGTACTTTTAGCCATCAGTACAAAATGTTTAAACTATTTTCCAAATCAAAACCGGCTGCCGGTAAAGCAGACTTCAGCATATTAAAAACTGATATGCACTCCCATTTGCTTCCGGGCATTGATGATGGCTCGCCTGATATGGAAACTACCTTGAAACTGATAAAAGGAATGATGGAGCTGGGCTACACGAAATTTATAACCACTCCGCATATCATGTGGGATATGTATAAAAACACCAGCGAGATTATTATAGAGAAATTGGAACTGGTTAGACAAGCTGTAAAGGCAGAAGGATTAGAAGTTCAAATAAATGCAGCGGCTGAGTACTTTTTAGATGATTATGTACAGGGATTGGTAAAGAACAACACTCCACTGCTTACTATTAGTGGTAATATGGTGCTGGTTGAATTTTCGCTGGCCTATCCATCTCATTCCCTAAAAGATATTCTTTTCGAAATGCAAATGCAGAATTATCAGCCGGTAATAGCCCACCCGGAACGATACATTTATCTTGAAAAGAACAAAGATTTTTATGAAGAGCTGAAAGATATTGGCTGTTTATTCCAGCTAAACCTGCTTTCTTTAGGCGGTTACTACGGCAAGTCTCCGCAGGTTTTAGCAGAACATCTTATTAAAAAAGGATACTACGATTTGATTGGCACCGACTTGCACGGTTTCCGCCATCTGGAAGGCTTGCAGAATCCTGCTATCATTGCCCCGATAATGAAATTAATTGACAGCGGCAAAATCAAGAATACAGAGCTTTAAATCTCCCTTTTAGTTTTCTTTTGTTGAAGAGTTTAACCCAACAGGTTGAACTTTTTTTATGCAGGCTTGTAATTATGATATTATGAATGCTTTCACTATAAAAGACCTTGAAAATCTCTCCGGCATAAAAGCCCATACCATACGTATCTGGGAGCAGCGGTATAATTTTTTAAAGCCACACCGTACTACTACCAATATCCGCTATTACAGCAACGATGAGTTAAAGACAGTATTGAATATCGCCCTGCTGAATAAGTATGGGTTTAAGATTTCTCATATTGACCGTATGCCGCCAACGGAAATAAGGGAAAAGATTTTGTCCTTGGGCGATGCCCGTGCCATACAGGAGCGAATTATTAACGACCTGGTGCAGGCAATGGTGGACCTGGACATAGAAGGTCTTGCAAAAATTATCGCCAATTATATTACTGCAAAAGGAATTGAAAGAACGGTTATACAAATCATTTTTCCTTTCCTGGAGAAAATTGGTATTCTTTGGCAAACGGGCCACATCAACCCGGCGCAGGAACGTCTTGTCACTAATATTATCCGGCAGAAACTAATAGTTGGTATTGAAACAACTGTCTCGCATATCAAATTGGACAAAACATTCCTTTTATTCCTTCCAGAAGGTGAGCATCATGAGCTGGGTTTGCTCTTCATGTATTATTTAATAAAAAGCAGGGGGGCAAAAACCATCTATCTAGGGGCTAATGTTCCGGTAAAAGATGTAGAGTATGTCATTAACCTTAAAAAGCCGGATATTGCTTTTGTACACCTGACGGCCACCGCCTCCAACTTTAATTTTGAAAAATTCCTCAATAATATTGAGCAGCGGTTTAACAACACAAACACTGTTATTTCCGGCCAATTGACCCAGTCATACAAGAAGAAAATTCCCCAATCTGTCCATTTTAAGCAATCTTTATCCGAGGTAATGGAATACCTCTCTTCACTTTAAGTCATACTGACCGGTATTTGGCGCCGGTATTATTATTGTTTCATTCAAAAGAATGAAAATAGTTTTGGTGGGGTCAAAATTATGTTTAATTTTACACCGTAATAATTAAACAAAATAATATGTCAAATTTTGAGTTCAATGAAATGCTGCTGACCAATGCAGATTTCCTCAAGCCTTTTGCCATCAACCTGACAAGAGACAACGAGGCGGCTAATGACCTTTACCAGGAAACACTCTACAAAGCTTTAGCTAATAAGGAAAAGTATAATGCAGGCACCAATATCAAAGCATGGTTATTCACTATCATGCGGAACATTTTTATTAATGATTATCGCAGAAAAGCTAAACAAAAAACAATCTTCGATAACACACCCAATGACTACCTGATAAATCAAAAACAGGTTAGTGTCAACAATGCAGCGGAGAGTGATTTGCGAATAAAAGAAATAAATAAAGCCATTCAGCAACTACCTGAAATATTTAAAACACCTTTTTTATTGTATTTTGATGGTTATAAGTATAATGAAATAGCTGAAGTACTAATCGAGCCGCTTGGTACCATCAAAAGCAGGATTCACTTTGCAAGAAAACTGTTGAAAGAGCAGATTGGGCGGTTCTAAAAATTTCTCTGTGGCTGAAAAATCAGTTGTTATTATTGGTAGTGGGTTTGCAGGATTATCTGCAGCTTCTTTTATGGCAAAAGAAGGATGGCAGGTTACTGTTATAGAAAAAAATAGAACCCCCGGTGGCCGGGCAAGACAATTAAAAGAAAACGGATTCACTTTCGATATGGGCCCCAGTTTCTATTGGATGCCCGATGTGTTTGAAAGATACTTTGCACAGTTTGGTAAAAAAGTAACTGATTATTATTCGCTTCATCGTCTTGATCCTTCTTATCGCATTTACTGGAATGATGGCTATACCGATATGCCTGCCGATTTTGAGGAATTGAAAAAAATTTTTGAATCCTTTGAACCCGGTAGTGCAAAAAAATTAGACAAATACATAAAAGGAGCTGCATATAAGTATGAAGTCGGCGTAAATAACCTGGTGTATAAACCAAGCCGTTCTTTACTGGAGTTCATGGATTGGAAAACAGTGAGTGGCGTTTTTAAACTACAGGTTTTTTCTTCCATTAAAAAACATATTGCGCAATACTTCCAGCATCCCAAACTGCGGCAGATGATGGAGTTCCCGGTGTTATTTCTTGGCGCATTACCGGAGGATACACCTGCCTTGTACAGCCTGATGAATTATGCAGACCTTATAGGAGGTACCTGGTATCCGGAAGGAGGGATGTATGCTGTAGTAGAAGGAATGTATAAGCTGGCAACAGAGCTAGGTGTGCAATTTCATTTCGATGAAGAAGTAACGGGAATAATGATTAAAGGAAATACAGCGAAAACAGTAGCAACGAATAAAAACTTTTACCGGGCAGATGCTATTATCAGCGGTGCCGATTATCATTTTACCGAAACAAAACTTTTACCGGAGGAATGTCGTAGTTATTCTGCTGATTATTGGAGTAAAAGAGTAATGGCTCCTTCTTGTCTGATGTATTATGTTGGTTTGAATAAAAAGCTTAAACAACCCATTCACCATTCTCTTTTCTTTGATGTGACCTTTGATCAGCATGGTAAAGAAATCTATAAAAATCCCCAATGGCCAACAGAACCTTTGTTTTATGTAAGTGTTTCATCTCTTACTGATGACAATGCAGCCCCTGCGGGATGTGAAAATATTGTTTTCCTCATTCCAGTAGCATCAGGGTTGGAAGGCGATACGGAGGAGTTAAGAGAAAAATATTTTCAGAAAATAGTAAAACGGATGGAAAAATATACCGGCGAGTCTATCCTTGATTCAGTGGTGTATAAAAAAACTTATTCAGTAAGCGATTTCGTGACTGATTATAATTCGTTTAAAGGTAATGCGTATGGTTTGGCTAATACGCTGAGGCAGACAGCTATTTTCAGACCGGCTTGTCAAAGCAAAAAAGTAAAAAATTTGTTTTATACAGGTCAATTAACAGTGCCGGGGCCAGGTGTTCCGCCTAGCCTGATAAGCGGAGAAGTGGTGGCTAAACAAGTAATTAAAGTATTGGGATAAATTCCTTAATTTGAAAAAGAATGATTCAACTGTTCCATACGACCAGTCAAAACTGTAGCAGGATTGTAACGGAGAACTATAGTACTTCGTTTTCTTCGGCTATCAGGATGCTGCACAAGGATTTGCGTCAGCCTGTTTTCAATATTTATGGCTTTGTCCGTTTTGCAGATGAGATAGTGGACACCTTCCATGACTATAATAAGGAATTTTTGTTGCAACAGTTCAGAACACAAACGTATGATGCAATTGAAAGAGGCATCAGTCTGAATCCTATATTAAACAGTTTTCAGCGTACCGTCAATGAATTTAATATTGACCATAAATTGATTGATGCTTTTTTCAACAGCATGGAAATGGATTTGAACAAGAAAGCTTACGATTTCCAGGGATATAAAGAATATATCTATGGTTCTGCAGAAGTGGTGGGTTTGATGTGCCTGTATGTTTTTTGTGAGGGAAAAAAAGAAGTGTATGAAAAATTAGAAAACTCTGCCCGGTCGCTGGGTGCAGCATTTCAAAAAGTAAATTTTCTACGGGATATAAAAGCTGACTTTAATGGATTGGCAAGAGTATATTTCCCCGGCTGTGATTTTAATAATTTCACGGAACAGGAAAAGAGGCAGATAGAAGAAGATATACATAACGACTTCCGGCAGGCTTATCAGGGTATTAAACAGCTGCCGTTAAAAGCAAGATTTGGTGTCTATGTTGCCTACAAATATTATTTGTCCTTATTCAAAAAAATAAAACGGATGGAACCGGCCCGGGTGCTGGAAGAGAGGATTCGTATTCCCAATTACCGCAAGGCACTGATCATCTTCAGGGCAGGAGTAAAAAATCAATTACGGTTAATATAGTATGGAGTTGATGCAAGTAATACTGGTGGATGTCAATGACAGACAAACCGGCACCATGGAGAAAATGGAAGCCCACGAAAAAGGATTACTCCACAGGGCATTTAGTGTTTTTATTTTTAATGTAAAGGGAGAAATGTTGTTGCAACAAAGGGCAATGAATAAATATCATAGTGGCGGACTTTGGACCAATGCCTGTTGCAGCCATCCGCTGCCAAACGAAGAAACCCCAGTGGCTGCAAAAAGAAGGTTACAAGAGGAGCTTGGTTTTGAAACTTCAATAGAGAAAGTATTTGATTTTGTTTATAAGGCTGATTTTGATAACGGGTTAACAGAGCATGAATTTGACCATGTTTTTGTTGGGGAATATGAAGGGGTTATCAATTTCAATAAAGAGGAAGTAATGGATTATTGCTACAAAGCGGTTCAGGAAATCCGGCAAGACCTTGCAACTAATCCGCAGAAATATACTCTCTGGTTTCACCTGGCTTTTCCAAAAATTGAAAACTGGTGGATTGAACGTTATAAGAATACACCCGATAGTCCTGAGTTTTTATCGAAGGATCGGGTAGCATAAAAGCATAATTTTGCAGAATAATGAATATCGTTTATTATATACTGGTCTTGGTGGGCACATTTATCATCATGGAAGGAATTACCTGGTGCACACATCGGTTTGTTATGCATGGGTTTTTATGGTACCTGCACCGTGACCACCACGAGGTACGACCTGGTGTTTTTGAAAAAAATGATTTGTTTGCTTTAATATTCGCTATACCAAGTTTCCTGATGATTTACTTCGGCACTTATGATCATATCTGGTGGTTGCAGGCTATTGGTTTTGGGGTAATGTCGTATGGATTTGCTTATTTCATGGTGCATGATGTTATCATTCATCAACGTTTCAAATGGTTTACCCGAAGTAACAATACGTATGTAAGAGCCATTCGATGGGCACATAAAATGCACCATAAGCACCTGGATAAAAATAGAGGAGAGAGTTTTGGTTTTCTCTTTGTGAACAAGAAATACTGGGATAAAATCCGCCGGGACAAAAAATTGATGGCAGGTAGCGCAAAAGTGGAATATGCTCCCGAAGCGGAAGCCCCGGCTCCCAAAGTGGAATTGCAATAGTTTATTAATTTCACCATCATCCTTTTGTTGTAGTTTTCGTTATTAGAGAAATGTATGCTTGAATCTGAATTCTCCGCTAATCAGCGGAGACAGGAATACGATTATTTAATTGCAGGTGCTGGTTGTGCCGGCCTTAGTCTTGCTGTGCATATGATTCATTCCGGCCAGTTCAGCAACAAGAGCATCCTCATTATTGATAAAGACCATAAAAAAAAAAACGACCGTACCTGGTCTTTTTGGGAAACAGAACCAGGAATATTTGAACCGGTGGTGTACAGAAAATGGAAACATACCTGGTTTCATAGTGAGAATTTTTCCCACCTGCTTGACCTGTCGCCGTATGAATACAAGATGATACGGGGAATTGATTTTTACAGGTATTGTTTTAATATTATTCAGCAACATCCAAATTTTGAAATCAGGTACGGCGATATAAAATTAATAGTAAATGAAAATAATACTGCTGCTATACATCTAAACGATGAAAAGATTACAGCAGAGTATATTTTCAACAGCCTGCTGTTAGAAAAACCGGTGTTGAAGAAAAATGATTATTACCTGCTTCAGCATTTCAAAGGCTGGATTATTGAAACAGCCATACCCGTTTTTAATCCTACAGAAGCTACGCTGATGGATTTCAGAACCGGACAACAACACGGTACTACGTTTGTGTATGTAAAGCCTTTTTCGGAAACAAAAGCGTTGGTTGAATACACATTGTTTACAGAAGAATTGTTAGAGCCATCTCAATATGACGAAGGGTTGAAGGATTACATCAGTCGGTTCCTTAAAATAGAATCGTATAAAATAACAGAAGAAGAGTTTGGTATAATACCGATGACGAATTATAAATTCCCTGCCGTTGATGGCCGCATTGTTAATATTGGCACAGCCGGTGGCCAAACCAAAGCCTCCAGTGGTTACACATTTCGTTTTATTCAAAAACATTCTGCCCGTATAGTAGAGAACCTTATAAAAAGGGGCAACCCGTTTATTGCTTTACCGGGCGGACCACCAAGGTTTAAATTTTATGACAGCACATTGCTGCACATATTAAAGCATAATAAATTGCCCGGCGATAAAATATTTACCCGGTTGTTTAAAAAAAATAAACCTCAGCAGGTGCTGAGGTTTTTAGACAATGAAAGTTCTTTAGGGGATGAGTTGAAAATTATTTCTTCATTGCCAACCTGGCCTTTTCTAAAAGCCGCATTCAAGCAACTTTGATTTTAATTCCCTTTCGTGCTTGCCAGTGGATAGGCAGGGTTAGAAGCAATTAATTGTCCGGATCCATTTGCATAAATTCTCTCTTCACAGCTTTCAGCATACTAAAAAGTTGTGCTACCTGTATCATCAGCAATACACCCAATGCCAGCATTACATACCAGGGCAGACTGATAGTTTTGACAGGTTCTGCAACTTTTTGAAATTTAGCGATATGCCATCCTGATAATGCTGAACCAAACGCCATTCCTACTAATAGAAAAGAAATAAGTGAGTACACTACTTTCATAAACATGATCCGCATGGTGGAGTATCCCACTTTAAAGTTTTCGAGGATGGCTGCCGGTATGATTAATACCAAAGCTATCCAGCTCCAGTTCTTTTGAAACCATATACCATTCAAGGTTATATTTAAAACCAGTACCAATACAATGGAGAGTAACCCCCAGGGAATGGTTAAAAATGCCGAAGTTTTGTGTGTTTGATTTGCCATAGCAGAATGTTTTAATGTTACAAGGAAGGTAGAAAATAAATATGTAAAAAAATAAAAAAAGCACTGATGGCCTGATAAATTTTAGCCGGGCTTTTGCTCTTCGTCCTTATCAGAATTTTTATTGTCTTCATCACCGGATGCAATCCTGGCGGCAAAAGAACTTAAGGCATGAGCAATGCCAATTTCTACATGTAAATGATTTTCTACTTGTCTCACTCCGGGTACGGATGCGGCAATAATTTCTGCATGGTTTTTTTCTTCTTCCGTATCAGCGTTACCACTCAATATTACTTCGCCATTTTTTACCTCTACCTGCATTTTGCTGGCATCTGTTTTTGGATCATCATGTAAAAGAGTAAGAATTTTTTTTTGCAAGCGACTGTCTTCCGTGTTGGGATTGGTCTGCTGCTGGTTATCTTTTTTCATATCTAAAAGATTAAAACAGGAAAAAAAGGGTATAAATTGGGCCGGATCGGTTTAATAACTAAAACTACAAATCTTTCTTAAGTAAAATTAAGCACCTATCCCTGTAATCACAGAAATTAAAATCACTGCCATTAATGATAGGTGTTGGTGGCCTCGCCAGGAATCGAACCTGGATCTGGAGCTTCGGAAACTCTTATACTATCCATTGTACTACGAGGCCTGAATTGCCCTGACATTCATGTCCGGGCCTATTTTATCAATCCCGGCGCATTGGTGGCAAATATTTTTACCGCAATGGCGAGCAATATTACGCCAAAAAATTTTCTTACCGCTATCAGTCCTGCTGGGCCTAACAGTCGGGCTATGGCTCCTAAGGATTTTAAAACAGCAAATACAATAATAAGATTAACAAGAATGGCTATTAGTAAAGTTGTTTCCCCATAATTTGCTTTTAATGACATAAGGGTTGTTAATGTCCCCGATCCGGCTATTAACGGAAATGCAATCGGGACAATGGTCGCCGCCTTTACATTCGATTCGCTTTTAAAAAATTCCAGGCCTAACACCATTTCCAGGCCAAGAATAAAAATTACAATCGAACCACCGACTGCAAATGAACCAATATCCAGTCCAAGCAATTTTAAAAAAGCTTCACCAATAAAGAGGAACAATATCATCAATCCTCCGGAAATAAGTGTTGCCCTTAATTCCCGAATGCCTCCCATTTTTTCTTTCAAAGAAATAAGTATAGGTACCGAGCCTACAATATCAATTACCGCAAAAAGGGTAAAAGATACAGTGAGTAATTCTTTGGGGTCAAGGTTCATGGCAGTGGTTTTGACAAAGGTAGTATTTGCGTCAATCGCTATAGACTAAAAGCCCCATCCTGTTCTGAACGGGCTTTTAGTCTATCGGAAAAGATATTTTTCTTTAAACAGGTTTAATTCCTGTTGCAAATATTGAAGGCAGTTTTTGCAAAGACAATCAGTATGCCGTTGCTCAATATAGGCTTTTAGCTCTGCTGTCATTTCTATTCCATAGCATTGGCATTGGGTAATGTTGCCCGGTTTGCAATCAAATGTAGTATTACATCTTGGACAGTTTTTTGTTTCATGCGGGCACATATAATTTTTTTTGATCAGAAATTAAAACGGATACCTCCATTTACAGTAAAACCTAATGTATTGAAGCCACTTGTTTCCGAGTACTGCTTATTGGTGATATTCCTAAAGTCAGCAAATATCTTCAACCTGTTTTTAATAAAGCCATACTCAGCATAGATGTCCCATAATGCATAACTATCCAGGGTTTCATGTACTGTTGCGAAAGTGTTGGAATCAAAATAAGCATCTTCTCTTTTTCCAACACATGATAAATTACTACTAACAAAAAAATGGGTTGTTACCTGTATGCCGGTATTAAGATTGAAACTTCCTTTGGGTCGGCGGATTAAATTATTAAATGTAGTGTCTTTATTGCCACGAATTTTGGTGTTAATCTCACCTGTAACATATGTGTATGAACTTCTGATGGTAATTTTCCCGGAGAGTTTGTAACTGGCTTCCATCTCAAAACCTTTATCTTTTTGTTTGTCCTGGTTGATGTATTTCGAAGCGAAAGAAACAGGGTTTGTAAAAAAGAATATTACATCTTTGATATTTCTACTAAAACCAACTATTCTTGCGTTAAACTTATCATCACCAGAGTAATATTGTACGCCGGTTTCGACGGTAATGGCAGCTTCAGGTTTCAGGTCTCTATTTCCATATTCGGAGAAAAGCTGGTACAAGGAAGGAGTACGATAGCCTGATGAAAAGTTCGCAAATATTTTTACTTTTTTATTGATCAGGTAAGAAGGATTGATATTAAAAACTGCATGGCTTCCGTATTCCGAATGGAAATTAACACGGCCACCTGCTTCTAAATTGAAATTAGATTTGTCATTCCAGTTCAACGCAGCATAAATAGCAACCTGATTTTGATTCAGGCTATCATTTGCATATTCTGTTTTATAGGAGCCAAAAAATCCAATTGAAGAATATAGCTGATCAGATTTTGAACTGCGAAAATCTGCGCCGGCCGTTAGCTTTACCTGTGTACTAAGCGGAACAACTGCATACCCATCAATAAAATGCTCATTCCCTTTATATTTTCCTTTTACATAGGTATCAAAACCATTCCGGCTCAGCGTGGAATCATCTGTATACTCCCTGTCAACCGAATTGTAATTATAAATGAGATTAAATTTTGTTTTTCCAAAGCCGAGTTCATTTCTTAAACCAAACTGTGTGCTTTTTTGTGAAACTGTATAATCGAGTTCATCAGTAAAAGCCCCCTGGTCTATATCGGCTTTTGTATTGTTGTATCGGAAGTAAGGTTGTATATACACTTTGTCGGTTGGTTTGATGCCAAGTCCTAGTTGTATACTACCTTGCTGAAATTGATCTTTGTCTGCAAGAGGATAAGTTCCTTTGTTAATTGCTTCGTTTATTCCTCTTGTATCCAAAAGGGAATATGCTGCATTATAATCAACAATGCCCGACTTCCCATAAGCACTTGCATTGTTGCGAAAGGTTTTATTTGTACCATAGCTCATACCAACATTACCACTCACAGGTTTGTTTGCCGACTTCCTGGTAATGATATTGATCACACCGGCAAGTGCATCGCTGCCGTACAAAGTGGATTGACTGCCTTTTAATATTTCTATGCGTTCAATATTTGCAATAGAAAGATTACGTACGTCAAAGTTGCTGCCGATACCAGATGGGTCATAGACAGGCACGCCGTCAATAGTAATTAATGTATGAGCAACACCTGCACCACGGAGATAGACACTTTTGTCTTTACCTGCATTACTGTTAGCACCGCCAATATAAATACCGGTTTGTTCGGTTAGTAATTGTGAAAGATCTTTACCACCTGCTTTTTCAATTTGTTCACGGGTGATGATGGTGACCACTTTACCTGTGAGTGATGTTTTGTTGGGATACTTGTTTGCAGTAAGTATCACTTCATTCATAGAATGGGCCGTTGTGTCTTGCGAGAATAGCTGAGTGCTGGTAATGACAGCAGCCAGCACAAAAAAATGTTTTTTCATTATACATGAAATTTTGTGTGACTGCTTCCGGAAAATAAGAGATAGAAATATAAATGTCCTGCGACTTTTACATCTCATGCCTTTCACCCGAAAGCTGAATGTTGTTTATCTGCCGAAGTTTTTAACGAAGGCAGGTTTGTTTGATGTGGCAGGTCTTCTGGCTTGTGACATATCTCAATTCCTTCCCATCCCTAGTAAGAGACAGTGGTTTGTAGTTTGAGAATTTTCCTTAAGCCCCTTTAGGGGTTTGGGGTGTCATTTACAGCTACGGGGATAGCGTCAGATTTTGACTGACTTCCCTTTTAATCCCGGTTATTAGGCCGGAAACCAAATCAGTGCAAATGTAGGGAGAGCAGTTTTCCCGGCAAGAAGAGTTTTCAACATCCTGTCTTTGTCTATACAAACTGCTTTACTGCCGATACATTGCAACGAATAATTTTTATGTAACTTCCTTTGCAGGATGGGAACGAACAGTACCATACGGACAAAACCCAATAATATCATTTTTAAAGGATAGCTATATTATTTTTCAGCTGATTTTTTTATCCACTGAAAAGATAATCCCACATAATAATTTCTTTCCGGGGCTGGATTATAAAAGCGATTGGCAGCGGCATTAATGTCATTGCCTAAGCTATACTTTTCATCAAGTAGGTTGTCCACTCCGGCATAAAAATTCAGTTTATTTTTTTGCTTAATTGTTTTTCTCCAGCCTAATCGACAGCCAAGCAGATGATAGGCTTCTGCAGTGGCAGTATTGGCATCATTCAGAAAAATTTTTGCAGCAGCGTAATAAGTAATGTTGGAGTAAAAGCCTTTTTTAAGTTGCACATCTCCTAATATAGATAATGTATTGGATGGTACAGAGGGAATTGTTTTGCCAGAAAAGTCATCTGACCCTTTTACAAAACTGCCATAGCGAAAGTGATTATACGTATAAGCTGTATTGATCCGGTAGTAGTCAATAAAGCTTTTTAAAGGCCTTGTAATTAAAAGATCGCCTGTTATTTCTATTCCTTTTTGTTTTACATCACCGGCATTTACAAAAAAATCGGCTCCGGAAATATCTCTCCGCTGTACCAATGCATTATTGAGTTTGAAATAGAAGCCTGTGGCTTCAAGCTCAATCCTGTGTTGCCCTTTCGTTTTATTATAACTTATAGTTGTTTCATAATTCCATCCATATTCAGCTTCGAGGTCAGTACTAATAACTCCCGTTGAGGGAAGTAATTCCGCAATAGTAGGTGGCGAAAAACCTCTTGATACAGTTGCCCGCAGTGAAAAATTATTATCAAAAATTTTCTTTAGCGAAATTCTTGGTGCCAGTTCGTTACGATAGTTCCTGATTTGTGATACAATAGGAAAACGGTTAAGCCGGGTAAAACTCACTTTCGTTCTGTTTACACTAAGACCTGTATTGATAAACCATTTTTCATTTAACTCGAGGTTGGCTTGCAGAAAATAACTCCTCACTTTATACAATATATCATCATCCGTTTGCAGGCTGTCGGGTATGCCATTTACATTTTTGAATACAGAAGTGCTGAAAAAGCCATCCTGAAATTCGCTACCAGCCGTCAGTTGCCAGCTTATTGCCTCCTTCTTTTTTTCATAAATAAAAACAGTGCGACCACCTAGACTTGGTTCACTTCTTTTTTCATAATTACGTATGGCAGGATTTTTTAGCTGTGTAAAGGCGCCGTAAAAAGTAGTATAGTTGGTAAAAGCAGGTGTGAATTTATACAAGTGAGTAAAACCAGCGAGAAAGTTTGTTTGCTCAATAGCTGCTTTTGCAGTGACGGCTGATGGAAAGGCTCCTGCTGCCGGTCTTGATGCTTTAGGGTTCTTATTAAACTCTGCCAGTGTTAAGGCACCTGGTGTTTGATAATAAAGATCCGTTAGTAAAAGCGAAAATGATATTTGTTGCTTTTCCGAAATATTTGCTTTCGATACCCATGAAAAATTATCTCTTCCCATCCGGCTTTGTGTGCGGTAGCCGTCGGTCTGGTTATGTGCAAATGAAATTTGGCTTCTATTATCTTTTTTTCCAAACCTGCCGGAGATAAACACATTTTGAACATTGTTGCTGCCGGTAATATATTCTATACTAGCCCCCGGCTGCCAGGAAGATAGTGTTTGCATTAAAACCAAACCACCAGTTCCGGCACCATACATACTGCCTGCTGGTCCTTTAAAAATTTCGATAGAGGAAAAATTGTTCCAGGCAAACTGGTTGAAATAAGTATTGCCTCCGGGGTCAGTAACAGGAATATCATTCCAATAAACTTTTACATTACGAACGCCAAATGGCGAACGAAGTGAACTGCCACGAATGTTGATTCGGTAACTACCGGGAGACCTTTCTTCCATTCGTACACCGGCCACCGTATTAAATCCATTAACTAACGATATTTTATTATATCGGTCACCGTTGTTGAAATCAATTATTTTAACTACGGCTACTGAGTTTGATGCTTTGCGGTTTTGTTCAAATGCTCTTATAGTTACTTCATCCATTGTTTTTAAAGTATCAGATTCTTCTTCCTGCGAAAAGCAGGTTGTAAATAAAAAGAAGGAGAGGGAAAAGATGAAGACCTTTTTCATAGAAACAGAAAATGAATGGTCATAAAGTTAGAACCTTTTCTTTGTATCTTCAAACCATGACAGGGAAGAATAAATTAGGCATTTTCGATTTTACAATGATAGTTGTAAGCCTCGTTATTGGGATGGGTATTTTTCGAACACCAGCTAATGTTGCTGCTGCATCACCAACACCGTTCATTTTTTTTATTGCCTGGATTGCAGGTGGTTTAGTTGCCCTTTGCGGTGCATTGACGTATGCTGAGATTGGCTCCCGTCTCCCTGTGATGGGCGGGTATTATAAAGTTTTCTCTTATGCATATCATCCTTCCATTGCTTTTGCAATCAACTGCATCATAATTGTTAGCAATGCGGCTTCCGGGGCTGCAGTTGCATTGGTTGGCAGCGAATATATTACAGGTGTAATATTGCCAAACGCAACAGATGCAGGATATATTCAAACTGTTCATATAATTATTGCTTTGGCTGCTATTGTTATTTTTTATTGTATCAATATGCTGGGACTAAGGCTTAGTGCAAAAACCCAAACAGTATTAACCATTATCAAAATCGGGCTTGTATTATTATTAATAACACCATTGTTTTTTTCATCTGCACAGGCCAGCCCTACTCATCTGATTACATCATCTCTTGATCCGGGGTTTAGAGAGTACATCAAAGCATTTGGAATTGGATTGGTTGCGGTAAGTTTTACTTATGGAGGTTATCAGCAAACTATCAACTTCGGGGCTGAAGTGGACAAGCCAGATAGAAATATTCCCAGGGGAATATTCATTGGCATTTTTATTATTATTACATTATATCTTACCATCAATTATGCATACGTTCATGTTATCGGATTTGAAGAATTAAAGACAAGTAAGAATATAGCTGCCATCATGGCATCAAAAATATTTGGCGTAAATGCAGAACGAATTTTATCTGTTCTTTTATTTCTGAGTGTGCTGGCATATGTAAATGTATTATTGTTGAGTAACCCCAGGGTAATGGTGGCAATGAGTGAAGACAAAATATTACCTCTTGCATTTCAGAAAAGAAATAACAGGGGAGCACTTACATTGGCCCTGACAGTGTTTGCGGGATTAGCCGCAGTTATCGTTTTTTGGGCAAAAGAATTCGATACACTCCTTAGCTTTACTATTTTTCTTGACTGCTTCGGTATGGTGCTTTCTGCGGGAAGTATTTTTATCATTCGTAAACGGACGGCCCATCTGAATGGAACTGGTATTTATAGTATGAAATTGTACCCATTACTGCCAGTAATATTTATCACTGCTTATTCTTTTGTTGCTATCAGTTTGATGATAAATGAAACAAAACTATCGTTAATCGGGCTTGGTGTACTGGCAGGTTTTATCGGACTGTACTTTATAGTAAAAGCTCTCAAACCCGCAAGTTCTATAAACTCTTAATATGGATATTTCTCAAATCATTAATGAACTGGGCGAAGACAGGCAGAATTATTTCAACGCAGTGGCACCGCCCATCATCCAGACCAGCAATTTTGCTTTTAAGAAGGTTGCTGATTTAAGCAAAGCTTTTGAAGATGAGATGGGCGGCTATCTCTATAGCCGGGGATTAAATCCTACGGTTGATATTCTACGCAAAAAACTGGCGGCATTGGATAGGGCAGAAGATTGTTTGATTTTTAATAATGGTGCTGCCGCCATTTTCGCTGGTATTTTTGCGAATGTAAAATCCGGCGATCATATTGTTTCGGTAAAAGCTCCCTATACATGGGTACAAAGAATGCTGGATGTAATACTGCCCCGCTTTGGCGTTACTTCCACCTATATTGATGGAACGAAAATAGAAAATTGGGAAAAAGCAACTTTGCCCAACACTACTTTCTATTATCTTGAATCGCCCAACAGTTGGGATTTTGCTTTGCAACCCATTAAAGAAATTGCCACTTTTGCTAAATCAAAGGGCATTGTCACATTAATTGATAATAGTTATTGCACACCCCTCTATCAACAACCAATTGAAATGGGAATTGATATGGCAATGCAGACAGCCACTAAATATATAGGCGGACATAGTGATACATTGGGTGGCGTACTAAGTGGTAGCCATGCGATGATGAAAAAAATATTTGACAGCGAATACCTGAATATTGGAAGTGGTATCCAGCCTTTCAATGCATGGTTGCTTATTCGTGGATTGAGAACTTTGCCGGCAAGGATTGAAAGGATTACAAAATCAACCGCCGAAGTTGTCGCTTACATGAAACAGCATCCTAAAGTAGAATCCATACTTTTTCCTTTCGATGAAAGTTTTTCGCAGTACCAGTTGGCAAAGGAACAGATGAAAGGAGCCTGTGGCCTTTTCACTTTTGTGTTGAAAGCCGATACAATGGATTCGATTGTAAGGTTCTGCGAATCATTGAAACATATTATGCTGGCCGTAAGCTGGGGTGGGCATGAAAGCCTTGTTATTCCAAAGTGTGCCGGACTAAAGCCTGGTGATTTTAACCCTAACAATAAGGAACACCGTTACGTAAGAATGTATGTGGGATTGGAGGAACCACAGTATTTAATCAAAGACCTGGAGCAGGCACTGGCAGTTATTTAGTTCAGCTATTCTTCTAATTTTTTTTATTCCTTCATTCCGTGATTGCATTTCATTTATTTTTGCTCTGGACAGAAGTATAAACTTTCATTTATTATGAACAAATTATTGAAGTGGACATTATTGATTATAGCCATACTGGCCGTTGTGTTTCTCGTTCTCAGGATGAAAGGAGGCGGCAGCAAGATCGAAAAAGTGGCTACGGAGAAAGCTGCTAAAAGAACCATTATTGAGTCAGTTTCTACCAGTGGAAAAATTTTTCCCGAAACAGAAGTAAAGGTTAGCCCTGATTTTTCCGGCCAGGTAACAGAGTTAAAAGTAGCTGAAGGAGATAATGTGAAAAAAGGACAGGTGTTGGCCCGCATCAGTAACGGCAGGGCTATAGAAGCACCGATTGACGGGGTAGTGCTGGCGTTAAAAGTAAAAAAAGGAGAAAGTGTAACCGGCAACAACTTTAGTGTAGGAACAGAAATGATGCTGGTGGCTGATATGTCGCTGCTGGAAGTAAGAGTGGATGTCGGAGAAAATGATATTGTAAAAATCAATGTGGGGGATTCTGCTGATGTAACAGTAGATGCGTATAACAACAGGAAATTTAAAGGGGCCGTTACAAAAATTGCCAATAGTACAAAATCTTCCGGTACTTCATTTAATACGTCAAACGATGTAACCAATTATGAAGTAAGAATAAGATTAGACTCCGCATCATACAGCGACCTCGCAGGTAAAACCTTTCCATTCCGACCGGGTATGAATGCCAGTGCTGAGATAAGGACGAAGAAGGTGGAGAATGTTCTTGCGGTTCCGATTGCCGCCATAAATGCAAGAGTAAAAGGAAGCGACAAAAGCATGGAAGATAAAAGAAAGGAAGATAAAGTAATTAAAGATGAGGATGCAACGTCAACCACCACAAACGATGATGAACTGGAAGAAGTGGTGTTTGTAATGCAAAAAGACGGAACTGTAAAAAAAGCAGTGGTAAAATCCGGAATACAGGATATTACTTACATCGAAGTGCTGAATGGTTTAAATGAAGGAGATGAAGTAGTAATTGGCCCTTATACATCGCTGAGTAAAAACCTGAAAGATGGTATGAAAGTGAAAGTAGTGGCGAAGGATAAATTGTTTGAAAAGTAAGAGAGAAGCTGCGAGTTGTGAGTTCGGGCTACGAGCCACTCTCTGTTGAATTGCGTTAAAGAAATTTAGTGCTTTAAGTCTCGTAGCTCATAACTCACAGCTAATAACAAAAACAAAGTTCAGTTATGACATTCGGCATCATTGGCAGTGGTAGTTGGGCAACAGCATTAGCAAAAATTCTTACCGATAAGAAGCATTCTATTAACTGGTGGATAAGAAATGC
>JBKJIX010000072.1:0-17847 GCA_046598205.1 Chitinophagaceae bacterium
TGAATAGCAAAGGAAAAACATTAATAGGTTGGGATGAAATATTAGAAGGTGGCCTTGCACCAAATGCTGTGGTGATGAGCTGGAGAGGTGAGCAGGGAGGCATAGATGCTGCCAAACAAAACCATGATGTGATAATGACACCAGGTAATCCCGTTTACTTTGACCATACGCAAAGTGAAAACGAAGATTCGGTTACCATTGGTGGCTACAACCCTATCGAAAAAGTATATGCATATGAGCCTGTTCCAAAAGAATTAAATGAAGAACAGGCCAAACATGTTCTGGGCGCACAGGCTAATGTATGGACAGAATATATGAAGAATACAAAAAAGGTGGAATACATGATTTTCCCCCGTATGGCGGCGCTTAGCGAAGTGCTGTGGAGTCCAAAAGAAAAAAAGAACTGGGGTGATTTTGAGAAGAGGTTAATGGTGCAATTAAAAAGATATGATTTGTGGAAGGCGAATTATAGTAAAGCTTATTCTGATTTGAAAGCCTCAGTTATACCATCAGAGTATAACAAAGGAGTTTTATGGAAACTGGAAAGTAAGAATAAGGATAGCCGGATAAATTATACTAAAACTCTTGATATAAGTGACCCTCCAAACCCACCTGCATTTCAGACTTACACAACTCCTGTTGAAATATATAAAAGTGGTGAGTATAGCGGATGGTCAATAGAAAATGGGAGGCACAAGCAGAACACAATAATCCAAAAATTCTCACTAAATAAAGCTACAGGCAAAAAAATAATCTTAGAAAAGCAAGCTTCTAAAAATTACCCCGGAGATGGGCCTTTTACATTGGTAAACGGTGTGCAGAACGAAAAAGGAATGTCTAAAACAAAAGAGTTTTTGGGCTTTGATGGTGATGATTGTATTGCCACTGTTGATTTAGGCAAGACAGAATCAGTGTCATTTGTAAAGATTCATTACCTGCATTATCCGGGTAGGTGGATACACCAGCCTTCATCATTTACTATTTCAGTATCGCCGGATGGAAAGGAATTTACAACTGTGGCATTATCTAATCCAACAATTTCTAATAATGAAGCTACTGGTCAATTCATTCAACCTGCCAATGCCCGGTTTATAAAAATTCATGTTGCAAATGCTGGTATTATACCCTCAGGCAATCCCGGTGCAGGAAACAAAGCATGGCTGTTTGTAGACGAGATAGAAATAAATTAGGGTAACCGCTGATTCGCAAAGGGGCAGAGAAATACATTTGAAAAAACAAACTCAGCGTCTCTCCGTCTCTGCGGTTTTAAAACAAGCACTAACAAGCAAAAAGCCGCAAAAACCTTCAATTTAATATTTATCTTTACCGCCTAAACCAACTCAATGGCTAATCAAGTTGCACCGATTGACCTTTCCGACAGTTTTGAAAAAATACCTGTAAAGATTTTTTCTGAGCCAAAAGATGGTGCCGTCTTTGTTGCAAAACAGGTCGCAGATTTTATCCGTGACAAGCAAGCAAAAAAAGAAAAATGTGTGTTGGGTTTAGCGACTGGCTCTACACCAAAATCATTGTATGCAGAACTTGTACGTATGCATAAAGAAGAGAAACTAAGTTTCAAAAATGTTATCACTTTCAACCTCGATGAATACTACCCGATTGAAAATAATGCTTTGCAGAGTTATAACCGTTTTATGCAGGTCAATCTTTTCGATCACATTGATATCAATCCAAAGAACATTCACATTCCTGATGGCGAAGTAAAAAAAGAAGATATTAAAGAACATTGCCGCCAATATGAAAAGATGATAAAAGATGCAGGCGGAATTGATCTGCAAATTCTCGGTATTGGTAACAACGGCCATATCGGTTTCAACGAACCGGGTTCGGGTATTTATTCCAAAACAAGATTGATAACACTGGACAACTCAACCCGTATCGCCAATTCGTATGAGTTTGCCAACATTTCCGAAGTACCCCGTCTTGCTATTACGATGGGAATCAGTACCATATTAAAATCAAAAAAAATAATATTGATGGCATGGGGCAGTGCCAAAGCTCCTGTCCTTAAAAAAGCAGCGGAAGATGATGATACAGAGCAAGTGCCTGCCTCCTTATTACAAAATCATGATGATGTAACATTTGTAGTGGATGATACAGCCGCAGCAGAGTTAACAAGAAATAAATCTCCCTGGCTTACGGGTGATTGCGACTGGACACCCAAGATGATCAAGAAAGCAGTGGTGAATATGGCGTTGAAATTAAAAAAACCGGTGCTTAGTTTAACCAACACCGATTATAATGAATATGGGTTAAGTGACCTGCTGGTAGAAAAAGGCGATGCTTATGAAATAAACCTCCAGGTATATTATATGCTGCGGGATTCTATTACCGGCTGGCCCGGTGGCAAGCCGGATGTAAATCTTCCTACACATCCTGAACGTTCATCACCCTATCCCAAAAAAGTAATCATCTTCTCCCCTCACCCGGATGATGATATCATCAGTATGGGCGGCACTTTTCAACGGCTACATGACCAGGGACATGATGTGCATATTGGTTACCAAACCAGCGGCAATATTGCGGTGACAGATGAATTTGTAACAAGGTTTCTGGATTTTGCCGTAGGCTTTGAAGAAATAGCCGGTATAGATACCAGCAAATCTGGAAAAATATTGGACAATGCCAGAAAATTTTTGGCAAGAAAAAAATCAAACCAGGTAGATACGCCAACGATACGTTCCATAAAAGGATTGATTCGCCGGGGCGAAGCAAAAGCAACTTGCCGCTACGTAGGCATCCCAGATGAGAATATACATTTTCAAAATCTTCCTTTTTATGAAACAGGAACGATTGAGAAAAAACCCATGAGTGAAAAGGATATTAAAGTAACTATTGAATTGCTTCGACGGATAAAACCTCAGCAGGTATTTTGTGCTGGAGATTTTGCTGATCCGCATGGCACACATATTGTTTGCTTCAATGTTGTGTTGGAGGCGTTAAAACGTATCCGAAGTGAAGCACAGGGTTCTCCGAATTATGAATGGATCAATGATTGCTGGCTCTGGCTCTACAAAGGTGCCTGGCAGGAATGGAATATTGAAGAAATAGAAATGGCGATACCGATGAGCCCCGACCAGGTATTGAAGAAACGATTTGGTATTTTCATTCACCAATCACAAAAAGATATGGTGCCCTTCCAGGGAAGTGATTCCAGGGAATTCTGGCAACGGGCGGAAGAAAGAAATGCTGACACAGCTAACCTGTATGCAGATTTGGGACTGACACATTATGCAGCTATGGAAGCCTTTGTGCGGTGGCATTATTAACTATATTCTTTTATGATTTCTTCTTACATTTATCTTCTAAAATAAAATAAATATGGCTCTATTTAAATCAAGTAATCCTACCCTGCAGGAAAAAACCTACCAGGGAACAATATTGGAAGGAATAAGCACAGGTGAGGAAATGACGATTAAAGGCACTATGAATAAATTCGGCGTTCTTATGGCGTTGATGATTGCCTCAACACTTTTTGCATGGAGCCAATATGATCAGGGCAGCGATCCCATGCCATTAATGCTGACAGGTGTATTTGGTGGATTAGCATTGGCTCTTTTAATGATGTTTAAAATGAAGTGGGCTCCTTACATTGCCCCTGCCTATGCTATATTAGAAGGGCTTTTTGTAGGTTCTATTTCTGCTATGTATAACCATGCCTATCCCGGGCTGCCAACACAGGCTGTTGCATTAACGCTGCTGGTTACCCTTATCATGTTTGTGTTGTACAGGTACCGCATTATTAAGGTCACCAAAAAACTACGTTCCGTAATAACAGTTGCCACTATAGCTATCGGTGTGTTTTATCTTATTCAATGGATTACTTACCTGGCCATGGGTTCGCCTATTGGTTCATTTACTAATGCTGCTACACCACTCGGCATAGGGTTCTCTATACTTGTAGTTGGTCTTGCTGCATTTAACCTGCTGCTTAATTTTGACACTATTGAAAAAGGTGTTGAATTAAGAGCCCCACGTTATATGGAATGGTATAGTGCTTTTGGTTTGTTGGTAACGATAGTATGGTTGTATTTGGAAATACTTCGTTTGTTATCAAAGTTTAAAGACTAATAACAAGCTTTAGAAAATAACAAAGCCGGGCAAGTTGTCCGGCTTTTATCATTTCTTTATAAGGTAATGTACTAATTTTGACATTATAGAAAAGGGCAATGAATTAAGAGCCATTAAATTCATAGTACCAGCTATTCTTATAACTGGCACAGGCAAGATTAGTTTGTAAGGAATATATCCTTCAATAATTCAACAAGGGTACTATGGGAATATAACGGGGGGGCAGAATTATTTTTAGTATGGTCGCAGGGTAGTACCCCTGATGCAAATGCAGATATTACTTCTCCCCTTTTGAATAGCTTATTCGATAATGATTTTGCAGACCAATCCCGAAATATTATCCTGATAAAATAGGTTTATTGATTTTTGAAATAATATTTCAATCAACTAAAATATTATTCCCAGGTTTTCAAATTGTCTTTCTTAAACCGCCATTCCGGTGTAACGATGTCTTCCTCCTCCATTATCTCATACCAGGGACTTAATGTGCCATTCATTGGGTTTACCACCACATGTATATCCTGTGCCGGTTGGTAACCCTGCACCAGCATAAATATCTTTTTTCCCTTTTCATTTACCGCTATATCCACTACTATCATCGCATGGCCGGGAAAACCACCTTGCACAAAAACATCACCTGCCTTTATATCATTGAAATTTTTAACGGGCATTAATTGCTTTTCTAATGATGCTGATCCGCACCAGCCAAATACCGTTTGCAAATAATTATCAAATGCCCGCCTGTTATCCCTGCCCTGCCATTTGTACCACTTGCCGGAATAATCCATAAAAGCAATATCTGCATATTTATTTTGCGCAAATAAATATTCTGCCCGCAGCCGCATTACCACATCAGCACATTGCTGCAAATCCTTTTTTCCAACCGATATATCCACCACAGCAAACTGTGCCGACTGATTTGGTTTTAATTTTCCATTATAAAGGTAAACTGATTTATCTTTTTTTAGTGGAACATCCCTTAACCAACTGGCAAATGATGCAGGATCAGCGGCAATTCTTTTGTAACCTTGGGGTGGCTTTATATCACCCACTGACAGGACAGGTAATGAAGGCTCAGGTTCAGGTAAAATTTTACCTCCGGTTGCTTTGCTTTCCGGCTGACCTTCAGAACAGGCTATTAAAGATAACAGCAGGCCGGAAAGTATAAAGTTAAGTATCATAATTCCTAAGAGTGGCAAGGAGTTAATTTCCACAAGAAACTGATTTATTGGCATCAAATTCCTGCCGGTGCAACGTTTGTGGCCAAATACAGTCTTTTTCCTGCATCCTCATCCCGGAAAGATTAACCGGTTTTATAGCTAAAAGATTAAATTTGCTTACAACTTGAAAAAATGAAAATCCTCAACCACCTTAAAAAAACTATCGTCCTTATCTTTTTAGTTCCTGTCCTGTCTTTTTCACAAGAAAAAGATGTATCCATCAGAATAATACAAGACGATGTTGCAACAAGGTTAAACGAATTTCAAACTACTATTTCACTGAAAAAAAAGGCTTTTAAGTTTCAGTTACTATTGAATGAGGTTGAAGGGGTATATGTTTTCGCAAGCATAAAAGATTCTGTTTACCGGTTTACGGAAACCAGCCGTATTGATGATTTCGCCTACCTGCAATTGCTAGAATTAAGAGAAGCTGATAAATTCAATATTAATAAGGAATTAAATATTAGCGAAACAGGCTGGTCTTATTGGTTTTATAAAGAAAATGCAGAATGGCACTCCTTTAACTGGGCAACAGTAGGTATGGGAGATAAAGGAAGGGTTTGTTCAAAAACGATTAAGCATTTGTACCATACAGAAGCAGAAGAAGTGGTAAAACTAAAAAGCCTTTCCTCACCGCTTTACCTCTTTTTTATTGCTGTAAAGGATTTTGATGCAGGCGGAAAACCGCTAACTGAATTGATGCGTCGCAAACTAAAGATTGAATGGGTAGATGAATAATTTAAACCTGTTAATTACTGCTAACGATTATTATGAAAAGAAGTCCTTTTTCATTCCTGCTGATTATTTTTTTACTTACCCAATCCTGCAATCACTATACTGCACAAAGCGGACTCTGGCAAACTATCGTTTGGCAACCTTCTCACCAGACAGACACTGGTAAAGACTTCAGCGAAGCAGCTACTTGTAATGGCATAGTGGAAGCTGCCATGGCATTGCAACCATTAAAAGAATATAAAGTATGGAGCTTGGGCAAAAAAGAGTATCACCATGCTGATTCAGGAAGCAACACTAAAATATTACATACCACTGCCATTATTGATGGAAAAAATTCCGGATATGCGTATGAGCTGAAAGAATCAAACCATAAACATCCGAAAGTCTTTATAGCAGTGCATAATAATGGGGGCACTAAACGCCACGCCGTTTGGGGTTATATTCATTATGGTGATAAATATGAATCAGCTAACAGGGAACTTGCCGGCCGTTTGGTAAAAGCTATTTGCTCAGCCACCAATATGGAAAACCGTGGCGTGTTGCTTGACAGCACAACCGGCAGAAATGATTACCGTTGCCGGGAAAGCGGCAAATTAAGTTTTTTCAGTCTTGATGAAAACGTAAATACAGCGCCTTTCCGGGTACTGCTCGAAATAGGTGACAATGCAGCAAGTCATGATTTTTTACAAAATCCTGCTAATCAAAAAATAATTGGAGAGGCTATTAAGAAAGAATTAGTGGTATGGTTAAAAGAAAAGAGAAAGTGATTCTTATTTATCGCCCAGATCTTCCACACAAGTTGATAAATTCTTTTTATTGCAAACCTTGTAAACTATGTTCTGCTGCTCTTTATACTTAGAAGCCAGCGTTGATGTTTCTCCTTCTGCCTTTCGTACAATATCCATCCATTGAGGATTTGCCCCAGTAGTCTTTAGCCCCATTCTGATTGAATTAATCATACTGGTAGTAAAAAAACTATTATAAGAAGTGCTGCAGATTGAAGCCTGCCCTTTTTCAGCAGCAGAAATTAACAACGAAGCCTGTGTTTGAAGAAATAATGCCATAGCGGCCCTCTTACTGATATCATAATATCCTGGCCCCACCTGAGATTTGGCCGTATCCTTAATTTCTAATCGACGCCTGTTAACGATTGTATTGCAGCAATCACTCATCACCAGGTTTAGCCGGGCACCCTTTGCCTGTATTTCACTATATATATCTTCAATATTAAGGCTGAATGCCGCCATGTGGTCCCATGATGGTGGCTTGCCATAATACAATCCCATTTGTGGAAAAGGGAACCCGATATCACCTTTCCATCTGAAACCATGACCTGAATAATAAAACACTACTATATCATCTTTTCCCGGATGAATGTTTTTAATGGCAGCCTTAACAGCAGTGACATTAAAATCATTGCCGGTTAATTTTTTTTCAACAAACCGGATTTCAAGTGACGTAGTTACACGTTTAAAATAACTGCTTACTTTCTTTCCATCCTCAATACAGTTTACACTAATATCCTCGTCTTTAGAATTAATTACAGCAATAAGATACAATACTGGCTTGGTGTTGTTGCGGACCGTCAGTAGTTGCTTTCTTGTATAAGCTTTTTCGGATAATAGTTCGCTGGCAATAAAATAATCTTTCAGATAGGCTTTTGTAAAACTTGTGTTCTTAAGTTCTTTGAAACTAAGAATACCAGTTTCTCCATATTGTTCCGGCTTGTTTCCCGATGCTTGGGATGAAGTATATTGAGATACTACAGGCTCTTCAGTAAGCCCCATAGAACGTCCGGTAACATTAAAAGGTGTTGTAAGACATGGTTCAATTACCTTCTTCGTAGTCTCCCTTTTAAACCACAATCGTAAGTAGTCAAAGTCAAAAATCTCAGTTCCTTCTTTAAGATTAAAATTTTCTGACCAGCAATACCAATAAGTCGTTTTACCCGGAGTAGTAAGTAAAAGGCCGCCATCCATTGGGCGGCTTCCATAGTTATAGGGGTTTAACGAAATACTGAAATCATACAATACCCGTTTATTTGTTTTATTGTTATTGGCTGCTAATCGCAGAAAACCTGTGCCATCTGCATTTTTAACCAAAAGCCCTTTGTAAATTGTTTTAGCAGGATCGCCTTTGAACTGGTAAGTGAGTTCAAAAATATCTTGCGCCGACAGTTTATTTGTCAGTGTAATTAAGCAGCATGAAATAAATAATAAAATGATTCGCAAGATGGGAGCTTTGAAGTTATAAATATAACAAAACTCCATTGCATGTAATGTTCCCATACCGGATTGGATAACCCGGATTATTCAAACTGAACAGAGTAATTAATTATCAGACTCTGATTGAAAAAAGCCCAGATCTGCAAGAATGATTTCTGCATTGGTATAGTTCAGCAAGCTGTTTCTTAAATTACTTTTCAACTCTTCCCTGCTTTTTGCAAAAGCAGCTTTAATAAGGGAAAGCTTGTACGAGTTAATTTTAAAAAAAGCTAACCGGGCAGTTTGTTCAGTAAAATCATCAGCTAAATGGAAACTCTCGGCAATATATGCCTGGTCATTGTAGAATTGGTGGTTCATACAGACGGATTTGGTTTTTAAAAGGATTGGACAATTTTTAGAACGTAGCAACCTTCTAAAAATTGTGTTAAAGCAACCCGGAATATTGTCTAAATACCTCTACCTCTTGTAATAAGCAGGAAAATCGGGGCCGCTGTAAAGGATTCAGCGGGTAATTACAGACTGACAAATTGGCTGAACGATTCGTTAGATACATATAAATAGGGAAGATGAAGAAGCCATTGCAGCTATTAAAGCACTGTATAATAAAGACCTTGAACTCTGGCTATGTCAATTACAATAGCATGAGAAAAACAGTCTGTACTAATAATAAAAAACGGTAAAAAAATTTCAGCAATTTTCACTACAGAGCCAGCATTGGTTCTTTTATTTTTCTTCCTCTTGTAGCGATTCCACCGGGGTGATGTTTTTAATACTTAGCAAAAAATCTGAACTAAGGCTTATGGCATATTGGTATTGGCGGAGCAGCGTCCTGGTTATTTCATCTTCCTGCAATATCTCAACAAGGTCTTTTGCAGGCACTGATTGATTATTAAATGTGTTTAAACGTCCTTTTACAATTTCCACAGCAAACGAACAGGTGGGCTTACGAAGTTTGGTGGTCTTTTCAAAATCAGTACGGTTTAATGAAACTGTTTGCTCAGCATCTGCCGACCGTTTTAATAATAACCTGATAACAGGCAGGTATTTCTTCCAGGTATAAGTGTACATAAATTGAAATAGATGAGGGGTAAAACCAATCCAAAAAACATAGTAAAGGTCAGCTTTTATTTCCACAAAGGCGGGTTTATTTATTGTCAGGCTGAGAATTGTCTAAACTGGATGAAAAGACACTCTGGTATACACTATTCTTCTCCTGAATCGCCTTAAAAAGCCTATCTTTACCAACACCCAGTTTAAAGTTTTCAGTTAAGTAATTTTCCTCCCTTTTACTACCTGGCTCTTCAACTGCGATGATTTTTAAACGGCCTGCCTTTCTAAAATTCGATCCGGCAGCCAGTGCGATAAAAAAAAAATTATGACAAACGAACAAATCGAAAAATTTGTGCTCATTAAGCACCTGGACAAGGCTCCTGTAAACATTAATTTTAAAGCAAGACAAGCGATAACCGGCATGTTTATAAAAACAGCCGATTATGCTGAATTAAAATCAAAAAATCTGTGGCGCATTGTAAACGGCGCCAGCTTAGAAGAATATAACAAATCAAAGGACATTAATCTCTGCCGCATTTTTAATGGCTCAGAAATAACCCGGCTGGGGGCAATATAAATAATTAGACTACGCTGTCTGATAGCCGGTTAGCTGGTTTGCATTACTGAAAAGTCAGGAAAAACTTAACTTCCCTGCCAAATATTGTCGACTTATGTCTGCCGGTGCTAATGACCTCTTTTATACCAGGTTACCAGTCAATCAGATTTCTCTCAGCGAATTGTTGATGGAGGAACACCTTTTTTTTAAGGTTCCTGATAATTGGCATGTGTTGATTACGGATGTAAAAAAATCAACCATAGCAGTTGCTAACGGTCTGCATGAAACAGTGAACCTGGTGGCTACAGGAAGTATCGTGGCCGTTTTGAACATCGCTTACAAAGAAAATATTACTGTTCCCTTTTTTTTCGGTGGCGACGGTGCCACCTTTATTGTTCCGCCATCCATACTGAATGCCGTAACAAAGGCTTTGCTGCTACACCAGCAAAGCACCGAACGGAATTTTAATATCATGTTACGGGTTGGTCATGTACCCGTCTCTGCAATTTATGCCGACAATCATTTGCTAAGCATCAGTAAACTCAAAACATCAACTCTTTTTTCCATCCCTGTGCTTCTTGGTGATGGCCTCTCCTATGCCGAAAAAATTATTAAGGGGGAAGACTATATGCTGGCACCACCTACTATGGCGGAGGAGGAGCTTGACCTTAGTGGCATGCAATGCCGGTGGAATAAGATAAAACCTCCGGAAAATTATGATGAAGTGGTAAGCCTGCTGGTAATTGCGCAGGACGGTATAAAACAAACAGAAGCTTTTAAAAAAGTAATTGACCAATTAGATAAAATTTACGGCGTGCCGGAAAAAAGATCTCCTATCAGTACATCGAGATTAAAACTAAAAGGAACTTTTAAAAAAATAGGCACAGAAATGCGGGTAAGACTGGGTGGTTATAAACCGCTATACCTGGTAAAAACATGGTTCACTACATTGTTGGGAACCCTTTACTTCAGAACCAAAACGGGGAAAACCTATCTTTCTCAACTGGTAGATATGTCGGATACATTGGTAATAGATGGAAGAATAAATACCGTTATATCCGGAACTTCAAAACAACGGGAACAATTAGAAATAGCATTGAATGAACTGGAACAAACTGGTCTTATAAAATACGGTTTGTTTGTCAGCAAAGAATCGGTAATGTCATGCTATGTTCGCAGCATGGATGACCATCATATTCATTTTGTAGATGGTGCAGAAGGTGGATATACTAATGCAGCTGGTGTGCTAAAGAAGAAGATTTATCAAGCCTGATATTTATGACCATTAAAAAAATACTACCCCTTTTATTGTTTTGCATTATCAAATCCTATGCGTTTGCGAGCCCTCTGCCCGGCTTTCTGAATAGTGTTGATTCCATTCCTGCAATCACAGCCCGGCCATTCGTATTTGAAAATGCTTTTCGAAATGATACCTCCATTCAGGACCCCACGGTGTTCGCCCGGTTTTATAAGACAGACGTGGGAAGAATAAAAATAGAAACCGGCAAACTAATTGCCTGCGATGCCAGCGATATGCATCGCAGGGTAGCTTTTACCGAACTATTTCCCAAAGGCGAATTTCCTGTACAGCTGGCCATTGTAAAAGGCGAGCCGGGTGAATATGAATATGTAGCCTATAGCAGAATTGTTTTTTCTGACAAGCCCGTAAACAAATGGGTTTATGCATTGAGCCCCGGCGAAGCATTCAGAGAACCCTCCGATACAATAAGCCGTTTTCGTTGTGCTTTTTTTGGGGATATGGGAATGCAATCAACTGTAATAGCCGATTCAGCCGCTAACAATTTGTTTGTAAAGAAATCACACCTGGAATGGGGGGAAGTTTTTGTGGATAGGTTTAAGAGAACAGGTGAAAAAGCATTTATACACACTTTTGACAAGCACAACCTCGTTTCTATTTCCACCTTTTTCAATCCCTGTTATGCCAGCTATATTGGATATGATGATAAAGGAAAGCCGTGCAGGCTTTTACTTGACCCCGGCAATTTCCAGATAATGCGGTCATTGTTCTAAACTTATTTGTTGTTAAAAAAGTTATGGTAAAAAGAAACAGTTCTTTTTTGCACAAATTGTATTTTTACCAATCATTAAACCACTAAATCCAGCACATGAAATTGAAGGCCTTTTACATTGCAACAGCAATCATTTTATTAGCCAGTTGTAATAATGCTAAAAAAGAAGAGGAAGCAACAACAAACAATCCAGAAATTGAAGATGTAGATGCCCCCATTACAGAAGCAACGGACTCTGTTCAGGCAAGAAAGGTAACTGAAAGGGATTATAGTATTACAAAAGTGGATGCTTACAATGATATGTTTCTGGACAGCCTTGCCATGGAAAAATACATTAGTGACCGCCAACTTGGTGATAAGAAGATTGCCCTTCGTATCCGTAGTTTTTACAATGCCAGAAATTACCAGTATGCCTGGTTTTCGACTAAAGGTCTAACGGAACAGTCTCGTTTTTTCTGGAACCAGTATGATTATGCGGTTACTCATCTGAAAGATACTTCGCTGGTCAATTCCGCATTTTATAAAGATGCAGAAAGATACCTTAACCAGGAGAAAATGACAGCCAGTACAAATGATGATGCTATTTTAAAAACAGAATTTGGCTTTACCGAACATTTTATCCGCTTCATTAACACTACTTATGAAAAAGGATATGTGAAGAGGAAAGAGCAGGAAAAATTTGTGCCTATAAGAAAATTGGACCCTGTACTGATGGCAGACTCATTGCTGAATAAAAAACACAGCGATGAAAAATACTATGAACAGGTGAATGATATGTATGGCAACCTTAAAAAAAATCTTCAACTCTACCTTGATATTGTGAAAGCAGGGGGATGGTCCACCATTCCAACTGCCAAAGCAATAAAAAAAGGAGAGACAATGGCTTCCATTCCTGCTATTAAAAAAAGATTGCGTCTTACGCAGGATATGATCGGCAATGACAGCAGTGCCATTTTTACAGACACCCTTGAATTGGCGGTGAAGAAATTTCAAAAAAGACATGGCTATAAACAGGATGGGATAATAACAGCAACATTGATTAAAGACATGAATGTTCCTGCAAAAGAAAGGCTGATGTCCATATTGCTTAATATGGACAGGATGAGATGGTTACCGCAAAAACCAACTGGCAATCTTATTATTGTAAACCTGCCAGAATTTATGCTGCATGTATATGATGGCAATAAGCCTGTTTTTGATATGGTGGTAGTGGTTGGAAGAGTAGGCAACAACACTATGATGTTTAACGGCGACCTGAACCAGATATATTTTAGCCCCTACTGGAATGTGCCGCAAAGTATCATTAAGAATGAAATTAACCCGGCGGTGGCAAGAAACCCCAACTACTTAGCGAATAAAAATATGGAAAGAATTGGCGGTGGTGTCCGTCAACGGCCCGGCCCCGGCAATGCATTAGGAAAAGTAAAATTCATTTTCCCTAATAGTTTTAACATGTATTTTCATGATACTCCTTCGAAAAGTTTGTTTGGGCAGGATAAAAGGGCCTTCAGTCATGGATGTATAAGGCTGAGTGAGCCACAAAAAATGGCGGAATGGTTGCTGCGAAACCAACCAGAATGGACACAAGAAAAAATTGTGTCCGCCATGAACCAAACAACTGAAAAAGGTGTGAAGCTAAAAGATCCTGTGCCTGTATTCATTATTTATTATACTTCCTGGGTGGACAATGATGGCGAATTGAATTTCCGTGATGATGTTTACCAGCATGATAGTGAATTGAACAAAAAAATGTTTGCAGCCGCATCAATAATAGCTAAACCAAGTAAGGTGGATAGTTTAAAAACGAATTAATGAAGTAGTGTTAAGTTAAGTATGTTTTGGCGGGTTATTTTTGCCACTTAAGCACAGAAACACTGATTAATATTTTTTATTGAATAAGTTTATTCATCCGCCTCTTTAAGGTTAACATAACAGTAGTAAAGCATATTAACCGTTCATCCTAAGAGGCTGTCTCAAAAGTACTTTTAACTAAGATAGCCGGGAAGGCGGAAAGACGATAAGAATTGATATTCAACCAGTAATTTTTTACCGCCTTACCGTCTTACCGGCAAAAACCGACTTTTAAGACAGCCTCTTTTTATTTAGCTGCTGCCACACCATTACCGGCTGTGCTAAACCAAAACTAAATGCTTTATGGTAAGGTATGTAATGTCCTTCTCTGTGCCGCAGGGCCGTCAACAATCTGCACAAAAAATAATAGATCATTATTTTGATGCTTTGTATAAGCATGGCCCCGGTGGCATGCGCAGCCAGTGCTATGCTGACTATGACAATGCATGCAGCTTCGTACACATCAAAAGTTTTAAACAGGAATCAGTCGCCAATCATCATTTCAAATCCGGCACCTTCCGGGAATATGTGCAGCAACTGGCAGCCTTGTGTGGCAATGTACCTTCGTTTTTAAGATTGCAGCAGCAGCAGACATTTGAGTCTATCTATTAAGCTAAAGTGTTTGGAATAAAAAGAGTTTGTAGAAACAAGCCCTGACCTTTAAACCTTTCCCTGAGAAGGATTTAAAATCTTTACTTAGGAAGCACAAATTACTACCACAAAGATGGAGTTACCGGAAAATAGCCAAAAAGAGGTCATCTGTTAGATAAAATGGCTTTTCGTGCAGATAAGAATGCCGGGATTTTGCCTATTTGGCTCATTTTAAAAAATTATACACTTCTTTAAGATAATCAATATCCCTAATCTTTGAAATAGCCCCATACTATTGATGAAAATAGAATGCAAAGTGAAATTTCGCTTCAAATCCTTTAAATTTAGCTTTGAAAACTAAATCACCCTTTTATCCTTCCTATTTGTGAAAAAAGGTGTGTTAAAAACCAAAAATTATTATGCACAGAGTCATTATCCCTGTTGATTTTTCTGAAACATCACTGAATGCTGCCCGTTTTGCTGCCAGGATGCTCGCAGGAAAAAAAGATGCCATTGCCGTTCTTTACAATAATTATGAAAGTGAAGGCGATCTTGATGTAGTAATCGGCTATCAGGAAAGTTTAAAAAAAGAATTCCTGGCGAATGGTGTTGAAACCGTTGAATACGAAAATGAAATGGGAGGCGATCTAATTGAAAATATTGCCCGTCTTGCCCACACCACCAGGGCTACCCTCATTGTAATGGGAATCACCGGAAAATCTGAAGTCCGTCAGGCTATGTTTGGAAGTAACACGCTGAAGCTGGTTGATAAAAATCTTTTGCCAGTTATGATCATTCCACCGGATGCTGTTTATAAAGGAATAAAAAATGTAGTGTTTACATCCGATTTTAAAGATGTAGAGGCTACCACCCCAGCCGCATTAATAAGTTCTGTGCTGGAAATATTCAATCCAATGTTGCATATTGTAAACGTAAACAAGGAGCATTATGTAGCTATTACAGAAGAAATTGAAAAAGGGAAAGCTATTTTCCGTGAAATGTTCAAGGCTCTTAAAACAGAGTTTTACTTCATTACCATAAATGATTTTTATGAGGCGGTGGATAATTTTGTAAAAGACTATAATATTGATGTGCTGGTAACCATTCCAAAGCACCAGAGTAATGCAATATCGCTGTTTAAATCAACTCACACTAAGCGACTGGCCTATCATAGCCGCATCCCTATACTGGCAGCCCATGAATAAAAAGTATAAACTTAGTACTTGACTTGACGGGAACAAATGTTTAACTTTGTTTCCGTTTCTTTTATGCGACAGTATTCAAACAAACTGACCCGTATTTACTCATTTGCCGAGCAATCACTCCCGGTAAATTTTTATATTCCTGATTAACACAGCCAGGCTCAGAGTACTTATCTGCCCCTGCCAGCTGGCAGGCAGTTTTAAACGGCGTTTATTTTACCGGATTGATTCATTAACGATTGTCTTTATGAAGAATATTAAACTAATAGAAGTGGCTTCGGAAATTGGTGCCGGTACCCGTGGTGCCAGCCTGGGTGTAGATGCTATTAAAATTGCAGCACTTGATTTTATGAGCAATTTTTTTATTCATTTCCCTTCAGAAAAAATTTCATCAGAAAATAAATTACTGTATGAACCAATAGAGTCGCCTTATGCCAAACGTATAAAAGGTGTTGTTTCTATCTACGACAAAGTGACCAAAGCCATCAGTGATGCGATGAAGAATAATTTCTTCCCGGTTGTTATCAGTGGTGATCATAGTACTGCCGGGGCAACTATTGCAGGTATTAAAATGGCAAAGCCAAAAAGTAAGCTGGGAGTTATCTGGATAGATGCGCATGCTGACCTGCACACCCCCTACACTACTCCTTCCGGTAATTTACACGGTATGCCGATGGCAGCATCTATTAATGAAAACAATGATGATTGTGCGGTGCATGATGTGGATGATGAAACAGCTAAACAGTGGAACTACCTGAAAAATATCGGGAAGATTGCTCCAAAGGTTTTGCCGGAAGATGTGGTATTTATTTCCCTTCGGGATTATGAAAAAGAGGAACGCCACCTGATTGAGAAATACAATATGAAAGTAATAACCTCAAAAGAAGTGCGGAATAAGGGGGCTGAAAATGTGGTAAGAGCTGTTATTCGTTACCTGGCAGACTGTACAGACATCTATATTTCCTTTGATGTGGACAGTCTTGATTCTTCCATTTCCAAAGGAACTGGAACACCGGTAAGTAATGGCCTGAAGGAAAGAGAAGCGGAAGACCTTATCAGTAAGTTTATGCAGAACCGGAAAATATGCTGTTTTGAAATTGCAGAAGTAAATCCTACACTTGATAAGGAAAACCTGATGGCAGAAATTGCTTTTAATATCCTGCAACGAAGTGTGAATGTGCTGTTGATGAACTAAAGATATATTCCTTTCAGTTTTGCTTAGTAAATGTTTTTATCAATCCTTCTTCAAAAGAAATTGGCTGATAACATAAGTCTTTTTTTGCTTTGTCAATTATAAACCTTGTATTCCCCGGCCGTTTGGCAGGTTGCGAAAAATTAGCCGCAGTTACTTCTTTAATAAGTGATGTATCCAATTCCAGGTATTCTGCAACCTTGCGGGCCATTTCATATGGAGTAAGCACATCTTCCCCTGATAAATGATAAATGCCTGTTGCTTTATTTTCAATGATACTAACAATACCTGATGCCAGGTCTTCCACATAAGTAGGTGTTCTTACCTGGTCGTTCACCACACTATACTCCTCACCTTTCTCCAATTTATCTTTTACCACCGTAAGTATATTACTCCTCCCGGCTAATGGTTTGCCATACACTAAAGAAGTGCGGACAATAGCCCAGTCGTACTCATATTCCTTTACCGAATCTTCTGCTTCCAATTTTGTTTTGCCGTAAAAATTAACAGGCCGGCAACTATCATCTTCTTTGTAAAAACCTTTCTTACCATCAAATACAAAGTCTGTAGAAACAAAAATGAAAAAACTTTTTTGTTCTTCTGCATTCATCATCATTGTCACGGTTCCTTCTACATTGGTCAGGTATGCCTGCCATTGCTCCTGTTCACAGTCATCCACCTTAGTTATAGCTCCGGCATGAACAATAATTGCTGGTTTGCATTTTTCAAATACATCATGCACCGTAAATGGGTCAGTAAAATCCATGGGTAAATACTGAAACCCTTTTTCATTAGCTAATGGTAAACGACAATCGCCTCTACCCGTCGCAATTACTGTATGACCTTTTTCCAGCAACTGAACGGACAGATGATGACCTAAAAAACCATTGGCCCCCGTAATAAGGATTTTCATGTATCAAATGTACTGGTACAAAATAATAAAATGCCACTGAAGGACAGAAACACTGAAACAGATTTGATTAAATTGTAGAGGCTGTCTCAAAAGTCTATAAACAAGGAGCACAAAGCCCACAAAGTTTTTCACGAAGAACACAACGTATTGAAAGTAAAGGAATTTTTCTTTGTGAACCCGATAGCTATCGGGT
>JBKJIX010000070.1:0-5260 GCA_046598205.1 Chitinophagaceae bacterium
AGGCTATACATGCCCTGCGCAGCTGCTACCAACGGTACATTATCTACTATTGCTGAAAGTAATCCGATAGTCAGCGTAATAATTTTAATATTACCGATTGAGCTATCCATTGTAACAGCAAGGTTGCTTAATACCCCTGTTGCCTGCAAGGCCGCAATGCTTAATAAAATGCCGAGGAAAAATAAAATACTTGGTGTGTCAATTTTACGTAACGCATGGTTTACTGATAACACACCCTTTTCTGCTTCATCCTTTTCATTGTGTATCATTTCAGTAATTACCCACATCACACCCAACCCGAATAAAATACCCATATAAGGGGGCAAGTGAGTAATCGTTTTAAATACAGGAACAAACAACAGACTCGCAACACCTACCCAGAATACCAGGTTCCGGTCACGGCTGGTGTTTGTAAATTTTTTTTCAATTACCGTTTCATCAACTGGTACAGTATTTCCTTTCACCTGCCTACTAATGATAAATGCGGGTACTAAAAAACAAACAAGGCTTGGTAAAATAGTTTGTATGATAATACTTCCGGCGGTAATCTGTCCGCCTATCCAAAGCATAGTAGTCGTTACATCACCAATGGGACTCCAGGCACCACCGGCATTTGCCGATATGACTACTAACCCGGCAAATAATAAACGGTCTTTTTTATCCGGAACGATGATGCGTAATAATGAAATAAGTACAATTGTAGTTGTAAGATTATCTAATACTGCTGAAAGAAAAAAAGTAAGAAAGCCAACTATCCAGACTAATTTTCGTTTGCTGGTTGTTTGAATACGGGAGGTGATAACCTCGAATCCGTCATGTGCATCTATCAGCTCAACAATCGTCATCGCCCCCATCAGAAAAAATAGAATACCGGCCACTTCGCCAAGACTTTCTGTAAGCAAATGGGCAGGAGAATTTTTATCAGCAGCAAAAAGAGCAAATACCGTCCAGCCTAGCACACCTGTAATAAGTGCTGTGGCGGCTTTATTTATTTTTAGCGGATGCTCCAGTGCAATTACTATATAGCCGACGATGAAGATGATAGTAATAATGGTAACCATAGATTATAAAAATACTGAAATAAGCAGCAGGGAGATAATTTAAGCTTTTGGTGTAGGTTTGCAATATGTCTATCGAAGTAAAAAACCTGCTGAAAGAATACGGTGAACAAAAAGCCGTTAATAATATTTCCTTTAGAGTAGATAAAGGTGAGATTGTTGGTTTCCTGGGGCCTAATGGTGCCGGTAAATCAACTACTATGAAAATCATTACCGGCTACCTGCAGCAAACCGGTGGTGAAGCGTATGTGTGTGGCATTAATGTAGCAGAACAACCATTGGAAACAAAAAAGAAGATTGGCTATCTACCGGAACTGAATGCTTTGTATTATGATATGTATGTGAGAGAATATTTAGGATTTGTAGCGGAAGTGCATAGAATCGGCAATAAGCAACAGGCAATAGACAACGCAATAGAAACTGTGGGATTAAAAATTGAAAGCAAAAAGAAAATCGGGCAGCTTTCAAAAGGTTATAAACAAAGAGTTGGTTTGGCAGCCGCATTGATACATGACCCAAAAGTATTGATATTGGATGAACCAACTACCGGCCTTGACCCGAACCAGATTGTAGAAATAAGGGAAGTGATAAAAAAACAAGGGCTGAATAAAACAGTATTATTCTCTTCTCACATTTTGCAGGAAGTAGAAGCTATCTGCGACAGGGTTATCATTATCAATAAAGGAGAGTTAGTGGCCGATGACAAGTTGAGTAACTTACAAAAAGGAAACAAAGACAATCATGTGGTCATTGTCCAGTTCAAAGAAACAATTGACAAAAGCACACTGGAAAAAATAAAAGAAGTCTCAAAGGTTGAAGAACCTCAAACATCAAACTTTAAACTTCACACTAATAATCCTGAAACAGTACGAAAGCAACTAATGGAAATCGCTGTGCAGCAAAATCTGAATATTGTTTCGCTGCAAAGTGAAAGCCAGAGCTTAGAACATATTTTCAAAAGCCTGACGAATTAAAACCCTTTCTTCTCCGCTGGCTTATCTGTTTTTCCTTTTTCAAAATCACCACCGTAGATCATCACTAATTTTGATTTGTCAAAGTATTTACGAAGAGCTGCATTTACTTCTACCAGGCTCAGTGTTTTTAGTTTGTTTTCAAAACGGGTGTACTCTAACAGATCCCTGTCGTTAGCAAGATAAGAACGTATCATACCGGCCAGGTTATCATTATTTCCCATATTGGTTTTGTCCTGTTCCAAAAAACTGTTGATGGTTTTTGTAAGTTCATCTTGTGTAAAGCCATCTTTTAAAGCTCTATCAATTTCCTGGTGAAGGGCAGAGTCTAACCGGCCTTTGTATAAAGGGTTGAAGTAGGCATACACTCCCCAACTACCTGTATTGTATTTATACTGCACATTCATAAAACTTCCTGCACCATAGCTCATGCCTTCTTTTTCCCGGAGCCGCTGCGGTATGCGGGAAGAAAGAAATGCTCCGCCACCTAATAGTTCGTTTGCAATCAACCCAGCCTGGTAGTCGGGGTGCTTCCGTGAAATATTCAGGGTAAGAGCCCCCAACCCGATTGCATTGGTTTTATCAGGTGTGTTGATGGTTTCGGTAACAGCTTTTGTTTCAAAATATGTTGGCTCAATTTCTTTATACGAGTGTTTGCTGTTCCATTTACCAAAATTTTTTTCTAAATATTCTTTTACTTGTTTCCTATCTACTTCGCCTACAAAAACGGATACAGAATTATTGGCTCCGATAAAGTCAGTATAGAATTTTTTTACATCATCTAGCTTCACTTTTGCTAATTCTGCTAATGCCTCATCCGTATTACCAGCATAGAAAGGATGGCCTTTAGGATAATTAGTTGTTAGTTTTCCAAGTTTTTCTGAAGCCAGTGTGGAAGGTTCATTCTTATTCGTTTCATAAGCTGCTTTAGTTTCCAATATGGTTTTATCAAATTCGGCTACATCAAATTTGGAGTTCTTCAGCATGTCTTCTAATAAAACCAATGCCGCCGCCAGGTTTTGTTTATCCGTATTAATATTTACAGATAAGCCACCGGCACCAGCTGAAAAAGAAATATCAGTCTTTATCTTGTCCAATTGATCGGCCAATTGCTCTCTTGTTCTTGTAGTTGTGCCGGCTACCAGCATCTCGGCAAGCACCCCTTCTATTTCACTTTTATTATTCAAACTGTTTTCATCGCCATAGCGCAGCACAATAGAAGCAGTTATCTTATCGCCTTTAGTTGGTTTTTCCAGCAATGCGTATTTACCTCCGTTGGGCAAGGTACCGTATTCAGTATTCTTCTTTATGTTTTCAATTGTGTTTGCAAAATTTGCTTTTTGTGCTGCTACTTCTTTGCCTTTATATCCATTTAATAGTTTAGCAATGTCGGGTGTTTCGGCTACTACTGTTCTGTCCGGCGCAGCATCGGGTACAAAAACACCATACGTACGGTTAGATGGTTTGTAATAATTTTTAGCAACCGCCTGCAGATCAGCTATCGTTAGTTTTTCAACCCTGTCACGGTATAAAAAAGCAAGCCGCCAATCGCCTGCACCGATATATTCTGTAAGTGCAATAGCTAAATCAGTTGTTCTGCTTTGAAGATCTTCTGCGGATTTGAGTATGATGTTTTTAGCACGGGTCAGGTCTTCTTCGGTGAATGTTATTTTACCCATATAATCCATGGCGAAAAAAAGTGCTTGTTTAGCACTGTCAATACTTTTATCTTTTGGTACTTCCACCTGGAAATAAGAAAAGCCCGGATCATGCAGTGTTTGTGCATAGCCGAACTGTACGGTAGCCAATTTTGTTTCTATCAGCTTTTTATACAAAATACCGGAAGGAACTGTAGTCAGTATTTGCAGCAAGGCATCATTAGCAGCATAATCTTTATCTGCCAGCGATGGTGTGTGATAGGCCATACCGATATACTGGATATCGCCGGTGCGGCGCAGGGATACCTGTCTTTCTCCATCCTGTGGCGGCTCTACAGTGTAAGTAGGTTGCAACACCCTTGTTGGTTTGGGTATCGGGCCAAAATATTGTTGCACATAAGCCAATGCTTTTTTCCCGTCAAATTTTCCGGCAATGATCAGTACAGCATTGTCGGGTTGATAATATTTTTTATAAAACACTTTCAGGTTCTCTGCCTTTACTCTTTCTATGTCTTCCTTGCTGCCAATGGTTGATTTACCATAGTTATGCCACATAAACATAGACGAGAGTACCCTTTCCTGCAATACACCGCTTGGGGAATTTTCGCCTATTTCAAATTCGTTTCTTACTACGCTGAATTCTTTCTTCAACTCTTCCGGTAATATTTTAGAATTTACCATCCTGTCGGCTTCCATATCAATAGCCCATCGCAGGTTTTCATCGGATGCTGAAAGTATTTCATAATAATTGGTTCTGTCGTACCAGGTGGTACCGTTTGCCTGCGCCCCTTTATCGGCAATGGCTTTTTTTATATCAACAAACTTTTTGCATTGTTTAAACAGCATGTGCTCCAGCAGGTGGGCCATGCCGCTTTCTCCATACCCTTCGTGGCGGCTTCCTACTTTATAGACAATATTTACCGCTATATTGGTTTGCGATTCGTCCGGCATCAGCAATACCCGAAGGCCGTTGCTCAGTTCATACTCTTTAATACCTTCAACAGTGGTTATAAGTTTAGGAGTTGTTTGTGCCTGTAGATTGTTTGCATTTAACAGCAATAATGACAAGCCAACAGTGAAAAGGATAAGGCGCATATAGTTTTAATTTTTTCGAAGATACGGGGGATTCTGAAACCCAAAATTTACCGGTAGCGGGATGGTTAAAAAATGAGACAGGTGGTGGAGGGAAAGGTTCCTTAATGACTGTATTTAACCTTCACTAATAACTAACCAGAATCCGATATGTTAGTAATTATCTTTACCATTGTTGGCCTTTAGCAAACCCATTAATAACACCGCCGAGTCCACCCTATACACAAAGCCGGGCGGTGAGACATCGGCGGGGAAGTGTTAAGTTTAGAAAGACTCGGCAGGGAAGAAATATCAGTAAGAGATAAATGATATCCTTCATTAGGAGATTTTTTGGAATTATCATCATTGACATGGTTGCGATGGCTGTATTGATTTGGTTGTTCTGTGTGAAAGAAACTGCCATCTATTATTTCGATACACATAAATGTGTGAATATGCCAAAGAAAAACAACGGTTATCCGTTTCATTATTTCTTGCAATG
>JBKJIX010000216.1:0-15005 GCA_046598205.1 Chitinophagaceae bacterium
GGACAAGTTGCGCCTGCAAAGAAAAACTCATAAGAAGGCAAACAGTTATCAGGGGAATTGGATTGGGTTTCATAGTGAATATTAAGAGCATTAAAAATAATACAAATACCTGAGAAATGCCAATGTGGTGAAGGATTTGCGGCGGCTATGGGTAATCCCCTAAATAGCGACAGCCTGGTTAGAAAAACAATACACATGCATTGATTGTAAAAAGCGGTGCATCTCCTGCATACTTTTCATGTTGTCGCCAATCAACATAAACAATTTACCGGTCTGCTTTAGTTTTGCTTTGTTGGTTCCGGTTTGTAAAAACTGGATTATCTTTTGGAAAGTAGCCGATTCAAAATAAGGAGAGTCTGGCCGGTTGATGAAGAAGCAACGGAGTGTGTTGTCCTTCAAACTCATTTTCTCAAATCCTAAATCAACAGCCAGCTTCCTGCATCGGACGGTGATAAACAGATCTTTTACTGGTTGTGGCAAAGCTCCGAAACGGTCTTCCATTTCCTTTTGCATCGCTTCCAGTTCTTCTTCTGTTTCACAATTATCCAATCGTTGATACAATGACAACCTCTCCCCAATACTCTCTACATAATCATCAGGTATCAGAATTTCTAAATCAGTATCAATAGTACAATCAGCTACAAAATCATCCTGCTTTGCAATTTCATCTTTGAATAACTCTTTAAACTCAGTTCGCTTCAATTCACGGATGGCTTCATCCAGAATTTTTTGATAGGTTTCAAAACCAATGTCTGCCATAAAACCACTTTGCTCACCGCCTAATAAATTGCCTGCACCTCTTATATCCAAATCCCGCATCGCTATCTGGAAGCCGCTGCCGAGTTCGCTGTGTTGTTCGAGTGTTTGTAATCTTTTCTTTGAATCATTCGGCAATGTACTCATCGGTGGAGCCAATAAATAACAGAATGCTTTTTTATTACTTCTGCCTACCCTTCCTCTTAACTGGTGTAAATCACTCAACCCAAACTGGTGTGCATTGTTAACGATGATGGTATTTACATTCGGAATATCAACACCACTTTCTACAATGTTGGTACATATCAGCACATCATATTTCCTGTCAATAAAATTTAAAATCCGTTCTTCCAATTCATGGCCTTCCATTTGTCCGTGGGCAAAACCAATACTTAAATCAGGACATAGTGCTTGTATGATTGCTGCCATTTCTGCCAAACCGGCAATACGATTGTAGATAAAGAAAACCTGTCCGCCTCTTTCTGTTTCAAAATAAATGGCTTCCCGGATAAAATCTTCGTTGTACACCAGTACCTCTGTCTGAATTGGTTGCCGGTTCGGTGGCGGTGTATTCATAATGCTTAAATCCCTTGCCCCCATTAAAGAGAATTGCAAGGTTCTTGGAATTGGTGTTGCTGTCAACGTTAAACAATCAATGGCCGTCCGGAGGGTTTTTATTTTTTCTTTATGCGCCACTCCAAATTTTTGTTCCTCATCCACTACGAGCAAGCCAAGGTCTTTAAACTTTACGTCTTTGCCCAGCAAACCATGGGTACCGATGATGATATCAACTTTACCTTCTTCTACCTTTAGCATTGTTTCTTTTTTCTCTTTGGCCGATTTGAAACGATTGATATAATCAACCGTAACGGGAAAGTCTTTCAACCGTTCTTTAAAAGTTTGATAATGCTGAAAAGCAAGAATGGTAGTAGGAACCAATATTGCAGCCTGCTTTCCATCCAGACAGGTTTTGAAGGCAGCCCTTATTGCCACCTCTGTTTTACCAAAGCCAACATCACCACAAACCAACCTGTCCATCGGCGAGGCTGATTCCATATCTTTTTTTACATCTGCTGTTGCTTTGCTTTGATCAGGAGTATCCTCATAAATAAAGGAGGCTTCCAACTCCGTCTGCATATAATTATCCGGTGTATGCCGGAAGCCCTGTTGTGCTTTTCGTTTGGCGTATAGCTTTATCAGATCAAAAGCAATTTCCTTGACTTTGGTTTTTGTTTTCTCTTTTAACTTATTCCAAACATCGCTGCCGAGTTTATTTACTTTCGGTACACTACCATCCTTACCAGTGTACTTGGCAATTTTATGCAGACTGTTGATGTTGACGTATAAAATATCGGTGTCTTTATAGATCAACCGCACAGCTTCCTGTACTCTTCCGTTTGCTTCTATTTTTTGCAGGCCGCTGAAAATGCCAACGCCATGATCAATATGGGTAACGAAATCTCCAGGTTGTAATTCACGGAGAGTTCTGAGAGTTATCGCCTTATTTTTATTATATGCCTGCTTTACTTTATACTTATGGTAGCGTTGGAAAACCTGATGGTCGGTATAACAAATAATTTTCTGGTCTTCATCAATAAACCCTTCATGAATGGAAGTAGAGATAGGGTTAAAAACAATGTCGGCTTTCAGGTCATCAAAAATGCTTTGCAGCCGTTCCAACTGCTTCGGGTTATCTGCAAAAATATATAGCTCAAACTTTTTTGCTTCCCAGCTTTTCAAGTCTCTGATGAGTAAATCAAACTGGCGGTTGAAGGCAGGTTGCTCTTTTGTTTTAAATTCTATTTCAAAAACAGCCAGGTAAGATTGGTAACCAAATTCAACAAGATGTTTTTTTGCTAGTTCACTTTTTAAGTTATCTGAACTAATAAAATCATCGGTGCAAACATCATTCTTTATTAATTTATCTTCGAGGTCTTCCTGTTCCTTACGTTTGGCTGCTAATTTTCCTGCATTGGTAGTATTCGCCAAAAAAGATGCTTTCACTTCTTTCTGAAACCTGAGAAAAGCCTGCAAGTCTTCTTCACTTTCTGTCAGCCGTACTTTACACAGTTCATAATCCTGTATCCATACCACCGTATTTTCTGGTAAAAAATCAAACAAAGAAACCTGTCCTTCACTTTCAAATTGTGTATGCACATTGGGAATGATACTTACCTGCAACAATTTTCTTTCGCTCAATTGTGTTTCCGGATCAACGATACGGATGGAGTCAACATCGTTTCCATACAACTCTATCCTGTAAGGTTTCTCATTACCAAAAGAATAAATATCAAGGATACCTCCTCTTATGGCAAACTGTCCGGGTTCATATACAAAATCTGTTCTGTCGAAACCATAATCGGCCAGTTTAAGTAACAGGTCTTCTACATTCAGTCTGTCACCTGATTTAATATGAATTATATTGGAAGACAGCGTAGCAGGCAAAACAACCTTTTCGAACAAGGCTTCCGGGTATGTAACAATCACTTTTTTATTACCACCGGCAGCAATTTTAGTTAATGCTTCAGTTCTCAGCATTACATGAGAAGAATTAAGCAGTTGATAATTTTTCCTGTTTTTGAAGGAAGAGGGAAAATAAAAAATATCCAATGCTTCGGTCAGGTTCTCTAATGTATTATGGAAATAAGCTGCTTCTTCCGCATCGTTCAAGACAATAAGATGATTTAGCTGTGAACAGGACGGATGCAGAAAAGCGGATGCTACTACAAACTGCGATGAACTTCCCTGTAAATTTTTAAGATAGATTTTTTGTCCACCGGATCCTGCGGAGGGCTGGGCAAATGAGAGCCTGTCCGCCAATTGAAAAAGGCGGGGGGTGTTTTGATACTGTTCCAACAAACCCTGTACACTCATGCGAGGCGCAAAGATAAATGATCTTGCGTTAAAAATTAAAAGTCAACTCTTCCCTTTATAAATCAACAGTAAAAATTATTTGATGAACTGCTTAACAAAATTCTCTTTATTGTTCCCGGTAATTTTTATTATATAGCTACCGCTTTGGAACCTGCTGATATCAATAACCGAACGCTGATAATTTTTGCTGCTGCTATAAATTATGCTTCCTTTCATATCGAATAACTGCAGTGTCATTGTACGGGTTTGTAATGTACCAGTTACTATCTGCAATTGATCTTTATCAGTAGAAACGTATTTAATAAAGTCCTTGGTAACAATAGTATTAGGAAGACCTGTTGGAACTGTAGGAATGATAGTTGTATATAAACCCCTTCCAAATGTACCGGCTACTACTGTATTATCTGATGATCTGAATTTCAGCATACTAGTTTTTACATTAGCAAGACCGGTATTATTGGGTATCCATTGGGTGGTAGCTCCGGCAATTACAGAGGTACTCCAAACACCCAATTCAGTACCAAGCAGGATACCTCCATTTCCACCACTGGCCCCATTTAACTGGGCATTAGCCGGAGCAAAAATTCCCCAGCGGATTGGCATATCTGGCAGGTTGCCTTCTATGGATGCAAAACTGGCGCCTCCGTCTGTACTTTCCCAAACACTGTTAACTCCGAAGTTAGATAAGGTCGCAAGTATATGATTATTATTTGCCGGATCTACATCAATAGAAGAAACAGCGGCGTTATTAACCGTTCCCAGTGTTGGTGAACTGATAACCGTGGGATTGGATGTATTTGCATTTGAAATTTTTAATATCATCGGAAGTGAGGTTCCAAATGAAGCACCAACATAGATCGTATTGGCGGCAATTGGATCCACTTTAACGGCGGTAAGCTCCCTGCTTCCCATTGCAGAAACAGTTGCAATTATAGACGAGGGTGAAGCATCCAGACCTGATATAACATAATACCGACCGGCATCATCGCCACAATACAAAATATTTGCATTATCATCATAGTCAGTTGGATTTATAAACCGCCCCGTGGTGTTATTTATACCAGACCCCAATGAAGAAAAAGAGCCTCCTCCATTTGTAGAACGATTATAGTTATTTGCTGTAAACGCAGTTATCTGTACCTGGCCGTCTGTCTGATCAATGTGACAATAACCACCATCACCACCCGTAACAGTCGTAGTGGCATTGATCCCTGGTGCAATGAATTTTTGTGTACCATTATCCTGTGCGCCTGCTAAAAAATAATTTGCATTGGAAGGATGGTAATCGCAGGCATAGTATTGCGTAATATTATAGCTATTGTTTTTTATAGAAAATGTTGGTGTGGCTGCGTCAATATTTTCTGAATAAGAAATTCCACCATCATTACCATTAATGAGTTTGGAAGAAGTGCTGTATTGTAAAACATGGTGGTCAACATGCACCTGTCCGCTTGATATAGTAAGCCAGCTGGCACCAGCAGTTATTGATTTTGCAATATGCAAACCAGCGGCTACGAGTATATCAGGGTTATTGGGGTCAACCGCCATAATGAGGTTAAACCATGTTTGAGAGGCTGTTCCATTATTCAACCCCGAAGGTGATGCTACTGAATCCCAGGAAGCACCGCCATTAAACGATCTCCATAATCCGATTACCTGGCTTGAAGCACTATCTTGCCCAATCACATATAGTCGCTGAGGATTGGAAGGTGCTATTGCCAGTTCCAGCCGTTGGCGGATCATTAACCAGGGTGGTGTTATTTCCACCCAGTTCCCTACAGCACCGGTATTTGCACCATGCGTAGCAAAAGATGATTTCCAAACAACTCCTCTTGAAAAAACGCCAAGCGTCGCATACATATCGCCATTAGAAGCCACTTCAAGATCTGCTGCACGGCCTGTGGCAAAGCCAGCAAGCGGAGCTCCTAATACCTGCACCCAGGATGTTCCTCCATTTGTTGATCGCATTACTCCCCGATTTGCAGAGGTCTGATTTCGCAATGAAGCATATAAGTTTCCATTGTTATCAATAACAAGATCCTGGGAAAATTCAAAATCAACAGTAGAAGCCAATTGGTTCCAGGTAACACCACCATCTGTACTTTTATAAATACCGGCGCCCCGAACAGCATCAGCATTAAACCAGCCTTCGCCGGTAGCAGCATACATAGTAGCAGGTGTGGTATTATCCTGTATCAGGCTGGAGATAGCAAGATTGGGTAAAAAATCATTTACCGGAGTCCATATAACTGGTGAGCCACTTACAAAATTGATTGTTTTAAAAAGCCCGCCAGAAACAGATCCTGCAAAAACAGTGTTACCTGTTGCATCTCTTTTATCTATCATTATTGCTCTTGTTCTTCCACCCACATTATTGGGCCCTCTTTGCTGCCAGGTCAGGGCAGTTGTTCTGGCAATAATGTTGTTTCTATCTAGGCTCTGCATATAACTCCGGGCTGCCACCATTCTTTCATTAGGAATAATGTTTAAGGCAGGGTCTCTTGTCATCAAAAACTCCTGACGCATAGCCTGCTCCATCCCATCCATTTCTGCTGTAGGCGAATTACCTTCGGTTTGCTGCTGGTTGTTGCAACTCCAAAGCATAATTATCATCACTAAGAGAACAGAAAATCGTAAACTCATGGTATAAATTTTTATGCCTTAAAAGAAGACTGTTAAATTAACGTAAGTTTGAACATTACAGGTTGTTTTTTATACCAAATTTTAATAAAAATCATCTATAAATTAAACAGTGTATGAAAAAGTCATGGTTCGTTGTATTTTTAACAACCGCTCTTGCTGCGGGTTGTCAACCTTCTGTAAAGATATTTGCTTATTCGCAGGAAACTACACCCGGTAATATTCCCAAAAATGGAACGGGTGAAAATGGAAACCCTACCGGCATTAAAAAAGGAGCTTTGGTCAATTATTTTTTCTATGCTGCTTATAAACCAACTACAATAATCAATTTTTCGGAAGTGTGGATTGGTAAAGAGTATTATAAAGTTCAAACTGAAGTGGTCGCCTCAACGCCGGTCGTCATGATAAATAAAGATATTCCTGATCAGCCTGTTAAAGAAGAGTTGGTGCCGGCTACAAAACAACAGGTAGTATCTATTTCACCCATTGGCTCACCTGGCAATAAAACAATAGACAGTGCCTGGTTTAGAAAGATGCAAAATAAATCGGCTCTTATTGTCAGCTATTTATATAAAGGGAAAAAATATTTCATAAACGTAAAAAACATTAAACCCTTGTTGCCTGTAGCAGGTATGTAGCCGGTTTTTATTTTTTCAACATCATTGTCCTTACCATTACAAAACCGATTTCAGTCATAATATTCCATAGGCACCCTTATATTGACACGGTTTTAATAATAAACCTGGCTTAGGTACTCACAATAGAAAGCGTATCGTAAATCAGAAATTATAAATTATAAATTTATGGCCTTACAACCCTGGCGCAAAGGCAAAATAATACGAATTGAAAACCACACTTACAATACTAAGCGGTTTTGGATTCAAGTTCCTGAACTTGACAGATTTGATTTTATTCCTGGACAGTTTGTAACACTGGACCTTCCGATACATGAAAAGGTTAATAAACGTTGGCGCAGCTATTCCATTGCCAGTTGGCCCGATGGCAGCAATGTGTTTGAGTTGCTGATAGTGTTAGCAAAAGAAGGATTAGGCACTAACTATCTTTTCAATGAAATAAAAGTGGGTAGTGAACTTATTTTCCGTGGCGCACAGGGTGTATTTACTTTGCCCGCAACTTTAGATAAAGACATCTTTTTAATATGCACCGGCACCGGCATTGCACCATTCAGGAGTATGGTAAATTTTGTTCATCTTCATAAAATTCCGTTTGCGAATATTCACATGATATTCGGTTGCCGGAAAAAAGAAGACCTATTGTATTACGAAGAATTGAAGCAATTGCAAGAAAAATTACCCGGCTTTCATTACCATCCGGCATTATCAAGAGAAGAATGGGAAGGACATCATGGTTATGTTCACCCAATTTACCGGGAATTGTGCAAGACCAAACCAGATGCTTCCTTTTTCCTTTGTGGCTGGAAAAACATGATTGATGAAGCCCAAAAAAATATCCTTGAAATGGGGTATGATAAAAAAGCTATTCACCTCGAACTTTACGGATAAAAACCCTTTTTTGCGCCGAAGGAAATTTTAGGAGAATATATTATAGCAATTAGACATTAAAAATACATTTTGCACACGGATGACACGGATTGGAAAGATAAACACAGATTATTTTGATAAATCAAAATTCCGGATTTCTGCGTAGCAGAAAAATCTGTGTTTATCCGTTTGGTCCGTGTCATCCGTGTGCAAATTCCTGCTTAATAAACTCCTTGACCAGTTTACTTTTAAAGAATCTAATTGGTATTACAATATAACCGTTGATAACTGTCTTGTTATATTTTAGCGCATAGTTGTTATATTCGTACAAATCAATCTGCGTATGGGCCCGTCATCGCTAATTGTACTTATTATTGCTGCCATTGCCTTTTCTGGCATTGCTATTCTCATTTCAAAATTTGTGTTGAAAGCCACCACCAATAAACAAAAAGGTGAGCCATATGAGTGTGGAATTCCCACAACTGGCAAAACATGGACACAATTAAATGTAGGCTACTACCTGTTCGCTTTAATATTCCTGATTTTTGATGTGGAGCTGGTTTTTCTATATCCCTGGGCTGTTGTAGCAAAGAGCATGGGTTGGGTGGCATTGATTGAAATAGTCATTTTCTTTTTCATTTTATTCATGGGCTTTTTATATGCCCATAAGAAAGGTGCATTGAAATGGATGTAAGGCGTCCCCAAACCCCTCCGAGGGAGGGCTTTAGAACCCTAAAATTTTAGCTTTCAAATGAGTAATGAAAATTCTAAAATATCAGACTCTAAGAACCCTCCTTCGGAGGGCAGGGAGGCCTTCCCCGGAAAAATTGAAGAGCTTCCTGGCGGCGGCATCGTCCTCAGCAAACTCGATGATATTATCAATTGGGCAAGGTCAAATTCCTTATGGCCGCTCACATTTGCTACCAGTTGCTGCGGTATAGAAATGATGGCAACTGCTGGTGCTAAATATGATTTTTCAAGATTTGGATTTGAAGTAGCAAGAGCTACACCGAGACAAGCCGATGTAATCATCATTGCAGGTACTATTGTAAATAAAATGGGGCCGGTATTAAAAAGATTGTACGACCAGATGGCCGACCCGAAATATGTAATTGCCATGGGAGCCTGCGCCATTAGTGGTGGTCCTTTTTTCTATAACACTTATTCTGTTGTAAAAGGAGCCGACCATATTATACCGGTAGATGTGTATGTGGCAGGTTGCCCACCAAGACCGGAAGCCTTGCTTCATGCTTTGATAACATTGCAGCAAAAAATAAAAAGTGGATTGACGAGAGAACAAATTGCCTCACCAAACCCCTCCGCAGGAGGGGCTTTAAAGTCCTAAAGAATAGAACGAATTAATGAATGCAGAGGAATTGAAAATAAAATTAACCGAACTTTTACCCGCTGCCACTTTTGAAGAAGGTGGTGAATGGCTTACTATTAATATAGAACCGAAAGATTGGTTGCCGTTTGCAGAGCAGCTTCGCAATGATGAACCATTATTTTTCAATTATCTTTTTTGCCTTACTTGTATTGACTGGAAGACACATCTTACGATGGTATATCATTTATCTTCTACCAAATTCCGACATAACATAGTTATCAAATCTAAATTAGACAGGGGCAATCCAGAAATTGAAACGGTTTCTCATATCTGGAGAACCGCTGAATTTCATGAAAGAGAAGTATATGAAATGTTTGGTGTAAATTTTTTGAATCATTCTGATTTGCGGTTATTGATTTTGCCCGACGGCTGGGAAGGAAAGAATCCGATGCGAAAAGATTTTGAAGACCCGATTAATATGATAAAGCTGTAGGCCTCCCCCTGAACTACGTTCGTTCCCCTTCAGGGAACCTCCGCAAGAGGGGCTTTGCAAAGCACAAGGCCAACTTATTTGGAAAGTAAAATTGTTTTTAATTTTTAAATGTATAGGAACACTGAAATAATAAACGACCCTAAAGCCCCTCCTGCGGAGGGGTTTGGGGAGGCTGATATGGTCATAAACGTAGGACCGCAACACCCCGCCACACATGGTGTATTGCACCTTGTCATTACGTTGAATGGCGAAACAATCAAAAAAGTTGAACCCCACTTAGGATTCATCCATCGTTCCATTGAGAAAATGTGTGAGAGCCTTAGCTACCGGCAATTTATTTATGTTACCAGCCGGATGGATTACCTGTCGGCACATATTAATAACCATGCCTGTGCTATGTGTGTGGAAAAAGGATTGCAGGTAGAAATTCCACCAAGGGCACAAGTGATAAGAGTGTTGATGGATGAACTCACAAGAATTGCATCCCATGAACTCTGGTGGGGAGCTATGGCGATGGACCTCGGTGCTTTTACTCCTTTCTTTCATGCTTTCAGAGAAAGAGAAACTATCAACGACATAATGGAAGAAACCTGCGGAGCAAGGCTTACCATGAATTACATGGTACCAGGCGGAGTGATGCAGGATATTCATCCCAACTTTCAAAAGAGAGTAAAAGATTTCATTCAATTGTACAAAAGCAAGATTCATGAATATGATGAAATGTTAACTGGTAATATTATTTTCCAGAATCGGATGAAAAATGTTGGCTGTTTATCTGCTGAAGATGCTATTTCCTACGGATGCACGGGGCCAACAGCAAGAGGAAGCGGCGTTAGTTGCGATATAAGAAAATATTATCCCTACGAAGTATATGATAAGGTTGAATTTGATGAAGTGCTGGAAACCGGTGGCGATTCATTTGCCCGTTACATGGTTCGGGTCAGGGAGATGCAACAATCTATCCGCATCATTGAACAATTGATCGATAATATTCCCGAAGGTGATTTCCTGACAAAGACGAAAGCCGTATTAAAATTACCCAAAGGAGAATTTTATACAAGAGTGGAAACGGCCCGTGGCGAATTGGGTGTATATATTGTAAGTGAAGGTGGAACAACACCATACAGAATTAAATTTCGTTCACCTGGATTTTCTAATCTTTCTGTTCTGGATCATATTGCCCGGGGAAGCAAACTGGGAGATTTGGTAGCAATGATGGGAACATTGGATTTGGTAATACCGGATATAGATAGATAAGGCCTCCCTGCCAGCTGGCAGAGGGTTCTTGGAGTCTGATGATTTGAAAAATTCTTATTGGTATAGAAGAGAAATAATGTGAATGAACCAAAGCCCCGTAGGGGCGATATATTGGTAGCCCCGGATGAAATCCGGGGTGTAAGAAGTAAAAGGGTTTTCAGAACCCCGTAGGGGTGACATATTTTTTTAGTAACTCTTTCGAGATTTTGGAAATTTCGAAATGTGCTGAATAGTCCCGATAGTTATCGGGATACCGAACGATGAATAGTGCGACCCTTCGTTACCTCAGGGTAAACTGCACAGACAATGATAGTAGCACAGGCAATGACAAAATAAAATTTGAACAAGATTAAATGTGGAGTTTCTCACAAATAGCAAATAGTCTTCATGAATGGTTGAGCAACAACTTCAATCCAACAATGACATTGATCATTGAAATGCTGATTGCAAGTGTGGCCGTCATTAGTTTATTTGCTATGCTGGGATTGATACTGGTATTGATGGAAAGAAAAGTATCTGCGTGGATGCAGATACGTCTTGGCCCCAACCGGGTAGGTCCAAAAGGAATGTTGCAATCGTTAGCTGATACATTGAAACTCTTAGTGAAAGAAGGACTAACACCCAACGGTGCAGATAAATTATTATTCAACCTGGCTCCTTTTATTGCCATGATTGTGGCTATGCTGCTGATGGCACCCATTGCATTTGCCAAAGATTTTCAATTATGGGATTTGAATATAGGTGTGTTATATGTTTCTGCCATTTCATCGCTGATGGTCATTAGTATTTTAATGGCCGGTTGGTCAAGCAATAATAAATATTCATTGATGGGTGCAATGCGGAGTGGTGCACAGATTGTTAGTTATGAATTATCCGCCGGCCTTTCTGTACTGGCTGTAGTGGTAATGACAGGGAGCTTACAGGTTTCTGAAATTATAGAATCGCAAAGAAATGGCTGGTGGATTTTCAAAGGACACATTCCGATGGTTATAGCCTTTGTCATATTCATCATTGCTGTTACCGCCGAAACCAACAGGGCACCTTTTGATTTGGCAGAAGCAGAATCAGAATTAACCGCTGGGTTTCATACCGAGTATTCAGGAATGAAATTCGCCTTGTTCTTTTTGGCTGAGTATGTAAATGTATTTATTGTTTGTGCAATTGGTGCTACATTGTTCCTCGGTGGCTGGATGCCGTTCCATATTGGCAATTGGACCGGTTTCAATCATGTGATGGATTATATTCCTTCCAGTATCTGGTTCTTTGGAAAAACATTTTTCTTGATATTCGTCATCATGTGGTTCAGATGGACATTTCCAAGATTGCGGATTGACCAACTGCTGAACCTAGAGTGGAAATATTTATTGCCAATAAGCATGATAAATTTATTGGTAGTAACAGCTATGGCGATTTTGAAATGGCATTTTTGAAGTGAGTGGTGAATAGTGAGTAGTGAATGGGGTTCATCCCCTTCCGCCAACTGGCGGAGGCGAATAGAGTGAGCTTAGTTCTTTAGTAAAATGGGGTGGGTTATTTAGCCAGCTTTGGTTCCCTGATTGAGCTTCCGTTGCGTCGCACTCTTCAGGGTTCTGTTCGCTACTGAGCTTTTTAAAATTCAGAGTTTTGTAATGAATAAGTAAAAATCAATTTAAACGAATCTAAAATCCCCCCTTTAGGGGATAGGGGTATATGTTTATAACAAAATACATAAAAGAAGTTTACAACGGAGTAAAATCATTACTTGTCGGTATGAGACGAACAGGCTATTATTTTACCCATCATAAAGAAATCATTACACAGCAGTATCCTGATAATAAGGATACGCTGAATCTTCCGGAACGGTTTAAAGGTGAAGTGGTGATGCCGCATGATGAAAAAAACGAACACCGCTGTACCGGTTGCCAGGCCTGCGAATTAGCATGCCCTAATGGAACAATTAAAGTGATTTTCAAGAATGAAGTAAACGCTGAAGGCAAGAAGAAAAAAGCGATTGATAAGTTAGTCTATCACCTGGAATTATGTACCATGTGTAATTTATGTATTGAAGCATGTCCATCGGATGCTATTAAAATGGCACAGACTTTTGAGCACAGTGTGTTTGACAGAAACGAATTGACCAAAATTTTAAATAATCCGGGTTCTAAAATCATGGATGGTGTAGAATGATTACAGGTTCAACCATAATATTTTATTTACTGGCAGCTCTAACGCTGAGCTGTGGCTTATTGTCTGTTTCAACAAGACAGATTTTCCGGGCCGCTATTTATTTATTGTTCGCACTGGTTGGCATTGCCGGTATTTATTTCTGGTTGCAATATGAATTTATCGCCGCTGTACAAATAGTGGTGTACGTAGGCGGAATTGTAGTGCTTATCATTTTCTCCATCTTCCTGACACAACAGGCCGGGGAAAAATTAGCCAAGCAAAAATTAGACAGAAAAATTTTTTCAGCCCTCGCAGTATTTTGTGGATTTGCATTGACGATGCTGCAAGTGTATCAACACACTTTCTACGAAACATCTGAAACACCAGTACCACCAACAGTTTTTAATATTGGCAAAAAAATGATGGCAGTAGACGATGGAGGATATGCGTTACCATTTGAAGTGATTTCTATGCTATTACTTGCAGCCATGATTGGATGTATTGTGATTGCGTTGCGGGAAAATAAAAAAACTGAACCACAGAGACACGACGGCACGGAGGAACACAAAGAGACCGATTGATTCCCCGTGAATCTTTGTGCCGCTGTGTCTCCGTGGTTAAAAAAATAAAAATGGAACCAGGATTATATCATATTTTATTCATCAGTGCAGCCCTCTTTTTTATTGGGGTGTATGGTTTCCTTACCCGGAGAAACCTTATTACCATGCTGATGAGTATAGAACTGATTCTGAACAGTGTGAATTTGAATTTTATCGCTTTCAACAAATACCTGTGGCCGGGGAAAATGGATGGCTTGTTTTTTACTCTGTTCATTATTGCGATTGCCGCTGCTGAAGCCGCTGTAGCAATTGCCATTATTATTAATTTATACCGCAGCCATAAATCTATTGATGTAGAAAATGCGGAAGACTTAAAGTATTAAACCCCCAACCCCTAAAGGGGAGTTAGGGAAATTTTAAATAAATGAACAAGTCTTTATATATAGCATTGATTCCTTTACTCCCGTTAGCCGGGTTTATTTTACTTGGCTTATTCGGTAGAAAATATTTTAAGAAAAGTGCCGGCCTTATTGGAACTGTTCTATTACTTACTTCCACCATTCTTGCCTTGTACACAGCCTACGAATACTTTTTTATTTACGGCAAGGTGGATGGTGTGTACCAGAAGTTTGTTCCGCTGCAAATGACCTGGCTGGAGTTTTCCAAAGGCGTTTCCATTAATATCGGTCTTCTCATCGATCCGATTTCTGTGATGATGCTGGTCGTTGTTACTTTCATTTCGCTGATGGTGCATATTTATAGCCTTGCCTATCTCAAGGGTGAAGAAAGATTTCCAACCTATTATGCCTATCTCGGATTATTTACTTTTTCCATGCTGGGGTTGGTGCTCGCCTCCAACATATTCCAGATTTATATTTTCTGGGAGCTGGTAGGCGTATCATCATTCCTTCTCATTGGTTATTACTATGACAAACCAAGTGCTGTAGCCGCTTGCAAAAAAGCTTTTATCGTAACCCGTTTTGCAGATTTAGGTTTTTTAATCGGCATTTTAATATTATCCAATAGTGCTGGTACTCTTGATTTCAATACTTTAATTGCAACACTGACTTCTCCCGAATCAAGTGCCATAAAAACTGCCACTGCTTCCACTTTCCTTGGCGCATCTGCTCTAACATGGGGAGCAGCATTGGTCTTTATCGGCGGCGCCGGTAAAAGTGCGATGTTCCCTTTGCATATCTGGTTACCCCATGCAATGGAAGGCCCCACTCCTGTTTCTGCTTTGATACATGCAGCAACAATGGTGGTAGCCGGTGTTTATTTAGTAGCAAGATTATTTCCTGTCTTTTCACTCACCACTCCGGGGGTACTGGAAATTGTTGGTTGGGTCGGAGCTATATCTGCTACCGTCGCAGCCATCATAGCCTGTACACAAACTGATATTAAAAGAGTACTGGCCTATTCCACTATGTCGCAGATTGGATACATGATGT
>JBKJIX010000033.1:0-7034 GCA_046598205.1 Chitinophagaceae bacterium
AGGGATTGGGGAGGCCATTGATGCTTTAGTACAAAAAGCACTGGCTTACAAAGCCAACCCTTTTACAGATAAGACACTGGGGACTAATAAACGCATCGGTTGTTTATTTCTGAATCCCAGTATGCGGACAAGATTAAGCACACAGATAGCTGCCCAAAACCTGGGAATGGAAGCCATGATCTTTAATGTAGGCAACGAAGGCTGGATGCTGGAATTTGAAGAAGAAGCCATCATGAGTGGTACCACAGTGGAACATGTAAAAGATGCAGCACCTATCTTTGGAAAATACTTTGATGTACTGGCTATCAGAACATTTCCTTCGCTGAAAAACAGGGAAGATGATTACAGTGAATTGTATATTAAACAGTTTATTAAGTATGCGGGCATTCCGGTAGTAAGCCTGGAAAGTGCAACACTTCATCCACTTCAAAGTCTTACAGACATTATTACTATCACTGAATGCTTTAAGGAACAGCGTAAGCCAAAGATCGTATTAACATGGGCCCCACATGTAAAGCCACTGCCACAATGTGTAGCCAATAGTTTTTCCCAATGGATAAATGCATGGGGCAAGGCTGATTTCGTTATTACACATCCTGAGGATTATGAATTAAGCGAAGAATTTACAAAAGGTGCTACGATAACTCACAACCAGGATGAAGCTTTAAAAGATGCTGACTTTGTGTATGTAAAAAACTGGAGCACTTTTAATGATTATGGAAAAATTTACGAAAGCGACCCCCGATGGATGCTGACCAATAAAAAACTTGAGATCTCAAACAAGGCAAAAGTTCTGCATTGTCTTCCGGTGAGAAGAAATGTGGAGTTGAGTGACGAGGTATTAGATGGATCAAATAGTATTGTAACATTGGAAGCATCAAACAGAGTTTGGGCAGCGCAGGCTGTACTAGCAGAGATATTAAGCCCCCATCCCCTAAAGGGGAGTTAACAAAACTCCGATAAATGGCAAGAGTATGAAGGAGAATATGTACTATGGCGCAAGCCACCTGATATTTCAAAAAGCTGAGGAGTTACGAAATCGTATGACTGCTGCCGAAGAGATATTGTGGAAACATATTCGTATTAACCAATGGAAACTCAAATTCAGACGACAACATCCTATCTGGAATTATGTTGCTGACTTTTATTGTCACGGAATAAAACTGGTTATTGAACTAGATGGGAGTATTCACGAAGCCGATGATGTCAAAAAAAACGATGAAGCCAGAGAGAAACACCTGAAGGAATTAGGATTAACAGTACTAAGATTCAAAAATGAAGAAATTTTCAAAAACATGCCCCTCGTTTTAAAAACAATTTCAAAAACAATAGAGACTCTTCAAAACACCCCTTTAGGGGATGGGGGCAAGAGTACTTTATATATTATAAAGATTGGTGGCAACATCATCGATGACGAAAAAAAGCTGTCATCCTTCCTAAAAGATTTTTCTGGAATTGAAGGAAATAAAATATTGGTACATGGTGGTGGTAAACTAGCTACCAAAATGGCTGAGCAAATGAACATTCCCCAGCAAGTTATAGATGGAAGAAGGATTACTGATGCAGAAACATTGAAGATCGTTACGATGGTGTATGCTGGCTATATCAATAAAAACATTGTAGCCAAACTACAAATGAATAATTGTAATGCGATTGGCCTTTGTGGTGCAGACGGCGATGCAATACTGGCACATAAAAGAACCACCCCTTTAGGGGACGGGGGCGATTATGGATTTGTGGGAGATGTAGACGGCATTAATACTGATTTGATAAGCAGTTTGCTGGAGAAAAATCTTACTCCCGTATTTGCACCTATCACCCATGACCAGCAGGGGCAACTATTAAATACTAATGCAGACACCATAGCACAAGAGCTGGCAAAAGGATTGAGTAATGATTTTGAAGTAACCCTTATATATTGTTTTGAAAAAAGTGGTGTCTTGATGAATTTAGATGATGAAAATTCAGTAATACCTTTAATAAATCCCTCTTACTATAAAGAACTAAAATTCCCCCAATCGGGGGGTGGGGGGGCTAAAATATTTGCCGGCATGATTCCAAAATTAGATAATGCTTTTACCGCTTTAGATAATGGTGTTAAAAAAGTAATAATCGGTAAAGCAGAAAATTTACTCGCATTAATAGCCGGAACTTCCGGAACAACAATACAACATGACTAAAGATATTAACCAACTGCAACAGGATGCTGTCAATTTATTAAAAGAATTAATTGCAACTCCCTCTTTCAGCAAAGAAGAAGAGCAGACAGCCGGTATATTATGCCGTTTTCTGGGCGAAAGGGATATTGTACACACAAGAGTAGGTAATAATGTTTTTGCATTGAACAAACATTCTGATGTTTCCAAACCAAGTATATTACTGAATTCACACCATGATACCGTAAAGCCAAATAAAGGTTACACTTTTGATCCCTTTACCCCATTTGAAAAAGATGGAAAATTATTTGGTCTTGGCAGTAATGATGCCGGTGGATGCCTGGTCTCATTAATTGCCACCTTCCTTTATTATTACGATAAGCAGAATACAAAATATAATGTTGTATTTGCTGCCAGTGCCGAAGAAGAAATAAGTGGTGTGAACGGTATTGAATTGGTACTACCATATTTAGGTAAAATTGATTGCGGCGTTGTAGGCGAGCCTACCAAACTAGAAATGGCTGTTGCAGAAAGAGGTTTAATGGTAATTGACTGTACGGTTGAAGGCCGTAGCGGACATGCTGCCCGCAACGAAGGGGAGAATGCATTGTACAAAGCGGTGGACGACATTAACTGGATACGGAATTATAAATTTGAAAAAGTAAGTCCTTTACTTGGAGAATCAAGATTAACAGCAACCGTAATCAGCACAGAAAATGTGCAGCATAATGTAGTACCCTCGCAATGCAAGTTTGTAATTGATGTACGGGTGAATGAGCTATACACTTTTGATGAGATATTGGATGAATTGCAGAAGAACCTGAAAAGCAAATTCAAACCCCGCACTACCCGAATGAAATCTACCTCCATTCCATTAGACCATCCTTTAGTGCTGGCAGGAATTAAATTAGGCAAAGGATATTACGGCTCTCCTACCACTTCTGACAAAGCATTAATGCCTTTTTCTACCTTGAAGATGGGACCCGGTGATAGTGCAAGAAGTCATACAGCAGATGAGTATATCTATATTGATGAAATAAAAGAAGGGATTCAGACGTATATTCAACTTGTAAATGAATTGCTATGAAATTGTGGCAAAAAGACACCCCGCCAGGCGGCGGAGATGGGGGCAAAGAAGTAGAGACTTTCACTGTCGGTAAAGACCGTGAAATGGATATTTACCTCGCTGCTTTTGATGTACTCGGTTCTTTAGCTCATATTGAAATGCTGGAATCAGTTGGCTTATTGACTAAAGATGAATTGTCACAATTACAAAAAGAGCTAAAGAGTATTTACCAGCAAATTCAAAAAGGTGAATTCAAACTACAGGATGATGTAGAAGATATTCATTCGCAGGTAGAGTTATTACTGACCCAAAAACTGGGTGATACCGGTAAAAAGATACATAGTGCCAGAAGCCGTAATGACCAGGTGCTGGTAGATGTAAAACTATTTTTGAGAAATGAACTGGAAGAGTTAGTCAACACCATTCAACCATTCTTTGAGTTATTACAATTGCAAAGTGAAAAATATAAAAGCCACTTACTTCCAGGCTACACACATCTGCAATTAGCTATGCCTTCTTCATTCGGACTTTGGTTCGGGGCTTATGCAGAAAGTTTGGTTGATGATGTGGTAACAATAAAAGCGGCTTATGATATAGTGAACAAAAATCCGCTGGGCTCTGCTGCTGGCTATGGCTCTTCTTTTCCAATCAACAGAACATTGACGACAAAGTTGCTCGGTTTTGATGATTTAAACCATAACGTTGTATATGCGCAAATGGGCAGAGGAAAAGCCGAACGTATTGTTGCACAATCACTAACTAATGTGGCAGATACATTAGCAAAGTTGAGTATGGATGCCTGCCTTTATCTGAATCAGAATTTTAGTTTCATTTCATTCCCGGCAGAACTGACAACCGGCAGCAGCATCATGCCACATAAAAAAAATCCGGATGTATTTGAATTGATCCGTAGCCATTGTAATCGTATTAAAGCATTACCTAATGAAATTACAATGATGACAACCAACCTTCCCTCAGGTTATCACCGGGATCTGCAATTACTAAAAGAACATTTATTTCCTGCTTTCAAAACATTGAAAGATTGTATTGAAATGGCTGGGCTGATGTTATCAAACATCCAGGTCAATGAAAATATACTAGCTGACGATAAATACAAATACCTGTTCAGCGTTGAGGAAGTAAATAAATTAGTAAATGCCGGAATTCCATTCCGTGATGCGTATAAAAAAGTTGGTTTAGCTATTGAAGCTGGCAATTTCAAGTACGATACAAACATTAGCCATAGTCATGAAGGGAGCATCGGCAATCTTTGTACGGAAGAAATAAAAGGGCAAATGCAAAAGGTCGTTGATTCTTTTTCTTTCAAAAAGACAGCTACCGCCATTTCAGCATTAGTTGCTGACTAATTATTGGTAACCATCCTTATTATGCCGTTGCATAAACCGCTTTCGGGTATCTTCATCCAGCACCGTCCAGCCAAATTGTTCGTATAAGCCATGTGCATCTCTTGTACCGAGCATCCATCTTCGCAAGCATTGCAATTCAGGATGGACCTGAATCACTGTCATCAGCCATTTTGATAACCCGTTACCCCTCTGTTCCTCTAAAATAAATACATCAGCGAGATAAGCAAATGTTGCTTTATCTGTAATTACCCTCGCAAAACCAATTTGCTCATCCAGGTGGTACAAGCCAAAGCATAAAGAATTAGTAATTGATTTTTCCAGTACATCCCTGGGTATATTCATCGCCCAGTAAGATTGCTGAGAAAGATAATTATAAACAATATCAATATTCAGCAAAGAAGAATCGGTACTGATAAAGTATTCATCTTTTCTTTCTTCAAAATACCGGTTCATAATCCATATTTATCTACCAAATAAATCAATGCAGCCATATTAACAGCACCCAGCTCCAGTTCTCTTTTATTCACAGCTTCAAATACATCATTTCTTGCATGGTGAATATCAAAGTATCGTTGTGTATCCGGGTTCAGGCTGGCTGTTGGTGTTTTAAAAGCCCTGTTCAGCGGATTTATATCGGCGCCACCACCACCTTTGTTAAAATCGCTGGCACCATAAGGAGCTATTAATGGTTTCCATTGCAGGAATTTTTCAAATTGTTCGTCTGTTCCCGTCAATCCCAAACCTCTTGGCGTAAAACCGCCTGCATCACTTTCCAATGCAAAAATGTGTTTTTCATTATTCTTTTTTGCTTCTTCCGCATATTTGGCTGCACCACGGGTACCATTTTCTTCGTTGGCAAAAAGTACAAACCGGATTGTTCTTTTAGGCGTATAACCAATAGTTTTAAAAGCCCTTAGTATTTCCATAGTTTGTACACAACCTGCCCCATCATCATGTGCACCTTCGCAATTATCCCAGCTATCAAGATGGCCACCCACAGTTATTATTTCACCAGGAAATTCAGAACCCTTTAATTCTCCGATTACATTATGACCAATTGTATCAGGCAGAAAATACCCGTTTGTTTTAAGCGATACTTTTATAGTGTGAGTTTTTAATTGTTCTGCCAGCCAGTCTGCATCCCGTAAGCCAATTGCTGCAGCCGGTATTTTTACATAAGCAGAATCATATCTTGTAGCCCCTGTATGTGGGTTGTTGTCAGCAGCATGGCTCATACTTCTAACTATTACGGCTTTTGCACCATACTTTGCAGCACGGCTCGGCCCCTGACCCCGGTATTGACCTGCATCCCGGTATGCAAAAAAAGTGTTTACATAAGTGTCATTAAACTTATAATTATAAAAAACTATTTTGCCTTTTACTTCTTCTTTTCTTTTCTCTAACTCATCAAATGAGTTTACTACTATTGCTTCAGCTACTATTTCAGTTTTGCCAGTACCAATCGAGTTTCCAAGAGCAACTATATCCAGTTCCTTGCTAACCGCTACAGGATAGGGGCCTCCCTTTTTTGCAGGTGCTGACGGAATAAATGAGGCTTTTGCCAAATCTTTTCCTCCCCTTACCCAATGCGGCACCATACACTCCTGCATCCAGGCTTTATCAGCTCCGCTTTCTTGCATTATTTTCAATCCCCATTTTTCAGCTTTTACCATGCCTTGCGAACCTGCAAGGCGGGCACCTATTTGTTTGGTAAGGTGCCGCAAATTTTCATACGCCTTCCCATTAGTCAGTATTTCATCAGAAATTCTTTTTATTAAAATGGAGTCTTCCTTTTGACCGAAAACTGTCGTACAAACGACAGAAAGGAATAAAACCGGCAACAGTTTTCTCATATAGTTCAGTTTTGCTAAAGATAACAGAAAGTCAAAAAAACAACATAAAGATTTAAGATAAGCGGTAAGCCTTACTCCTTTAAAACTGTTACCTTCGGAAACTCATTTATACGACTATGCGAATTGGAATTGTTTGCTACCCAACTTTCGGCGGAAGTGGTGTTTTAGCTACGGAATTAGGTAAAGCCCTTGCTCAAAAAGGCCATATGGTTCATTTTATCACTTACCAGCAACCAGTAAGGCTTAATGGATTTATCCCTAATATATTCTACCATGAAGTGCAGGTACCAACTTACCCATTGTTTGATTATCCACCGTATGAAACAGCCCTTGCCAGTACTATGGTGGATGTAATTAAAAATAATAACCTTGATTTGCTGCATGTGCATTATGCTATACCCCATGCATCCGCTGCTTATATGGCGAAACAAATTTTGAAAAAGGAAGGAAAAACCATTCCTGTAATTACTACACTGCACGGCACAGATATTACATTAGTCGGTAGGGATAAAACGTATGCTCCGGTAGTCACTTTTTCTATCAATGAAAGCGATGCAATTACAGCCGTATCGCAAAATCTGCGGGATGAAAC
>JBKJIX010000048.1:0-26977 GCA_046598205.1 Chitinophagaceae bacterium
CTCATATTTTTCTTGTCTTCCATCCATTGATACAGAAAAAATCCAACAGCAGGCATAATAAGTACTTTCGTTTTCCCCTACACCTACTCTTATTCTTTTATCACCAAGTAACCAAGTCATTGTGAACTGTACTCTGTTCGCTTCCATTTGGAGAAAATCTGGGAATGGATTGAATATATCTGCAGCACCATATTTATTAGTAATATATTTAACCAGGGTATTGTACTTATCCTCAACATCTGTATTATAATAATTGGCATTTTGTGGGGTTGATTTTATGTCTATTAAATACAAGCTGTCTTTACTATTGTAAATCGGGGAGAGATAAAAATCAAAATCTCCTATTTTAGAAGAAAAAGGGATAAGTCTTTTTGAATCAATTTGTTTTCTGGTTAAGCCAAATAAAGCATCTCCGTATGCTTTGCTTTGTTCTACACTATCAAGGTTTCTTGGGTTGCTGGAACTTTCGTTTACTTCTTTCATTCTTTTGGCTACATATTCAGCAGCCTTTATAGAGTCTCTGATTTCTTCCTCTCTTGTTTTTTTAGGACTGTTTGTGCAGGAAAACAAAAGCGACACACTTATAATAAAACAAAAGCTTTGCTTATTCATAATCTTTTATTTTAACTTTTACCTTCACTTTGCTTGTTATAGGTGGTTTCTAAGACAAGTATCAGATAGCTTTGTGTGTTGGGCTCTGTTAATCTTTGTAACAACGAAGTTACATTAAAGATTTACGCCACTTTACAGAGAAGGCCGGGCTGTAAGACTCGGCAAGGAATTAATTTATTTAATATCAATTAACTTCAAATAAATGCAACTTCCTTTAATTTCATCTAAGATGCCGCTACAAGTAACTAATTGATTTTTAGAAAAGTTCAATAATTTGTTTACCAAATTAGAGTCAAAACTAAAAAAAACTGTATCATTAGCAAATTTACCATCATAAATACTATCAGAAAGATAATTGTATCTTGGGTTATAAGTTTTAATTTCTAAGCTTATTAACGATTCAGTGATATTAGATATTTGCCCTGTTATTTGAAAAACTTTACCATGATTTGTCTTTAGAAAATGGCCAATTTGAATTTCGGTCATTTTCCAATTGTTGTGATAATATTTTACAAGGGGATTTTCATCGGACTCTATAAATTCCATAATTTTTTATTTTGATTTGGCTTTATTATGTTTTCAGTGTGCAGGAGATGACTTAAGTTAAACCAGTTTGCTTTAAGTTACTTCAAAAAAGCAAGGAAAATCCCAAAATGCCTAATAGAATTACCGAACGATTAAGTGAGTGATACCACATACGATGATTGTAGCAATATAGCTGATTAAATAAAATTATCCCTCTGCTAAATCACCCTTCATCAAGTTCAGAGCCGCATCCTCCTTCCTATGCCTCACCACAAACCAACCAGTAACAAGAAAAGAAAAAATAAAATAGGCACCGAGGGCATACATAACAGGTGAGAAATACACACTACTTCCAAACCAATCATTTTGCTGCACCAAAAAAGCAAGACCGAGGCCGCAACGGGCAGCTTCCCAAAACAGGGCCCAGGGGTTGCGGTCCATTAGTTCAGTAAGTGCATACACACAAAGAAAAACAAAACCGCCATACCAGAAAATATAGGTCTTGTCAAGTTGGTTGATAGTAGCAATATTGCCAAAGAACCAACTAACAAAAAAGAGTATCATCATCAGTTGCACCCAACTCCACACATTTAATGCAGTAGAGGCTTTGGTATCATATTTTTCAAAATGATATGGGTCATCAATTTTAAAAACAGGATATTTTTCTATTACATCAGCAGGGCGGTAGCCAGTAGGTTTAAACCACAGCGTAAATTTATCTTTCCAGTTGTTGGTGTGCCATGCATCTTTAAACATAAGCCACAGATGCTGAAAGTTGATACGGATGGGATTCCATGTTCGCACCGGCCTTGTAATGCCATAGACAGGCGGGGCTTCTTTTAATTCTGCCTGGTAAGTGCCAAAAAGTTTATCCCAGAAAATAAATATCTGCCCGAGGTTTTTATCAAGGTATTCTTTGTTGATAGCATGGTGTACCCTGTGATGGGAAGGGGTAACAATAATATTTTCAAGAAAACCCATTTTATTGATATGCTGTGTATGATACCAGAACTGTGCAAACAAATGCAAAGGGCCAACAGTGGCAATTACTTCATTCGGTACGCCAAGCAAAGCTGCCGGTATCAATAAAAAAGTAAAGGGATTGACAAACATGGAAATACTTTGCCGAAGGGCACAGGCTAAATTAAATTCTTCGCTGCTGTGGTGGATGATGTGCAGGTTCCAGAATACATTGATATGATGGCTCCAGCGGTGTACCCAATAGCCGGCAAAATCTATACAAATGAAAGCAATGATATACGTAAGCCAGGTGGCGGTAATATGAGTGACTGCAATCTGCTGCACCAGCCATGTGTAAGCAATAATGGAAATGCTGAGGCCGAGTACATCTTTGGTAACATTGGTAACACCGGAGCCAAGGCTGGAAATCATATCCATATTGCGGACGGTGTCTTTCTGTTTTCGCCAGCCCCACCATTTCTCAAATAATACGAGGCAGAGAAAGGCAGGCATGGCAATGAGTAGTATCTTTCCGTAGGTTTCCATGTAGAAGCAATATTGTACGAATTTACAAAAACCATTTCATGAGAAAGACAGTTTTATTTTCAATCCTGCTGGCTTTTATCCTGCCATCATTTTCAGGGGCACAGCCAACAACCGGTGCACAAAAAATGGCGGCTTTTAAAAAGCAACAACAACTATTGCAACAATCACCGTACAAAAACCTGCAATGGCGGCTGGCCGGGCCTGATAATAAAAGTGGCCGGAGTACCGATGTGGTGGGTGTAACGGGTAATCCCAATATTATTTATGCGGCATTTGCCACGGGAGGATTATGGAAAACAGAAGACGGCGGCGACACCTGGAAATCATTGTTTGATAAAGAAGCCACCCAGTCTATTGGCAATATTGCGTTGGCACCTTCCAATAATAATATTTTGTATGTGGGTACTGGCGAGGCTAATATTTTCCGGGCATCGCTGCCGGGAATGGGTATGTATAAATCAACCAATGCAGGAAAAAGCTTTCAGCATATCGGTTTGGAAAATACCGGAACGATAGCAAGGGTAGTAGTGCATCCAAAAAATCCAAACCATGTGTATGTGGCTGCCAGTGGCAACGAATGGACTTACAATAAAGACCGTGGTGTTTATCAAACAATGGATGGAGGAAAAACATGGAAGAAGATTTTTCCCGATAGCTATCGGGATGAAAATGAAAAAAGCGGTTGCATTGATTTGGTAATGGACCCGTCTGATCCGAATACCTTGTATGCCTCTATGTGGAACCGCATCCGCAAAAGATGGAGCGACCCCGTGCCGGAAGATGGTGACCATATTTATAAAACAACGAATGGCGGCAAGACATGGACAAGTATTGACAAAGGATTGCCCGATACAAAAGCGACAGGAAGAATTGGTTTGGCCGTTTCTCATTCCAACCCGAATGTGTTATATGCATTTGTAGATGACCATAATAAAAAAAGAGACCCGAAGCCAGGAGAGACTGATACCTATGAAAGGCAGGTGCAGAAGGTAGTGATCGGCGGAGCTATTTACCGGAGTAATAATAAAGGCGAAACATGGGAGAAGATGGGAGAGATACATGATTTCTTCAAACCTTTTTCCGGCACTTACGGTTGGGTGTTCGGCCAGATACGGGTTGACCCGAAAAATGAGAACGAAATATATGCCCTCGGTGTATCAATGGGAAAATCAGAAGATGGTGGAAAGACATGGAAACAATTTCGGCCTTCTGATAAAAAAAGTGAAAATATACATGGCGATAATCATGCTATGTGGTTTGATGAAGAAAACCCTGACCGGATTATTTTAGGAAACGATGGTGGCGTAAGTACCACGATGGACGGAGGAAAAATCTGGAATAATTTTTTTGATAAGCTGCCCACTACACAATTTTATACGGTTACGTATGATATGCAGCAACCCTTCAATGTGTTTGGTGCAATACAGGATGAAGGTACCTTTAGCGGCAGCAACAGGAACACCTTTGGTAAACCACAGGACTCTGCATTACGCAGTTGGGATTATGCTCCCGGTGGTGAGGGTACACAGATACAGGTGGACCCGAAAAATTCCAATATCGTTTTTTCCAGCACCTATTATGGGCGGCTGATGAAAAGCGATATGAGTCAACCCGACAGTTTACGAAACGAACGGATAAAAATGTTTTCGGTGGGTGCTATTGATTCATTGCGGGGTGAGTGGCTGGCTGGTACATTGCTATCGAAGTTTGATAATAAAGTTGTTTATCATGGCTTGCAGCATTTGTATAAATCAACCGATGCCGGTGAAAGCTGGAAACCCATAAGCCCTGACCTTTCTTATAACGATAAAAGCAAGATGGGAGTGTATCCTTATCTTATCTATCACCAGGCTATAACGGCGATAGCGGAAGGAATGAAAGCTGATAATTTGTATGCTGGTACAGATGATGGCCGGGTTTGGCGTTGTGCCAATGCTGACGATGCGGCAAACCGGTGGATTGAGATAACAAAAGGATTGCCGGTGAATAAACATGTAGCAAAGATTACTGCTTCAAAATTCAATCCTGCAAAAGTGTATGTGGTACTCAACGACAGAAGACAGGATAATCACACACCTTATATCTATGTATCAGAAAATTATGGAATGCTGTGGAAGCCTGTTATTGGTAACCTTCCTCTGTCACCAGTAAATATAATTATAGAAGATGCTGATAATGCCAGTGTATTGTATTGCGGTACAGATATGGGTGCCTATATGAGCAAGGATGCCGGTAAAACCTGGATAGCTATTAACGGGAATATGCCTGTTGCTGTTTCTGTGAATGACATGTTCATTCACCCGGCAGAAAAAAAATTGGTGATAGGAACATATGGAAGGGGGGTGTGGGTGCTGGATGATTTGCGGAGTTTGAAATAATTTAGTTCATGATGTAATGGTTTGAGGAAAATTAAAAATGAAAAAATCAGTAATTAAAAGAAGCAGCCTGTATTTCTTACTGTTAATTGTGTTCTCGCTGAATCTTAAGGCACAAACAGAACAAGTATGGCAGATGAATGGTTTTGTAAAGCCAACTTTTAACCCGATTATGAAAGCAGATTCATCTTTCTCTTTTTTTGACCCCATTAAAAAGGAAATGGTGCAATGGCAGAAAGCGGATGTATTTAACCCGGCAGCGATTGTTCGCAAAGGCAAAGTGTATATTTTATTCCGGGCAGAAGATATACCTGGTACGGCAATCGGTATGCGGACATCAAGAATTGGATTGGCGGTAAGTAAAGACGGGCTTCATTTTACAAAAATGAAAAATCCGGTGTTGTATCCCGACAGCAGTCAATTTATGAAATACGATTACCCCGGTGGGTGCGAAGACCCGAGGATTGTAGAAAAAGAAGATGGTACTTATGTTTTATTATATACCAGCTGGAACAGGGATGTGGCAAGGTTAAGTGTGGCAACCTCCGCCGATTTAATTCATTGGAAAAAACAAGGCCCTGCTTTTGCAAAAGCATACAACGGAAAATTTTTAAATGTGTGGAGCAAGTCCGGCTCTGTGGTAACAAAAATGATTAAGAAAAAAATTGTTACTGCGAAAATAAACGGTAAGTATTGGATGTATTGGGGAGAGAATCCGATGTACCTGGCCTCGTCTGAAAATTGTATTGACTGGACACCGGTAGTAAATGAACAGCAGGAATTAGTGATTGCCCTGCAACCAAGAGCAAAAAAGTTTGACAGCCATCTTACAGAACCCGGCCCGCCTGCATTGATTACGGACCAAGGAATTTTATTATTGTACAACGGTAAAAACAGCGAAGATGAAAATGCTGATCCGGCTATTCCAAAAGGTACGTATTGCGGTGGCCAGGCATTATTTGATTTGAAAGACCCCTCAAAACTTATAAGCCGTTCGGATAGTTATTTTATCAGGCCTGATTTACCGCATGAAACAAAAGGACAGTACAAAGCAGGTACTACATTTGTGGAAGGATTAGTTTTCTTTAAAGGCAAATGGTTTTTATATTATGGTACAGCAGATAGCATGGTGGGGGTAGCTGTTAAAGATTAATAAAGTATGAAACATATTTTTAATTGCATTGATGCACACACTTGCGGCAATCCCGTGCGGCTGGTAAAAGATGGTGGCCCGGTATTGCAGGGAAAGAACATGAGTGAGAAACGGCAGCATTTCTTAAGAGAATATGACTGGATAAGAACCGGACTGATGTTTGAACCAAGAGGACATGATATGATGAGTGGCAGTATCCTGTATCCACCGCATGACCCGGCGAATGATGTAGCCGTTTTATTTATTGAAACTAGCGGCTGCCTGCCGATGTGTGGGCATGGAACGATTGGCACCATTACGATTGCAATTGAGGAAGAATTAATACAACCAAAAGTACCGGGTGTGGTGAGGATGGAAACTCCGGCGGGATTAGTGCTGATTGAATATAAGACAGTCGGGAGTCGGCCGTTTAAAGTGGAGAATGTTCGACTGACTAATGTTGCTTCCTTTTTACATTCAACTGAGCTAACCGTTGAATGTCCTGAGTTAGGAGAGTTAGTGGTTGATGTTTCCTATGGTGGAAATTTTTATGCCATAGTAGATGTGCAAGAAAATTTTAAAGGACTGGAATATTATCCTGCTGATAGATTAATCAGCTGGGCAAGACAATTAAGAAAAAATATTAATGCGCAATATGAATTTATTCATCCGGAAGATGCAACTATAAAAGGCTGCTCCCATATTTTATGGGCAGGTGCAGTATTGGATAAAACCTCCACAGCAAGAAATGCTGTTTTTTATGGCGATAAAGCGATTGACCGTTCACCTTGCGGCACAGGAACATCAGCCAGAATGGCGCAGTGGTATGCAAAAGGAAAGTTGAAAAAAGGAGATGAGTTTATTCATGAAAGTATTATCGGCAGTAAATTTATTGGACGCATTGAGGAAGAACTGACATTGGCTGGAAAACCTGCTATTCGTCCGTCGGTAGAGGGGTGGGCAAAAATTTATGGATACAATACCATCTGGATTGATAAGGAAGATGATCCTTATGCGTATGGGTTCCAGGTCTTGTAGCGAATAGTGAATGGGGCTTGTGATTAAATTTTCACCATTGACCATTCGCAATATAAAGTATATTTATAACCCGTTGGCGGAGTTAATTAATTTGGAGTTGTATTTAAGTCCGCCGTCTTGGCGGACGAAATGTCAGTAGTAAGCAATAAAATTTAGTGTATTGAGCTCCATCGGAGCGATATATTTTACATATCGCTCCGATGGAGCTCTGGGAACTTCTTTAATGTATGTTTTCTACTAATATCTCGCCCCTCCGGGGCTATAAAAAATAACTCCGACAGCAGGTATTTAGAACTAAAACAATCACCATGTCATCAAGAAAAAAATTTCTTTATCAGGCTTCTGCTCTTACTGCCGGTACATTTCTTGCCTCTGCCACTGCCAATGATGTATTTGCCATTTTTAAAATCAGGATTGCTCCGTCTGACCAGGTGAATATTGGTGTAATAGGTATTAATGGTATGGGGTGGTCGAATCTGAAAGCTATTTTAAAAGTGCCGGGTGTTAACCTGGTTGCCTTGTGTGATGTTGATAAAAATGTATTGGATAAACGGTTGGGAGAACTGAAGGCAATAAATGTGGATGCTGCAAAAGTGAAAACATTTAACGATCATCGTCAACTACTTGATTTGAAAGAAGTGGATGCTGTCATTATTGGCACACCGGATCACTGGCATTGCTTGCAAATGGTGGATGCCTGCCAGGCCGGCAAAGATGTGTATGTAGAAAAACCCGTGGGCAATTCTATTGAGGAATGCCGGATTATGATGGCGGCACAAAAAAAATATAGCAGGGTAGTGCAGGCGGGACAATGGCAAAGAAGCCAGCAGCATTTTAAAGATGCAGTTGACTTTATTGCAACCGGGCAACTCGGTAACATACGTACCGTGAAAGTGTGGTCGTATGTGGGATGGAAACAACCGATACCATTTATTGCTGATAGCAACGTTCCCACCGGCGTAGATTATGAAAGATGGCTTGGCCCTGCTACTCAACGACCATTCAATGCAAACCGGTTTCATTTCACCTTTCGCTGGTTTTGGGATTATGCTGGTGGGTTGATGACGGACTGGGGAGTTCACTTATTGGATTATGCGTTGTTGGGTATAAATGCAACAGTGCCTAAAACTATCAGTGCTATTGGCGGCAATTTTGCAGCGCCTACTTCTCCGCAGGAAACACCGGATACCTTGTGTGCTACGTACCAGTTCGAAAAATTCAACCTTGTATGGGATCATGCTATTGGAATAGATAATGGTTTGTTCAGGAAAGATCATGGTATTGCTTTTATCGGTAGCAATGGTACACTTGAATTAGACAGAAGCGGATGGGAAGTAATGGAAGAAGGACGCAGTGCCAACAAAGTAACAGTTGAAAGAAAAAAATCAGTGGACAACGGATTGGATAAACACATGGAAAATTTTGTCAGTGTTATCCATTCCCGGAAGATGGAAGAACTAAAATGTTCTATTGAAGCGGCTTCTCATATTGCCATCTTAAGCCAGATGGGAAATATTGCTTATCGTTCGGGTAACAAGCTCTATTGGAATAAAGAAGCCGGAAAGTTTACTGACAATTCAATCAATAAAAAATACCTGGCAGCACCATATCATAATGGGTATAAATTACCGAAGATATAAATGTAGTTTTAAGAATTGAGTAACCTGGTTAATAAGCAATAAATATGAAGAAAATACTTTTTGTTATTGCCCTGCTAATAACGATGCCTGGTTTGGCACAGGACAAGGCCGGCCAGATTGATAGTTTGCTGACTGCCTCGCATAACGAGCAAAAGTTTTATGGCAATGTGTTGATTGCAGAAAAAGGAAATATCATTTATCAAAAAAGCTTTGGCAAAGCAAATATCACAAGCAATGCAGACCTCGATGCTGAATCTATGTTTGAACTGGCATCGGTTTCCAAACAATTTACCGCTATGGGAATTATGCTGTTGAAAAAGCAAGGCAACCTGAGTTATGACGACAGCGTAAGGAAATTTATTCCAGAGCTGCCTTATTATAATATTACGGTAAGGCACCTGCTTCATCATACTTCAGGATTACCCGACTATATGGAGTTATTCTTTAAAAATTGGGATACTACAAAAATTGCCGGCAACAAGGATATGATTGAGTTGCTGGCTAAATATAAACCTGCAACTCTTTTTGCTCCCGGCGAAAAATGGGAATACAGTAATACCGGTTATGCGCTGCTGGCGACTATCATTGCAAGGGTATCGGGTAAAAGCTTTGGCGATTACCTGGAGAAAAATATTTTCAAGCCATTGGGTATGAAAAGAACAATAGTATTCAGAAGGAGGTATTCAGGGAAAACTATTTCTAACTATGCATTCGGGTATATGTTTGATGCAACGAAAAATGAGTTTGTGTTACCCGATAATTTTGCTGAAACTGCCATAATGGTATATTGCCTGGATGGTATTGTGGGAGACGGAACAGTTAATTCTACCACCAACGATTTATTGAAATGGGACAGGGCTTTATATACGGAACAGCTCGTCAGTAAAGATATGCTGGCAGAAGCTTTTCAGCCAGGAACATTAAATGATGGCAAGAAAACAAGTTATGGTTTTGGTTGGGCTATTGCTGAAATGAAAGGCATGGGCAAAGTAGTAAATCATTCCGGCGGATGGCCAGGTTATAATACCCTGATAGAAAGACATACAGATTCAGATAAAACTATTATTATTCTCAGGAACTACGAACGTCCAATCCAGGTATTGCAAAGAATCAGGAACATATTGTATGGTATAAAGGAAGAAAAGCAGATTGAAATAAAAATGGATGACAGTTTGCTGAAGCAGTATGCAGGTGAGTATGAGCTGGCACCGGGTTTTAGTATTACTATTTCAACAGTAGCAGATAAGATATTTGCACAGGCTACAGGGCAGCAAAAATTTGAACTATTTGCAGAAAAGGATGATTTATTCTTTTTGAAAGTAGTGGAAGCAAAAGTAAAATTTTTAAAAGACAGCAAGGGAGTAGTCAATAAGCTAATTCTTTACCAGGGTGGGCAGGAGGTAGAGGGAGCAAAGGTTAAGTAGAAAAATATACAGCTTGACAAATGAGAATAATTATCGCAGCCATTGTTTGTTTTTTCTTATTCATTGTTGAAGGTTGCCGTTCAAAGGATTCTTCGCCTGCAAAAGACGATAAGAAAAATTTGCCGGATAAATTTTTAGTGGTATTGGGAATAGCACAGGATGCAGGCTTTCCGCAAGCAGGTTGTATTAATGAATGTTGTAAAGCGTATTGGCAGGGCAAAGAAGAAAAAAAATACGTTACTTGCCTTGCGTTGGTTGACAGAAAAGCAAACCTTTATTGGCTGTTTGAAGCAACGCCGGATATTACAAACCAGTTAGAAAATGTTCAGTCATACCTGTTAACCAAAGACAACTATTCTCCTGCCGGCATTTTTATCACCCATGCACATATCGGTCATTACAGCGGATTGATGCAATTAGGCAGGGAAGCAATGGGAGCAAAATCAATTCCTGTTTGGGCAATGCCCAGGCTTGATTCTTTTTTGAAATATAATGGTCCCTGGAGCCAGTTAGTTTCATTGAAAAATATTCAACTGCAATCTTTAAAAGTTGATAGTACCGTTTCCCTGACTGCTTCATTAAAGGTAACACCTGTTAAAGTGCCTCACCGGGATGAATTTTCTGAAACAGTAGGATTTATTATTCAAAGCGAGAAAAAGAAAATCCTTTTTATTCCAGATATAGATAAATGGGAAAAATGGCCGAAAGATATTGTTGCAGAAGTGGGAAAGGTTGATATAGCATTGCTTGATGGAACATTTTATAAGAATGGGGAACTTCCCGGCCGGGATATGAAAGAAATACCTCATCCTTTTGTAGAAGAGAGCCTTCAAAAATTTTCATCCTTACCTTCGGTCGAGAAATCAAAAATTGTATTTATTCATTTTAATCATACTAACCCGTTGTTAAAAAAACAATCGGCTGAAAAGAAGAAAGTAAAGGCAGATGGATTTGGTGTGGCAGAACAAGGAATGGTAATTGAATTTTAATTTTTGTAAAATAATGGAAGTAAAAGAGATATTGAATTCAAATTCCCCTTTAGGGGATAGGGGCAAAGTAACAATCATTGGTGGCGGCATCATCGGATTAAGTTCTGCCTTCTATTTAAATAAATCAGGCTGGGAGGTAACCGTGATTGATAAAGGAGATTTTACCGACAACTGTTCTTATGGTAACTGTGGTTATATCTGCCCCAGTCATTTTATTCCATTAGCCACACCGGGTATTGTAAAACAGGGATTGAAATGGATGTGGAATTCCAAAAGCCCTTTTTATGTGCAGCCACGAATGGATTGGAACCTTGTTAATTGGGGATTGAAGTTTGTCCGCAGTGCTACAAAGGATCATGTGCAAACGGCAGCAGAACCCCTTCGGGATATTGCCATTATTAGTAAACGGGAATATGAAGAATGGTTATCCATTCCGGGATTTGATTTTGCTTACCAGCAAAAAGGGTTGTTAGAAATTTTTCAGACAGAAGCCGGTGGTGAACATGCCAAGCATACAGTGGAAAAAGCACATGAGTTAGGATTAACCGATACACAGTTATTAAGCAAAGAAGAACTACAGGCATTAGAACCGCAGACAAGAATAAATGGATTGGGTGCCATCCTGTTCAACTGTGATGCACATTGCTATCCCAATAAACTGATGCAGAATTTAATTACTTATTTGAAGCAACAAGGCGTAAAATTAATTGCGGACCAGGAGGTGATACAATTTGAAAAGGCAGGGGGAAGTATAAAAAAAGTTATTACTGCTTCTGCTGTATATGAACCGGATGAAGTGATCATTGCCACCGGCTCATGGGGAAGGCAGACGGCTAAACTACTCGGTGTAAAAATTCCATTGATGCCGGGCCGGGGTTACTCCGTCACTTTAGAAGACTCTCAATATAAAGTAAATTACCCGGCAGTCTTGTTGGAAGGCCGTGCCGCCATCACGCCGATGGATGGAAATAAAATACGTTTTGGAGGTACGATGGAAATCACTTCTCACAAAACACCACCCCGAATGAACAGGGTGCAGGGAATATTAGATGCTGTTAAACGATTTTATCCTGACTTTGATGTACCACTTCCGCCGGTGGAAAAAATATGGTATGGGTATCGTCCCTGTTCGGCAGATGGGCTGCCTTATATTGGCAGGGTAAAAAAATACAATAACCTGGTTGTGGCTACCGGGCATTCTATGCTTGGATTGAGCCTTGGTGCAGGCACGGGAAAATTAGTAGATGAAATCATTACCGGAAAAAATGCTTCGATGGGTATCGGAGTTTTTGATCCGGGCAGATTCTCCTGAGTTCAGTAACTTTATCATTCCCCAAATTTAAATATATGCGTTACCTCACATTATTGCTTATTCTTTTCTGCTTTAATACTACAAATGCACAAGATCACAAGTTGGTCAAGAAATGGGAAACTGATTCTATATTCAAAGTACCCGAGTCCGTTTTGTTTGACCGGGCTACAAATACTTTGTATGTTTCCAATATAGATGGTACAGATCCCTGGGGTGCAGACGGCGTTGGTTCTATTGGGAAAATGGATTCAGATGGAAAAAATATTATGGTTGATTGGGTATCAGGTCTTCAGTCACCAAAAGGAATGGGTTTGCACAAAAGAAAATTATATGTGGCCGATCTTAAAGAAATAGTTGTGATAGATACAAAATCAGGAAATATTGAGGAACGGATTGCTGTTCCCGGTGCAGTAGGATTAAATGATATATCCGTTGATAAGAAGGGAACGGTATATGTGTCTGATTCTAAAGTAAAGAAAGTGTACCGGGTTAAAAAAGGGGTAGCAGAGCTTCTGCTGGATAGCCTGAAAGGACCAAATGGCATACTAATCCACGGGAAAGATTTTTATGTACTGGATGCAGGCAGCCTCTATAAAATGAATGACAACAAATCACTAACCTTGATTGTTGGCGGTATGGAAGGGGGAACGGATGGCATAGAAAACATTTCCGGCAATGATTTTATTGTTTCTACCTGGGGAGGAATGGTTTTTTATGTAAATGCTGCTACGGGTACCAAACAAACGATGCTGGATGGCAGGTCAATAAAAATGAATTCGGCTGATATAGGTATTGATCCAGCCACGAGGACAATTTTTATTCCCACTTTCTGGAGAAACTCAGTAGCCGCTTATGAGGTAAAGTAACGTTAATTTTGACCGGAAATTTTAAAGACAATACAACACTTTTTACTTTTAACTGATTATGGATTGTAGTTCTACCCGATTACCTTACCGGCAAACCAACAGCTTCTCCAAAACTGTTTTAGACTACCTTGACCATACAGAAGGATTGAGGCCCTTTTATGCCCATACACCAACTTTACAGGGAATTCAAAAAGCTATTAATGCAAGAAAGCAGTTTGCAACAAACAGGGAGGTGTTGGTGCAGGAATTAAAGAAGCAGTATAAAGGAGTTGAAGCAAGCGATAAAGTAAAATCGAATATCGAGTCACTGCTTTCAACAGATACTTTTACTATTACCACCGCCCATCAGAATAATATTTTTACCGGACCATTATATTTTATTTACAAAATTATCCATGCCATCAAACTGGCCGGCCATTTAAAAATTTCTCTGCCTGTTTACAATTTTGTCCCGGTTTTTTATATCGGTTCAGAAGATGCTGATCTTGATGAATTAAATCATATTCATTTGGGCGGACAAAAACTAACCTGGAATACGAAGCAGACCGGTGCAGTGGGAAGAATGAAAGTAGATAAGGAATTGATTAAGCTGATCGGGTTAATGGAAGGACAGTTGCTGGTGTTGCCAAATGGTGATGAAATAATTACAGGCATAAAAGAGTATTATAAAGAAGGCACAACCATACAGGATGCTACTTTTCAGTTTGTGAATTCGTTATTTGCTGAATATGGATTGATTGTATTGTTGCCCGACAATGCAGCATTGAAAAAGCAGATGGTATCGGTTTTTGAAGACGAATTGCTCAACCAAACGGCTTCAGGAATTGTAGAAAAAACGGCAGATAAATTACAAGCTACAGGGTATAAAGTGCAGGCAAGTCCGAGAGAGATCAACTTATTTTATTTGATTGATGATAAGAGGGAGAGAATTGTAAAAGAAGGTGCAAGATTCAAGGCGCAAGGAACAAGTCTTGACCTGTCTGAAGATGAACTAAGGAATGAATTGAAAGAATATCCTGAACGATTTAGTCCTAATGTTATTCTTCGGGGGTTATATCAGGAAACCATTTTACCCAATATTGCTTTTATCGGCGGCGGGGGAGAGACGGCTTATTGGCTACAGCTAAAGGATTTGTTTGAACATTATAAAATTCCTTTCCCGGTATTGGTGTTGCGAAATTCTTTTTTAATAGTAGAGAAAAAATGGCAATCAATGATTGCAAAGCTTGGTTTTACCATTGAAGACTTCTTTTTGCCGGAACAGGAATTGATAAACCGGTTGGTAGCAAGAGAGACAGACAAAAAACTAAAACTGAACGGCAGTTTTTCTGAAACGGAGCAGTTATACAATCTTATTAAAAAGCAAGCCACGTCTATTGATACCACATTAGAAAAACATGTGGAGGCATTAAAGACACAAACCCTTTACCGCCTCCGGCAACTGGAAAAGAAAATGCTAAAGGCAGAAAGAAGAAAATTTACAGACCAGCAACGGCAGATACATACTATTAAAGAGCAACTATTTCCCGCTAATGGCTTACAGGAAAGAAAAGAAAATCTATCTTACTATTATGCAAAATGGGGAAGAGAGTTTATTAATAAACTTTTTGAATCATCCTTGAGTTTAGAACAGGAATTTGTCATTTTGCAAGAAAAATAAACCTGTGCATTATCTCTTCCTCAAATAAACACTCAACATAAAAGCATTTTTCTTTAAAGAAGAAAGTGCCCTTGCATAAGCAGTTGTGGACGCATTATCTTTTAAATCAGAAAGACCAGCCGAATATTTTAACTCCGGCGAAATTATCCAGCCTGATTTCAATAAGGCAATATCAACGCCCAACCCAGCATTACCCATAAACAGAGATTTCTTTACCGGTAACTTTTCAGCAGAGGTACTGTTTTGGCTAAGCATATAACTGAATGAAGGCCCCAGCGCAATGTAAGGGGCAATATTTTTTGACGACAGCCTGATAATAAGCGGTAAGGCAATATCTATAGCTGTTCCTTTCACCGCAACTGTTTCAATAACAACAGAGCCGCCGGTTATACTCCTCCTTTGAAAATCAATATCTGTACTTTCAAAGCTAACGGTAGCTGCAGGCCTTATGGATATAGAATTACTTAGACTTAACTGGTAGATAAAGCCGAGGTTGAAAGAAGGAGCCGTATTTGCATCAACACCTATTATGCCTGTATTTGCATTGCCAGAGTAAGTGGGTTTTGATTGATTTATACCTCCGCCCAATGTATATCCAAAACTATTTTTTTTCAAAGGCTTGTTTGGTTGATTCTTTTTCTCATCCGGCTTTTTATTATCAGCTAATGCCTTTTGCACCAACGCAAGGGTTGTTAGAGCACAAGCCCACTTGGGTGCAGTAGTAGCTGCTTTATTGGCATAATAAAGGGCACTGTCCTTGTTGTTGTTGTCTAAATGCAGGCGAGCAATTTTATTTTGTATATATGCCCCATTGGGATTGATAGCCAGGGCTGCGTAAGCATATTGTAACGAAGTTACTATGCTTGCATTGTTCCCACTTGCTTTAAGCAAATACATTCTTCCAAGCAACGAATTAGCAAAATCTCCATCATCTTCTCTTACGCTGGCTATTGCTTTTTCCAGTTTGTTGGCCGCATCGGTATTTTCTTGTTTTTGTTTTGCAGATACATCGTCACTGCAAGTAAGATAGCGGTCAACTTTGGCCTGGGCAAAATTAATATACTCAACTGCAAGCGTAGATTTTGCATCTAACGTATAAGAATTGCCGGGATATTTCTTACTCAACTGTTGAAAATATTCTTCGGCAGATGAGCGGCCACTGATATTATTTGACTTTACCGCTTTGTAAAAAAGATTATACGTTTCAATCAACGCCGTGTCAGCAACAAAAAATTTATCAGCTTTGTTCACTATGCCGCTAAAGGAATTGCCGCCGCCACGGCTCTGTTGTTTTTTTATTTGCAACCATTTTTTCAGGTAGGCGGTATCCACCCGGCTCACTACTTTGTCATTATATTCATTACAGCAGAAATACGGTTCCTGTTTTCTTTTAAACCGTTGCAGTGCCAGTGAGGGTACATTCTTATCTACATAGGATTTAAGTTCTTTGAAAGTTACTTTATTATCACCTCCTGTATCGGCAACGCCGTTTAGTCCGTCTACAAGATAGTAAGTAAACAATCCATGACCATTGCCGATGGAAACATCTTCCAGCGATTCCTGGCCTGCAGCGGTTGCCAGCATCATAATATCACCTACTTTTTTTTCTGAAATAGCGATATTCAGAAAATTTTGCCCTTCTGCACCACCGGGTAATTCATTGGAACGGCAGGCATCCATAATAAAAAACACTTCCACGCCTTTGCTGGTTTCTTTAGCTATTTTCTTTTTCAGGTTAAACAACTGAATGGCACCGCTAACGAGATAATTATTTTTATCACCAGCCGGATTACAGTCATACCCCAAAAAGAAAAATTCATCTTCATCAATCGCATCACCATGCCCGGCGAGGTAAATGAAAAGCCGGTCACCTTTTTGAAGTTGCTTTGCTTTCAGCCATTGAAAACCCTTGCCCCAGAAATTGGAATTATTAGCCTGTTCATTTAATAAGCAGAAGATATTATCATCTTTCAGGCCACCACCACCGGGTGATTTCAGATAGTCACGGAATAATTCTGCATCCTTATCTGCGTAAACTAGTGGCCTTACAAATTTGTAGTTGGAAACACCCATAACAATAGCAAAGGTCTGCGGACCTTTAATGGTAGTGTCTCTTAATTTGAGAGGTGATTGGCCGGAGGCATTAAACACTGTTGCAAATAACAAGGAAAGAATGACCAGACGTAGCAAGTATCTCATAAGTGTAGATTGATAAGTAAAACAAATCTTAGCTAACTGTTTACAGAACCAATTTTAAAGAAATCTTCATTACCCCTGAGGGGTATAATGTTAGTAGAAATATATTTTAGAGTGTGTTAGAGCCCCATCGGGGCGAAATATTTTACATATCGCCCCGATGGGGCTCTGGTCACTAACACAGTTTCTTGTTTCTACTAATATTTCGCCTCTACGAGGCTAAGGAAATTGATTCTGCTTACAGGTTAAAGTTACTTCTTTTCTACAATCAGCCTGAAAATGCTGCTGCTGCCATCATCATTGTCGGCGGCCAATACAAGGTGGAGGAAATTTTTTGTTTCTTTTAATACACAAACAGATTCTATTTTTTGCCCTTTGAACTTTGGGTCTATGGCTTCAAGATCTATTACCTGGTCGGGGTTGATGGCCTTCCAGTTTTTCCTGGCAGAAATATTTTCTATTATCCAGAGATAGCTTTTGCCGATGGCACCATCATCCATCGTATTACGGGTGTCTTCTGTTGATACGGTTAATACCAGCCGGTCACTCTTTTTTGTATAGGCAAAACCGGAAACACCGCTGAATAAAGTACTGTCTGTATTCGAGCCAACGAGAATAATTGAAATGGGGGCATTAGCCTGGTCTTCCCAAAAATTATCACTGGTCAGTATCAAATGATTTCTTGGATAACCTTTACTTCCCCGGTTCGATAAGAGAATGGAGCCCGGTATGGCAGAAATGCCTTCAATATTAATTTCGTCAATTCCATTCAACTTAAATCGCTGATAAAAAGTATCCAATTTGATACTGTCTTTTTGTTTGGTAGCTGGATCAATCAGCCAGGCAGTATTTCGATAGGGTGATAAGGAACCTGAACCGACTATCAGCAGTTTGTTGTCTTTTGTAAGGGTGATGGCTTCCAGGTCAGCTTTTATTTTCTTTGGAATTCTTTTTTCTGCGAATGAATAAAGAGAAATGGAGTCTGTTGGATGAAGATTGCTGTCAAGCACCAGTAAGTCGTTGGCATCGTCGCCAATAACATAATATTGGTTATTGAAATATTCTATACCGGAGGCAGAAGGGTAGTGATCAAGTTTTTTAATTTCTTTTAGCATGTTGTTACTGCCACAAGAGGCGAGGAGAGCTATTAGTATTGTCGAATACCTGAACATTTTATTCGATAAGTTTCATTAATTCAACTGTAACTTTTTTCATAAAAGGCGGGGAAACAATTGTGATGCCACCCGCAATTAGCATCTCATTTATAATAAAAATCTTGTGTAATCTCAATTCACTTGGCTTTAGTAAAGCAGAGCCGGAATAATCGCCATCACTTATTTGCAGTGATAAGCTGTCATTTCTGAGCCGGGAAGTAATTTGCATCAGTAAGTAATCACCAGTTCTGTTAATAAGATTATTAGAAATGACAAGTGCGGGCCGTAGTTTGATTGTAGTAGCATCACTAAAAGGAAATTTTACCCAGACTATTTCCCCACGGCTATAATTCATTTTCCGTAAAGTTTTTGAAGTTCATCATCTTCTTCTACAAGCCAGTCTTCCCGTAGCGAATCTTCAGAAGCAAGAGTGTATGTATCAATAGTGTCGCTTTCCTTTACATGTTTTACATAAGGAAGTTTTTTAAGCAATTCAGCCAGCTCTGCTGCTTTTGCATCTTCTACTATGACTTCATACTTTTTCATGAATTAAAGATAGAAAATTTTACAGATACTTGTAATAGTCCAATAGGGTATATTTTCTTAATCAAACTTATTCTCCCATCCATCTTTCTTCATCTTCTCTACTTTCTCTATCACTTCACTGTTTAGCGATTTTTTATAGTCTGCTATTTTTTTAGAAACAGCTTCGTCAGCCGTGCCGAGAATTTCAGCAGCAAGGATACCGGCATTTTTAGCAGCATTTAATGCCACGGTGCCCACAGGTACACCATTAGGCATTTGTAAAATGGATAAAACAGAATCCCAGCCATCAATAGAATTAGAAGACTTAATAGGCACCCCAATAACAGGTAATACAGTAACAGAGGCCACCATGCCCGGCAAATGTGCAGCACCACCAGCCCCGGCAATAATAACTTTCAATCCTCTTTCTTTGGCAGTAGTGGCATACTCAATCATCCGGTGCGGGGTTCGGTGTGCAGATACCACTGTTACTTCATGTGGTATATCAAATTGTTTGAGAATGTCTGAAGCAGCCTGCATAACATTTAAGTCGCTGTCGCTGCCCATGATGATACCAACTAAAGGATTCATTTGAGGAGTTTGAAAGGCAAAGAAAGGCTAAAAAAGGTATCTCGCAAAGACGAAAGCTCCAGAGTTATTTCACGCAGAGATCGCTGAGTATGCAGAGGATGTTTGAGAAGCCAGAATATAAATGTCTTTGAAGTAAATTTTTAGCGGCTTTGCGCCTTGGCGGGCAATTTATTTAATCAAATCACCTTTCAATCGCAACAGTTCTGTCTCTGCTAATTTGGTACTATACCTTGCTGCAATCAACCTGTTGTAAGCATCACCCAGACTTTTTTCCGCTTCTTTTAATTGAATCAGTGTGGTAGAGTTAAGCCTATACACTTGAAAAAGGATGTTTACATTTTCTTTGGCGAGCAATATACTTTCTTCTTCCAATGCCAATGCCCTTTTCTGCTGTTCATAATCTTTATAAGCATTAATGATAGAAAGGGTCAGTAATGATTTTTGGTTATCATATACTATCTGGTTATACTGAATGTCTAATTGGGCCTGCTGTATTTGCCTTTTGTTAGTATAATTATTCAGGATAGGGATAGCGGCGGTGAGGCCATAGTTAAGCCCTTTGCTCCGGTTGAAAAGAGTAGAGAAGGAATTAATAACAGTCTGGTTTTTGTTGCGGGTAAAATTATAGGCTGAGTTAAATGAGACCGTCGGAAAACGTTCTGCTTTTCTTTCTTTCAACGTAAACCCGGCGATGTCAATATTTTTTTTGGCGATCAGCAGCGATGGATTATTGGTCTCCATTCCGCTTTGAATATCTCCCAACGACAGCATGGTGTTGATGGGGATTGAATCGGCCACATCATACATCGTACTTTGCTGTACATTCATCACCTGGTTCAGCTCTTCTTTTAATTTTGCAATCAATGTTTGTTGTAATAACTGGGCGGCTTTTTGTGCATTCAAATCTACTTTGCCTTGCAGCACATCCGGTTTGGTGCCAACGCCTATATCTAATTTGTATTGCGCCAGCTTTACTCTTTCCTGGCCCAACGCCATTTGTTCTTCAACGGCTTTCAGTTGTTGTTTTTGACGAACAATATTGTAATAAGTATTGATAACCGCAGCTACCGTATTCACCAATTGATTCTTGATGCCCAGCTCACCCAGTTTTACAAACTCCGCCAATTTATCACGGGTAGCAAACATTTTCATTCCGTCAAATAAGGTCCAGTTTAGTGCAAGTTGCGCAGTAATATTGTTTGACTTCAACCCTTTGCTTTCTCTTTTCGTTCCATCAGACAGTATTTGCTTTTGTGCATTATTATTCCAAACTGTTCCCAGGTTGCCATTAATGCGGGGGATAAAGCCTGCATTTTTATACGAATAATCCAGTGCAGCAGCAGCCGAATCATTTTTTGCAAGCAGTATATTGTAATTATTCTGCAGCGCAGCAGCTATTGATTCTTCCAACGAAAGTATCCGCTGTGCTGAAGAAGAGAGGGTTATCAATAATAATAGGGGTAAAATTATTTTTCGCATATTATTTCATCTCGGGTTTTGCTTGTTCAGCAATCGGTTCTTCGGTTGGCACTGCTTCATGAATATATTTATCAATTTCACTTTTCTTCTTTTTAGTAGATAGAAAAGAGTAGATGGCAGGAATAATAAACAAGGTTAGTATTAATGAGAACATAATACCACCCACAATAACTATTCCCAACGGAATACGACTGGTGGAAGAAGCCCCCAATGATAAAGCTAATGGTAATGCGCCGAGTGACATGGCAAGACTGGTCATTAATATGGGTCGTAAACGTTGCGTAGCTGAGTAGATCGCTGCTTCAGCTTTTTTCATTCCCTTCTCCTGGTTTTGATTGGCAAATTCCACAATAAGGATTCCATTCTTCGTTACCAGTCCAATCAGCATAATCATTCCGATTTGTGAGAAGATGTTTAATGTTTGCCCAAATAGCCACAATGATAATACTGCTCCGGCAATGGCGAGTGGAACTGTAACCATGATGATCAGTGGGTCAATAAAACTTTCAAACTGGGCTGCCAGGATGAGGAATATCAGCCCGAGAGCCAACAAAAATGCAAAACCTGTGTTGCTGCTGCTTTCTTTAAAATCCCTTGATGAACCACTAAGCGAAGTGGTAAAGGTCTCATCTAATAATTTATCAGTAATCCTTTCCATTTCAGCAATACCATCGCCAATTGTTTTGCCCGGTTGCACACCAGCAGAAATCGTAAATGATTTATACCGGTTAAAATGATAAATAGTAGGAGGAGTGTTTGACTCAGTAGTAGTAACGAGGTTATCAAGGCTTATCATTTCGTTCCGGTTGTTGCGGACAAATAATGTTTTCAAGTCATTTGGTTCGTCCCTGTCATTTCTGGCCACCTGGCCCATTACCTGGTATTGTTTTCCGTCTTTGGTAAAATAACCCAGGCGACGGTTACTGTAAGCCAGTTGTAATGTTTGCGAAATATCGTTGACGGTTACCCCCAGTTCTGCCGCTTTCAACCGGTTAATTTCTACCTTCAGTTCAGGTTTGTTGAATTTTAAATCAACATCCGGGTTTAATAATATTTTACTCTGCCTTGCTTCTTCAAGTATTGTTGGCATGATCTCCGTTAACTTATCAAAATTATTATTCTGAATAACAAAGGCGACAGGCTGCCCCCCACGACGGTTTACGGAAATCGTTTGTTCCTCTATTGCTGTTGCCCGGCCTTCATTGAACTTCGACATATTCTTATTCACCATCGCCACAATTTGTTTTTGCGATCTTTTTCTTTCATTTGGTGGAACTAATGTTACACGGACAAACCCTGTATTGGCATTTCCCGAACCAGTAAAACCGGGAGAGGTAACACTCAACAGCAATTGCTTTTCTGGAACAGAATCCATCATAAAATAGGTAACTCTGTCAACATATTTGTCCATTGCATCAAAGGAAGTGCCTTCAGGTGCGGTAAGTTGTAAACGGAATTGGCTGCGGTCTTCCATCGGTGCCAGTTCTGATTGTAAATTTCTGCCCACAAAAATGATAGCACCTACGCAAAGGATAACCAGTATCCAGGCCAACCTGCGGACTTTCATAAACTTTCGCAAAGCCGCCTGGTAACTATTTTCCATCCACCGGAAGAAAGGTTCTGTCTTATTATAGAACCATGAATGTTTGTAAACATTCTTATTGCTCAGTTTTACATTCAGTACAGGTGTTAATGTAAGTGATACAAAGGCAGAGATCAATACAGCACCCGCGACTACAATACCAAATTCACGGAATAGTCTTCCTGTAAACCCCTGTAAAAAAACGATAGGAAGAAAAACAACAGCCAGTGTAACGGAGGTGGCGATAACAGCGAAATAGATTTCTTTAGAACCTTCTAATGCAGCCTGCCATTTATTCATCCCTTTCTCCATTTTCTTGTAAATATTCTCTGTTACCACAATACCATCATCCACTACCAGGCCGGTGGCAAGCACAATAGCCAACAGCGAAAGTACATTAATGGTAAAACCCATCAGGTACATAATGAAGAAGGCCCCGATCAGCGAAACAGGAATATCTATCAGCGGACGAATTGCAATAATCCAGTCACGGAAAAATAAATAAATGATCATGACAACCAGCAGAAAGGCAATCATCAGTGTTTCCTTTACTTCCAATATTGATTTCTTGATAAACATTGTCTGGTCTAATGCAATATTGATCTTTACATCTTCGGGCACATCTTTTTTAATTTGTTCTAATCTTTTATAAAATTCATCGGAGATAGAAACATAATTAGAACCGGGTTGAGGAATAACAGCCAATGCAATCATTGGAATGCCATCCCCTTTTAAAATCGTTTCTTCATTTTCAGGGCCAAGAACAGCTTCACCCACTTGCTGCAATCGTATGTCAGCACCGTTAATGTTTTTTACGATCAGGTTATTGAATTCTTCTTCGGTGTTTAATTTTCCAAAAGTCCTTACGGTTAGTTCTGTTGTGCTTCCCGAAATTTTTCCGGAGGGTAATTCCACATTTTCTCTCAGCAAAGCCGCCTGCACATCGTTGGCGGTAATATTAAAAGAGGTGAGTTTTGCAGGATCAATCCAGATACGCATCGCATATCTTTTTTCTCCCCATATTTGAATACCACTTACCCCAGGTATCGTTTGCAATCTTTCTACCAATACATTGTTGGCATACTCCGACATCTGTAATTGATTCCTTGTATTGCTTTGCACCGTCATTGATAAAATGGGATCGGAGCTGGCATCTGCCTTGGAAACAACAGGAGGCCCATCAAGGTCAGCAGGTAATGAACGTTGTGCCTGCGAAACCTTATCTCTTACATCATTGGCAGCAGATTCAAGATTTTCGCCGAGTTCAAATTCTACATTTATATTGCTGCTACCGTTACTGCTGCTGGAAGTAATGTTTTTAATACCTGCAATACCATTTATTGCTTTTTCCAATGGCTCGGTAATTTGTGTTTCAATAATGTCCGCATTGGCACCGGGATAGCTGGTGCGGACACTGATATTGGGTGGGTCAATCGCCGGGTAATCTCTTACCCCCAAAAATTTAAAACCGATAAGACCAAATACCACAATGACGATATTCATCACAATAGCCAGCACCGGTCTTCGTAAACTGAGTTCTGAGATATTCATACCCGTAATTAGATGATAGATGAAAGTGAATAGATAATAGTTAATACAGGATTCATTATCATATGATGTCTTTTTTTAGGTTGACAGAATTTTAAACAATAAGCAACTATTATCTATTCTTTTTTATTTATTCACTATTCGTCCTATCTGAATTTTTGCTTCAGGTCTTACACTAAGCAATCCGGTTACTACAACCGTATCGCCTGGTTTCAGGCCATCAACAATCTGCACTTTTGCAGAATCTCTTACCCCTGTGGTTACATCTGCAAATATGGCGGTACCACTTTTGTACAAAATAACTTTCTTTCCTCTTGCCTGTGGCAGTACTGCCTGTGTTGGTATCAATAATGCATTGGGATCGGGGTCAAAACTCAATATTACTTTAGCAAATGAACCAGGCAAAAGTCCCGGGTCGCTTCCTATTACAGCCGCCCTAACGGTAAGGCTGCGGGTATTTTCTGCAATGTTAGATTCTGTGGCTATTACTTTTGCGCCTAATTGTTTGTTCGAACCTTCAAAAGTGAAGGTTACTAATTGCCCCATCTTTATCTGGTCAATATATTTTTCCGGAATGGTGAAGTCTAATTTCAACCGGTCAGTTTGATTAATGATGGCTATAACCGATGCAGGAGAAACATAAGAGCCGGGGCTTATGTTTTTCAACCCCAGCTTTCCGCTAAAGGGTGCTCTTACTACTGTTTTTGAAATACTGGTTTGTAAAATACCAATGTCTGCTCTCAAACTATTTACCTGAAGCAAACTAATATCATAATCCTGCTGGCTGATCCCTTGTATTTTTAGTAACTGAGCCTGCCTGTCTTCTGTTTTTTGGGCCAATGCTAATTGTATCTGCACTTTATTTAGTTGTGCCCGCAAATCACCATCATACAATTTGGCCAGCACGGTTCCTTTGCCTACATATTTTCCTTCGGCCACATTCAATTGCACAATTCTGCCTGATACTTCAGGATGTATTTCTGCCATTTCATTGGGCACAATATTGCCGGGTACTTCAATAGTTGACTGGAAAGGTTCAGGTCTTACGATATAGCCATCCACATTCATGGGGGGTGGTTTGGTGGCTCCGCTTTTTTGTTGGGCGGCATCTTTCTTTTTCTTGCCACCGCAAGCGGTGAGCAATAAAATGATGGGTAAGAGGAGTAATGTAGTGATTCTCATATGTGTTTGTGGTGAAATTGGTAAAAAATCAGGTCAATAAAGATAACGGATAATCACAGAGTTTAGACGGTAAAGAAACCCGTTTCCTGTGCTGATTTTCAAGGAAGTATAAACGGTTTTTATCTTGGATAAGAGGGAATCAGGCTTTTGCAAGCAAAGTTCTTTTCACTTTGTTCGATTGATGGAGTAATTCCTGTTTTTCTTTACTGATAATGGTAACATGTCCCATTTTGCGGCCGGGTTTTGTTTGTTTTTTGCCATACAAATGAACAAACACATTTTCGATTTTCAATACTTCTTCAAGCCCCTCATACTTCACCTCACCGCTAAAGCCTTCGGCCCCGATTATATTCACCATAATGGATGGAAGAATGGCAGCCGTATTTCCCAATGGATATCCCAGCATTATCCGCCACAGCATATCAAACTGAGAGCTGTAATGTGCTTCAATAGTGTGATGGCCGCTGTTATGTACCCTTGGTGCTGTTTCATTTACCAACACATTGCCATTTTTATCTACAAACATTTCTACGGCAAAGATGCCCGGGGATTTAAAATTGCGGACAACTGTTAACGCAATAGCTTCTGCCTTCCATTTTATTTTTTCATCCACTTCAGCAGGGCAGAGTTGATAATCCAATAAATTAAGTGACGGATCAAACAGCATTTCAACCGGGGGGTATAAAGCCGTTTCGCCATTATCATTAACGGCCACCATTTGAGCAATCTCTTTGTGGATGTCAACCATTTTTTCAAGGACAGAAGGTGCATCAAATCCTTTGGCAATATCTTCTTTTGTTATTAGCAGTTGAACACCTTTTCCATCGTATCCACCTTCACCAATTTTATGAACGGCAGGTAAAAATTTTTCCTGCTGTTTTAATTCTGCCAGATTATTGGTGATGATAAATTCTGGACTTGGAATGGAGTGTTGCTGGTAATATTGTTTCTGAAGAATTTTGTTCTTGATGGTTCGTAGTACAGAGGGTTTGGGATAAACTTTTACTCCTTCGACTTCTAATTTTTCCAATGCGTCCACATTTACATTTTCTATTTCAATGGTGATAGCATCCAAGCCTTTTCCAAAATTATAAACGGCATCAAAATCTTTAATATCGCCTTTGGTAAATTGATGGCAGAGGTGTACGGCAGGACATTCAGTATCATTTTCTAATACAAATGTTTCAACTGGATAGTTGGCGGCTGCTTGTAGCAGCATTCTACCAAGTTGTCCGCCGCCGAGTATGCCGATTTTTAACATGGGGACAAAGATAGGCAGCGAAGTTTAAGGTTTCAGGTCAGGATTTTAACTAAATTTGCTCTATGCTTCCTGACTATCCTCATAAACTTTTTTCAGATTACCGCAGTAACTTCAACCTGCTGATGGAAGCACTGGCTATGGATAGTATTTGATTTTGAACTAACTGGCTCAGGTTCTCTTTTCCATTTTTAAATTCAAAATCATGAACACAACAACATCTACAGATAAAACAATTGCAACACAAGCAGACTTTCTTCCTTTGGAAGGCACCGATTATGTAGAATTTTATGTAGGCAATGCCAAACAAGCCGCCCATTTTTATAAAACGGCATTTGGTTTTCAATCGCTTGCTTATGCCGGCCCTGAAACAGGAGTGAAGG
>JBKJIX010000056.1:0-4379 GCA_046598205.1 Chitinophagaceae bacterium
GCCACAGAACTGATATGAATGAGCCGCCGTACATTTTTCTCCAATGCCATATTCACTACGTTGGCAGTTCCTTCCACATTTACATGATACATATCCTTTCTATCCTTCTTTGCAAAGGATACAACAGCGGCTGAATGAATAACTGTATCAACACCTTCCATAGCGTCCTGCAATGCGACTACATCAAGCACATCCCCTTCTATCCACTCTACAGCATCAAATATTTCTTTGGATATCCAGAATGGCAATTTATTACTGCGCCGGATTGCCCTGACAGCATACCCTTTCTCTACTAATTGTTTAATGATATATGAACCAAGAAAACCAGTGCCGCCTGTAACTAAAACCATACCCCTATCCCCCAAAGGGGTATCAGAAACTTCGCCTTGCAGTCGCTTGCTTTTTGGTAACCCGTTGCTCAATGTAATTTTTTTACAGTAAAGAAATTAAAATGTAATAACTATAATCCCCTTTAGGTAACCGATCCGCCAGTCGGCGGAGAAGGTTAGGAACGAAGTTCGGGGGTATATTTATAAAACCCCTCTCCCGATTTTTTACCCAATTTCCCTTCTTTTACTTTTTCTTCTTGTATATAGGAAGGCTTTAATCTTTCCGGGTTATTCATTTGTTCATACACCGAACAGCTTACGGCATAGTTTATATCGTTGCCAATTAAATCCATCAGTTTAAACGGCCCCATACGAAAACCACTTGCTTCTAATAGTTTATCCGCTGTTTCAAAATCAATGACACCCTCTTCCACCAGCCGCAACGATTCTGTGTAATACGGTCTTGCTACCCTGTTCACAATAAAACCGGGAGAATCTTTACATGTCACCGGCACTTTGCCCATCTGCATCGCCAGTTCTACAATTGTTTCGGTGGTTTGTGCATTAGTGTATTCAGTTTTCACCACTTCCACCAGTTTCATTATCGTGGCAGGGTTAAAAAAGTGCATACCAATCACCCGTTGAGGACTCATTATCCCGGCTGCTATTTTTGAAACAGATAAAGAAGATGTGTTGGTAGCAAAAATACATTCGCTGTGATTAAGCTCTGCCAGTTGATTAAACAAAGCAATTTTTATTTCGGGTTTTTCAATAATGGCTTCAATAAAAACATCTGCCAGGCAGATGTGAATATCATCCGTAAAATGTATCCGCTGCTGAATTTTTTCTTTTTCTTCGTTCGTTATCTTTCCTTTATCCACTAATGATTGCAGATTATTTTCAATACCGGCTTTTGATTTTTCCAATACTACCGGGTTCAGTTCATACAACAGCGTATAAAATCCCGATTGTGCTGCGGACTGTGCAATACCGCTGCCCATCGTTCCCGCCCCGCAAACACAAATGCTGTTGATGATCATACAAACTATTTGAAAGCGATAAAGATACTACTCTGCACTAAGCGATACATCGTAAAATAAAAACACCAGTTGTTGTGACAGGGTAAATTGTATCTTTAGAATTATGTTTTTGTTTATACGGAACCGTATATTGCCGATAGCCGGGTTATTGTTGTTTCCGTTTTGTTGTTTTTGCCAAACCGAAATGTGGTGGTCTAATAATGTAAATTGGGATGGCCAGACCCACTGGTCAAAATATCTTATCCTTACTCCAAAGTATATGGGCCCTAATGCGCTGAGTGTGCCGTTTATAAACAACGGTAGCATTGATAGTTTTTCCTCCATTGGTTTTTCTGCTAATGCCCATTTTTCAAAAGGGGATAATACACAAAACCTGGTGTTGTATGGCAACTATACTACCAAACAGAATACTATTTCAGTAAATGTGCAGTTTGTACCGATTGAAACTTTTCAGCTATCACATCAAAAGAAAACGGAACGAAAAACATTCTATTTGGACTATTATAAAAAAAAGGCGGTGGGTGATGTGGTAGCGAGTACAACCATTCAGCTTTTTCAAAAAAAGAGAGATAAGATACAACTGGCACTGCGACTTGGCATCAGGATGCCCTCCGGCGGACTTTTAACCATGGCAAGATATGCTGATGTACCTTCGTATTGGGTTGACATTGGCGGCGGCCTGCCTTTAAAAAACAGTAATTGGAAATGGATAGGCATGGTTGGTTTTCTGGTGTGGCAAACAAATATTGAAAAGCACCGGCAGGATGATGCAATCCTGTTCGGCAGCGGTTTTGAATGGAACAAGAAAGGACTGCGGCTACAAGCTTATGCTGCAGGCTATTCCGGATATATGAATAACGGCGACCGGCCAACATTAGTAAGATTAAACATGGAAAAGAGAAAGAACAATAAAGTCTATATCTTTCGTTTGCAACAGGGGCTGCATGATTTTGCCTACTTTAGTGCTGAAGCCGGAGTCAAGTTCATTTTGAGCAAATAATCCTTGTAATTTTTAATTTTCTTATCTTAAACAAAAATTTGATATGGATACCAACCAACCAACATCCACAACTGTATATGTTCAACCACCAGCTTCGCCTGGAATATTTGGATCAAAAATCCCTTCATCGGCTGCTTTTATTGTCGCCATCTTACTTTTTTTAATGCCCTTTGTGGATATTAAATGTAATGGTTCATCATTGAAAAAATTCAGCGGAGTTGAACTGGCTACCGGCTATAATGTAGATATGGATGGCAAAAACAACTCCTTATTGGATAAGGCAAAAGAAACTACTGTAGATACCACCGCAAAAGTAACTGACAAAAGTAAGAAGAGCCTCTATATGCTTATTGCATTAATAGTTGGCGGTGTTGGTTTAATCTTGTCATTTACGAATGTAAAAGCCTTAATTGCTATAGCCATCTTGTCCGGTATTTTAGGCGCAGGCGGATTGATCATGGGTATGATTGATATAAAAAAAGATGCCAAAATAAGTACCCCCAATATGAAAGACAAAACACCGGATAATGATGTAGGGAATACGATTGATAAAATTGGCGATAAGATGAGTGATTTGTCAGATAACATTAAAATCACCGTTGACTTTACTCCCTGGTTTTATATTGCAGTTATCGCCTTCCTGGCAGCAGCTTTTTTCAGCTATAGACGGATGTCAGCGATGAAATAATGATATTATTAATCAATTAATATTTTCTCACCACTTAAAACCAACAAACATGGACAGAAAAACATTCACCATCATTTTAGCAGTCGCCTTGATTGCCAGTTTCTTCCTTCCTTTTAGTGCAGGGGTAAGTGCATTTGATGAGGTACAATCAAAAAATGGGGACTGGCAGAAATACCTTTTACTTATTTTCCCCATTTGTGGTTTGCTATTATTAATGGGCGAACTCAATAAAGGAAATTATATTGTTAGCCGCAGTTTGCTGGTCTGGCTGCCACTGTTAACCATATTGTATTTCATTTTTATAGGCCCCCTGATTAAAGGAGCTGACTTTGGTAGCATCTTTAAGTATATAGGAAAAGGATATGGAGCAGGCTTGTGGATAGCAATTGTATCATCGCTGGTGTTGGCTTTTTACAACCCTCCGGCTAAATAATACACAGAATGATATTTTATTGAAAGAAAGGTCGCCTGCAAAGACGGCCTTTTTTTATATCGCCGAAGTAAACTGTTTTAAAAACCTCACATCATTTTCGCTGAACAATCGTAAATCATTAACGCCGTACTTCAGCATCGCTGGTCGTTCTATACCCATACCGAATGCAAAGCCGGTGTATTTATTAGGGTCAATATTGCAATTGGATAAAACATTGGGATGCACCATACCGCAACCCAAAATTTCTACCCAACCTGTTTTTTTACAAATATTACAACCGCTGCCGCCGCAGATAAAACAAGTAACATCCATCTCGGCACTTGGCTCCGTAAAAGGAAAATAAGAAGGGCGGAAACGAACCTTTACATCTTTACCATACATTTCTTTTACAAAGAAATACAATGTCTGTTTCAAATCTGCGAAGGAAACATTCTCATCAATATATAATCCTTCTACCTGGTGAAAGAAACAATGGCTTCTTGCACTCACGGTTTCATTTCGGTACACACGACCGGGCATTACCATACGGATGGGCAGCTTGCCTTTTTCCATTTCACGGATCTGCACATTACTGGTATGGGTTCTTAATACCCAATCAGGACTTTGTTGCACATAAAAAGTATCCTGCATATCCCTTGCCGGGTGATGGGCGGGTAAATTCAAAGCACCAAAGTTGTGCCAGTCATCTTCTATCTCCGGCCCTTCTGCTACTGCAAACCCAAGGCGCTGAAAAATAGAAACGATGCGGTTCTTCATTAGTATAACCGGGTGTCGGGAACCGAGGGGCAATGCATCGCCGGGAAGAGAGAGGTCAATCTTGTTGCTGGTCGCCGGTTGCTGGTCGCCGAAAGACTCTTTAATACTTTCGTATTTACCTTCCACAAAAAGT
>JBKJIX010000061.1:0-8528 GCA_046598205.1 Chitinophagaceae bacterium
CCATTCAGAAAAACATTACGTCCCGGTCATAGAAATTATTTGGGGCATGTAAGTGCAACTATCAGAGATATGAATTACCGTGAGCTGGCATTGGGAACTAAAAGCAGAAGTGGTGATCAATGGGATATATGGGAAGCAGTATATTCTCCAGTAGGTAAAGATGGTTATCCGGAAAGAATTTTTGATAAGTACACCGGTGTGATTAATAAAAAAGTGGCGGAGTACTGGAAAGAAAATTATGATTTAGTTCATATCATTAAAAGAGACTGGCCAAAGATTGGGAACAAACTCGCCGGTAAAATTCATATCTACACTGGCGATATGGATAATTACTATCTGAATAATGCGGTGTACACGGCAGAGGATATGATTAAAAAATTAGAAAATCCAAAATGCAATTGCGAAGTAGATTATGGCGACCGGGCCGAGCATTGCTGGAATGGTGACCATACCCAACCCAATTATATCAGCCGGCTCCGCTACCACCGGATGTTTATTCCCAAATGGGCAGAGGAAATGAAGAGCAGGGCCCCGGTAAACGCAGACACCATTTCCTGGAGATACTAATTATAAAACATCCTGCTTAAAGGCAAGATTTTTTATATCCTACAGCAGTCGATTTGCCTGCAAATACTCTGCTATCTGAACTGCATTCGTCGCAGCTCCTTTTCTAAGGTTATCGCTTACCACCCACATATTTAAAGTATTCGGCTGGCTTTCATCCCTCCTTAATCTTCCTACAAATACTTCATCCTTTTCATGTGCATCCATTGGCATAGGGTATTGCTGGTTAGCCGTATCGTCCACTACTACTATACCGGGAGATGATTGTAATAATGATTTTACTTCGGCAAGATCGTAGTCTTTTTCAAACTCTACATTCACTGCTTCGCTATGCCCACCCATTACCGGAATACGAACCGTAGTAGCGGTAACACGGATAGAATCATCTCTCATAATCTTACAAGTCTCTTTTACCATCTTCATTTCTTCTTTGGTGTAGCCATTATCAAGGAACACATCAATTTGTGGAATTACATTTAAATCAATCGGGTATTTGTATGCCATTTCACCGACAACACCATTTCTTTCATTCATTAATTGTGTTACCGCTTTTACACCGGTACCTGTTACACTTTGATAAGTGCTGACTACAATTCTTTTGATACCATATTTTTTATGCAGTGGGTTCAATGCCACCACCATCTGGATAGTAGAGCAATTAGGATTGGCTATAATTTTATCCGTTGCTGTTAATATCTCTGCATTGATCTCAGGAACTATCAATGGTTTGGTGGGATCCATTCTCCAGGCTGATGAATTATCAATCACCGTAATACCGGCTTCGGCAAATTTTGGCGCCCACTCCAATGAAGTACTACCACCGGCAGAAAAAATAGCCACGGCGGGTTTTGCTGCAATCCCGTCTGTCATACTAACTACCTTATATTTTTTTCCCTTAAACTCAACTTCCTTACCCACTGATCTTTCAGAAGCTACCGGAACTAATTCCGTAACTGGAAAATTTCTTTCTGCTAATACCTGGAGCATTTTTGTGCCTACCAATCCGGTAGCACCTACTACTGCAACTTTCATTTGTTTGTCCCCCTTCTCCATCTCAAAGTATGGAGTTTTTTAATTATAAAATTTGGTTTGGTACTTGTCTGACGGTCTCCGTCTGACGAAGTAAAATCGTTTTTTGTCAGACGGAGACCGTCAGACAAACAAAAAAAAGGCCCTCCGGTTAGGGAAGGCCTGCTAAACATTTATGTTGATACATACATAACGCTGCAAACCTCCCTCAGGAACGTTTTGTTGTGCGTTTTGTATGCTTCGTTGTTATCATTATTCGGTGCCTGCCTTCATCTAATTTCGGCAGACAAGCAAAAGTAAGCTTGCAACAGTTTCCACCCAAATTATGATGAATAATTTTACCTGTTTGTTCTTTGTAACGACCGTTTGTTTAACTTGGTAGCAATGAAAAAACTGTTTTTAATAATTGTTTGTATGCTGCCATTGTATATGTTAGCACAGAACAGGTATGATGTGGTGATTGATGAAATAATGGCTGACCCAACGCCACAGATTGGCTTGCCCAATAATGAATGGGTTGAATTAAAAAATACAACTGCATCAGCAATTAATTTACAAAACTGGCGAATTGGTGATGCTACCGGGCAAAGTGGCCCAATGCCAAATTTTACTTTGCAGCCGGATAGTTTTGTAATTGTTTGCACAGCCAGTGCCGTTGCAGCCATGTCTGCCTTTGGTACTACTATTTCTGTTACCAGTTTTCCTTCATTAGATAATGATGGCGACCAGCTGTTCTTAAGAGCTGCGAATGGAAGAACAATCCATGCCGTTAGTTATACTTCTGGTTGGTACCAGAATGAAGTAAAGAAAGATGGGGGCTGGACATTGGAAATGATTGATACAAAAAGTCCCTGTGCCGGAAGAAGTAATTGGAAAGCAAGTGTAAATACCACTGGCGGCACCGCAGGTAAAAAAAATTCGATTGATGCTGTAAACAATGATGTAACGGCACCACAATTAAAAAGAGCTTACACCACAGATAACACAACAATTGTTTTAGTATATGATGAGCCTGTTGATAGTTTATTAGCAGCAACTCTTACAAATTACTCAATTGATGGTGGCTTAACTCTTGTAAGTACAACAGCTATTGCACCTCTTTTTAACCAGGTGCAGTTAAAAACAAATAACCCAATGGCGGTAAATACAGTTTATACTATCACTGCCAGTAATATAAAAGATTGTAAGGGTAATACAATCGGTTCTGCCAATAAAGCAAGGGTTGGTTTGCCGGTGGATGCAGCAGCAGGTGAATGGGTTATTAATGAAATACTATTCAACCCCCGGTCAAATGCTTTTGACTTTGTAGAGTTTTATAATAACAGCAATAAAATTTTTGATGCTTCTAAATTATATATCGCCAACAGGAACAGCAGTGGAGTTATCAGTTCTATCAAAGTATTAAGTGCAACTCCCTTTTATATTTTTCCCGGAGATTATATTGTAGAAACAGACGATCCTGATAATCTTGCGGTACAATACCTTGTAAAAAATCCGGATAATGTGCTGGCTATTTCTTCGCCACCTTCTTTTTCTGATGATGAGGGAACTGTTGTCGCTTTAAACTTCCAGGGAAATGTGGTGGACGAAGTAAAATACAAAGACGACTGGCATTTTAAACTGATTGATGATGATGAAGGCGTATCATTAGAAAGAATTGATCCTGCCGGGCCATCACAGAATGAAGCCAACTGGCATAGTGCCGCATCAACAGCCGGATATGGAACACCCACTTATAAAAACTCGCAGTATAAATTGCTGAATGCTATCAATGCAACAATTGAAATAACTCCTAAAGTTTTTTCTCCTGATAATGATGGCCGGGATGATATTGCTACCATTCAATACAAAGTAACGGAACCAGGCTATATAGCCAACATCACCATTTTTGATGCGGCGGGAAGACCAGTTCATAATCTTGTGCGCAATGGAACGCTGGGTTTAAAAGGCTATTGGAACTGGGATGGGCTGGATGATAAAGGGAATAAATTACCTGTTGGCACTTATATTTTCTTTACTGAAATATTTAACCTGCAAGGCAAGAAAGAAAAGTTTAAGAATGTGGTGGTGCTGGCGAGAAAGCTAAATTAAAAAAGGAAGCTCTTTCAAATTTGAAGGTACTTCCTTTTTTTTCTGATAATTATTTTAATCTACAAATTCTTAGTTCTACACCAACTCAATCTCAAAACTCACCAAATCCTTAAACTGCTGAATCCTGCTTGAAATATCTGCAGCTGTTATTTCTTTTAATCTTGTTGGTCCGAATTTTTCCACGCAATAGCTTGCCATTGCTGAGCCAACAATGATTCCCCGTTTCATATTCTCAAAAGAGATATCACCTGTTTTAGCCAGGTGACCCATAAAGCCTCCGGCAAACGTATCTCCTGCTCCAGTTGGATCAAACACTTCTTCCAGCGGCAATGCCGGTGCAAAGAAAACACTGTCATTGTCAAACAATAAAGCACCATGCTCCCCTTTCTTTATAATGAGATATTTTGGCCCCATCGCAAGAATTTTTTTAGCCGCTTTTACAATGGAAAACTCACCTGACAATTGTCTTGCTTCTGCATCATTTACCATCAACATATCTACATGTTTCAGCACTTCTTTCAAGCCATCCATCGCAATTTCCATCCAGAAATTCATGGTGTCCATTACGATTAACTTCGGCCTTGTTTTCAATTGCTTTATTACACTCAATTGAACATCGGGTGAAAGGTTGCCCAGCATTAAAAACTCTGCGCCCTGGTAACTGTCCGGCACTTTAGGATTAAAGTCGGCCAGCACATTCAAATCTGTAATCAATGTATCCCTGCTATTCATATCCTCATGATAGCGGCCACTCCAAAAAAAGGATTTTTTATCTGGAACAATTTCCACCCCTTCTAATTGCACTCCCCTGCTTTTCAATTCATCCATTTCTTCTTTGGGGAAATCATATCCTACAATGGAAATTTGCTGAACAGGTTTTATAAAATTGCTGGCTGCATACGCCACATATAAAGCTGAGCCGCCAACTATTTTATCTGTTTTTCCAAAAGGGGTTTCAATTGCATCGAAGGCCATGGTGCCGACTGTAATAAGGGACATATTTATTTTAGATTTTAGATTGAAGATTTTAGATTTATTAGCCCATTGACAGATTTGACCAGTTTAACATCAAACTACCTTTCGGCGTGCAAACCTACAAGAATTTAGGTACGGAAAAAAGCAATCCATCTGTTTTTAATATCTTTGAAAAACAATTATCCGTAACATGATCAAACGCCTCTCGCTGGCAATCAGCTTATCATTCATAGTGTACTGTTCGCAGGCACAGTTTGATACAAGTTTTATTAAAACCAATATCCGGCATTGTGCCGATAGCCTGACCTATGCTTTTAAAGCAAAAGACTGGAGAATTTTTACCCGTTATAGCTATCCTGCCCTGGTGGGTTCGCTTGGTGGCAGCGGCGAATTCAGTACTTATATAGCAAATATTTTTAGCCAGTTACCCGATACCGCCTGGAAGAAGTATGAGGCAGGAAAAATTCTACAGGTAATAAAAACAGGAGGTGATTACCAGGCTATTATTGAATTGAAAACCATCATTGAATGGCAAGGCAACAGAATTACTTCTACTTCGCATCTCATTGGCGAATCATGGGATGGTGGCATGTTCTGGACTTTCTTTGACTCGCAGGGAGATGTAAGAGCCGCCAAACTCATCAAGCCGGACCTAAATGAGCAGCTTATAGTACCGGAAAGGGAAGAAACCAAAGAGCCGCTATATAAACCAGCAAAAAACAGGTAAGCCGCCAATTTTTAAATTGATTCTCTACTTTCCTATCCTTTATTACCTTTGGGCATGGCCAAGGCACAACGAAAAAAAGCTTCCAAAAAAGATTTTATCATCCTTCGGGCATCTGCCATGTTCAGAGAAAAAGGTTTTCCTGCCACTTCTATGCGGGACCTTGCCGAAGCAGTAGGCATTGAAGCTGCCAGTCTTTATAATCATATTCAATCCAAGTCAGAAATTCTGCAGGAAATTGTTTTCCGTATTGCCAACGATTGTAATGTTCAACTGGAAAGTTTAGACAACAGCACTATAAGCAGTATCAAAAAAATTGAATCGCTGATTCGTTTTCATGTGCAGATGATGCTGAACCGGTTTGATGATTATACCGTAATGATCAATGAATGGATACATCTTACAGAGCCTTATCACACCAACTTTACTACACAACGCCGCCATTATGTGCAAAAAATGGAAGCCATTATTGCTGAAGGTGTTCAAAATAAAGAAATGAACCCGGTGCTACCGTATGTAGCTACTCTTACTATTCTCTCTTCTGTCCGTGGTCTTGAGTTCTGGCACCGTAGTGGCAAAAAAATTACTCCTGAAACAATGGAAGATAATATGGTCAACCATCTGATCAGCGGTTTAAAAAAGAACTGAGAACATGTCAATTCACTTTCACCCTCTCAAAATAAAGGAAGTAAAAAAAGAAACTGATGATTGTGTTTCGGTAACTTTTGAAATTCCGGACAACTTACAGAATGATTTTATTTTTAAGCAGGGGCAAAGCCTGTCCATGCGGACGAATATCAATAAAGAAGAAGTCCGCCGAACCTATTCCATTTGCAGCTCTCCATTAGATAACGAATGGAAGATTGCTATCAAAAAAGTAGAAGGAGGTTTGTTTTCTTCTTTTGCCAATAGGGATTTAAAAAAAGGCGATGTGCTGGAAGTAATGCAGCCTGTTGGTAAATTTTATGTGGAGCTAAATCCGGCCAATAAGAAAAATTATATTGGCTTTGCAGCGGGCAGCGGTATCACTCCATTGCTTTCTATTATTAAAACCACCTTACGAACAGAACCAAACAGCAGTTTTACATTGGTGTATGGAAACAAAAGCCGCAGCTCTATCATTTTCTTTGAGGAACTGGAAGGACTAAAGAACAAATACCTGCAACGATTTAATTTCATTAACATACTAAGCCGGGAAAGAACGGATGCAGCTATTAATTTCGGCAGGATAAATACAGAGAAATTAAATGAGCTGGAAAAATTGGTTGACTACTCTTCGTTCGATGATACTTTTATATGCGGACCGGAGGAAATGATTTTTCTAGTTAAAGATTTTTTAGAACAAAAAGGGATTGACAAAAAGAAAATTCATTTTGAATTGTTCACTACGCCGGGACAGAAACAGGCAACAGACAACAGGCAACAGACAACTGATAACAGCGGACCAAAGAGTAAGATTACAGTAAAACTGGATGGCCGTTCCTTTGATTTTGATTTATCGTTGACCAGTGATACAACCATATTGGATGCTGCTTTAAAACAGGGAGCCGATTTACCATTTGCCTGCAAAGGCGGGGTATGTTGCACCTGCAAAGCCCGATTATTAGAAGGTGAAGTAAGCATGGATGTGCATTGGGGATTAGAAGAGGAAGAAATTGAACAAGGGTATATCCTCACTTGTCAATCACATCCTAAAACTGAAAAAGTGGTGGTGGATTTTGATGTAAAGTGATGTAGCTTGCTATTACATACCTTAAAATAAATTACTATGACCCGGATTTTTCTTTTTTTATTTATTGGCCAATCTTTTTTTGCAACAGCACAAACAGAAGCAACTATAAGAACTCATTTCACTGAGGTTAACAAACAAATTGCTGAATCAATAGAAAATGGTTTTGAAGGGCCATTGTACAACAATCAGTGGATAGCCAATAAAAACGGAAGAAGCTGGCCGGCGGTTGGCAATTACACAGAAACAACTGATTTCTGGTATAATGATCCGCCTTACCATATTAGCCCAGCAGAACGTAATCCGAAAACAGTTTTACTGAAAGTACATATCACAAGAAAAGCATCCCACCTGATGAGTAATGAAGAATATTTATACAAGGATGGCAAACTGCTTTTCTATTATTGTAAGGAAAGCGAAGAGGGTAACGAATGGGAAACAAGAATGTATTACAATACAAAAGGGATACTATTTAAAAGCAGCGTAAAAGCAAACAGTAAAGAACTGTCGGCAAAAGATTTTTTAACCGAAGACTACAAAGACTTTAAACCCAATGCTACTGCAACAATGGCAAACGGGAAAAAATACCAGGATTTGTTTGTAAAAAGTATGTAAGACATCAAATCCCCGGAATACCGCTCAATTTACTTGTGAATAAGCAGGTAGATTTCGTCAACAAATAGTTCAAACAGGCGTTAGTTTTAGTAAATTTGCTTGTCCGCCATAGTCTCGTTTTGAACGAGACTAAGCAGGACTTAATAAAACAAAAATGTTATGTCTGTTAAGGATTTTGAAAAAATATTCCAGGATAAAATTGATGCCGAAACAAAAATTGAACCCAAAGACTGGATGCCCGATGCGTATCGCAAAACAAACATCCGCCAGATTAGCCAGCATGCCCATAGTGAAATAGTGGGGATGTTACCCGAAGGCAATTGGATTTCAAGAGCTCCTTCCTTAAAACGAAAAGCCATTCTTATTGCCAAAGTACAGGATGAAGCCGGTCATGGTTTGTATTTATATGCTGCCGCTGAAACACTCGGCATGGGCCGTGAAGAAATGATTAATGACCTGAACAGCGGTAAAGCCAAATACTCTTCCATATTTAATTATCCATCATTGACATGGGCTGATATGGGAGCTATCGGTTGGTTAGTGGATGGTGCAGCCATTTTAAACCAGGTAATGCTTTGCAGAACTTCTTACGGGCCTTATGCAAGAGCAATGGTTAGAATTTGCAAAGAAGAAAGTTTTCATCAGCGGCAGGGCTTTGAAACCTTACTGGTTTTATCAAGAGGAACTGATGAACAAAAAGCCATGTGCCAAGATGCTATCAACCGCTGGTGGTGGCCATCGCTGATGATGTTTGGTCCAAAAGACAGCGAAAGCACTAACAGCGATCAGAGTATGAAATGG
>JBKJIX010000203.1:0-3733 GCA_046598205.1 Chitinophagaceae bacterium
CTCCATAATTGGAATTCTGGCTGCAGTGAAAATGCGGATAAGCCTGACCTGGCAAGCTGCCCCACCAGTAATGATACATTTTAAATTACCTCCCAGCCCTTCTCTCCATTTGCTAAAAATTAATTTGTTGGCAATGCTTAGTTGCATATTATACCAGAATCCCTGGTCTTTATTGATTTCAAATTTTTCAGCTAAACTATGGGCCCAATAAAATAATTTTTTCTTGGTACCAATCAGTTCATTCCCTTTTTGCATTATGCGGTCATACACTTTCTCCAGCAGACGGGGTACAGTTGTAAACAGATTTGGGTTTACTTCCTTTAAGTTATCCGCAATAGTGTCCAAACTTTCGGCATAATAAATAGAAGTGCCTTTGAAAAGATATTGGTAAGTAACCATCCTTTCAAAAATATGGTTTAGTGGCAAAAAGCTAAGGGCCCGCAAATCATCCACCGGAGGAAAACAGGGGATGCATGACAATACATTTGAAAGAATGTTCCGGTGAGATAACATGACCCCTTTTGGTGTCCCTGTAGTCCCTGAGGTATAAATGATGGTGGCCAGGTCTTCGTAATCAATTTTATCACTGATGGGTTTTACCTGCTCTATCAATTGGGGAGTGCTTAATGCTGTTACTTCTTTCCAGTGTTTTGCATTAGCTACATGCTCAAAGGTGAAAATATCTTTAAGGCTGGGGACTTTTTCTTTAAGGCTCAGCACTTTTAGAAATAGATCCTCATCATTTACAAATGCAAATTTTACCTGTGCATCTTTTAAAACAAACTCCAGTTCGTTAACATTAATGGTGGGATACACAGGTACCAGCATAGCTCCAATTTGCTGTACAGCCATATCCACCATTATCCATTCAGGACGGTTTTTACAAAGAATAGCCACTTTGTCTCTTCCTTCGGGTGTCATATCGCCGCAACTGATGCCGAGGCTTAATAAGCCGGCACTGAGATTATCCACTATAGTTTTTACTTCGGCAGTGCTGTATTTTCTCCACTGACCTGATTCCTTTCCTGCCAGCATATCTTCCAGCGGTTTTCTTTCCAGGTGGTATTGAATGCAGTCAAATAATCTTTTTGGCTCTGTCATGGCAATCGTAGTTGTGTTAAGTAATCCAAAATTTCTCTTTACTTCATTGTGTTAACGCAAAAAAGTAATGCACAGACAATTTAGTTAAAAAACAACATACAAAAAAATAGCCCCACCTTGTTCAGGCAGGGCTTTATAAAGTTATTCATTCACTATAAGGACTGGTAATATTGACCGGGAGACATTCTGAAAACCCTTGTTTTTTGAAAAGCACTAAAACCGTTATATTCTTCCTGGTGCGTTTTGGCCCAATTCTCATACGCCGCCAGATTTTCTATAGGGCCAAACAGCCATTGGTTATATGCATTAAACATCCCTTCTGATAACAACTGCCGCTGATAGTCAAACAAACGGAAGGGAAATTTATTAGCATTGTTGGCATACCAATCGAGAATAAACCTTGCCCTTATCATAATCAGTGTTTCAGTGGTAATACCTTTATTGGCCAGCGAAGATTGTTTGGACATGCCCTGCAAAAAGGTTTTCGCAAATTCACTTTTAAGGCTACCCCCATCTTTCATAAGGTCAGCATCTACAAATAATTTTTCTTTATAGCCTTGAAGTAAAAGCTCTTTCATGGCAGCACCCCTCTCCCCGAGGCTTTCCATATTGATAAATATTTCACCATAGATAAGGCTCCATACTTTGTCTTTTGTATAGAAGTAATACATGGCCGCATTATAATAATTGCCGCTGAATGCCGGGTCAACTTTAATGCCCTCTTCCCATAGTTTGATAGCAGAGAAATCTTTTGTAGCCCACAACAGTTCGCCATACTCACTGAGTAATGATCCACTTTTAGGAAATTTTTTCAATGCTTTTTTATATAGCTTATCACAGTCTTTTACTTCTTCCAGTGCTTTATATACATTGCCTGCTAACTGAAAACAAACTACATCGGCATCATTTCTTTCAACCAATAATTTTGCTCCTTCCAGTGCTTTTGCATAATCTCTTTTCAGGTAATGACTCATTACCAGGTCCTTCTCCATTTCCAGGTTATTATTGTCCTGTTGTAACGCCCTGTTTAAAATTATTATGGCATTATTAAAGTCACCCGACCGCATAAAAGTCTTGGCAGTTTCATGCAGCGCCTTAGGGTCTTCAGGTTGGGCAAAGGCTGAAAAACAGAGGGAGAATGCAATAAAAAGAGAGCATATTTTTTTCATACCGCAAATTAAAAGGAAGAGACACTAATGGAAACGTATCCGTTGCAAAAATAACAAATATTTGAGGAGAGAAACGGCTAAATAAGGTGTGTAAGCAGCCCGTCCCTCAGTTTGGGTTCAAACCAGGTGCTTTTTGGGGGCATTACACTACCACTGTCAGCAATATCAAACAATTGCCCGATGGTAACCGGGTATAAGCTGAATGCCACTTTCATTTCACCACTGTTCACCCTTTTTTCCAGTTCTTTTAACCCCCGGATGCCGCCGACAAAATCAATCCGTTTATCTGTCCGCTGATCTTTGATGCCCAATAGCTTGCTGAGGATATTATTAGAAAGAATAGTTACATCCAGCACACCAATCGGGTCTTCGGTATATGTTCCTTTGCGGGAAGTGAGAATATACCACTGCCCATCGAGGTACATCCCAAATTCATGCAGTTGTGATGGCTTTACCGGTTCGGGGCTATGGGTGATAAAAAAATCGTCCTGTAACCGGCTGATAAGTTTTGCGCCAGTTAATCCATGTAAATCTTTTACTACCCTGTTGTAATCCAGGATAGCTAACTCGCTGGCCGGAAAAATAGTGGTAAGAAAATATTTTGCATCTGCACTGTCAGGTAATTGTTTACTCACTTTTGCAGCAGATGCAGCCCGGTGATGGCCATCGGCGATATAAGTGGCAGGAACATCTGTATTAAATAATTCGGTAATGGAGTTTATTTCAGTATCCCGGTCCACTACCCAAATGCTGTGTTGAATGCCATCAATCGCTGTAAAATCATACACAGGTTTATGAGCAACTTTCCAGCCGTCAATCAAGTCGTTTATTTTTACCACATCCCGGTAGGCCATAAACACATTACCCGTTTGTGCCTGAATTGCCATCATATGATCGATACGGTCTTTTTCTTTTTCCGGCCGGGTAAACTCATGTTTTTTGATCACATTATTAAAATAGTCTTCTACAGATGACACACAAACGAGGCCGGTCTGGCTTCTTCCTTGCATCACCAACTGGTAAATATAGTAGCAGGGTTTTTCTTCCCTGAAGAGAATATTTTCTTTATTAATGAATTGAAGCAAATTTTCTTTGGCTTTTTCATACACTACTTTGCTATGTGTATCTATTCCATCCGGCAAATCAATTTCAGATTTCGTTATCCGGAGAAATGAAAAAGGATTATTGGCAGCTTCTTTTTTTGCTTCTTCACTGTTAAGTACATCATAAGGTCTTGATGCTACTTGTGCAGCTAATGCAGGTTGAGGGCGGAGAGCATTGAAAGGTTTGATAAGGGCCATAGTATATTGAAAATTGATTATTGAATATTTTATCCGTGAAGTTGTGCAAAGTCTTTCATCAAATCAGTTAATACTTTTACACTTTCGATAGTTAGTGCATTATACATCGACACCCGGAAGCCACCTACACTACGGTGGCCTTTTACTCCTACCATGCCGTTT
>JBKJIX010000172.1:0-12233 GCA_046598205.1 Chitinophagaceae bacterium
CTGGCGGAGATGGGGGCAAAGTTGAAATAAAAGTATCTGACAACGGTAACGGCATTCCACCAAAAGTTTTGGATAAAATATTTCAACCCTTCTTCACCACCAAACCCACCGGGCAGGGAACAGGATTAGGCCTATCTTTAAGCTATGATATTGTTACTAAAGGTCATGGTGGAACATTGGAAGTGAAGACGAACGAAGGCATTGGTTCTGAGTTTACTATTTCTTTACCAGCATAAGCAAAAGGGCCTGATAGAACTTAACCTGCCTGTTTGCCGAAGTTGCATAGCAGGCAGGGAAAAAGGGTGTGGGGAACTGTATTGTTATTTGATTTTTTAATAGCTAACTGACAGAATAATGAGTGAGCATTCTGATAAGGAAAAACAAATAACGACTACCCATACATTATTTTGGGAGGCTTTGGCAAACAGGGATACTGAGTTACGATTTCGCTTTTGTGCCGATGATATTACATTTATTGGAACTGGTTTGAATGAAAGGGCGGAAAATAAAGCCGCCTATAAGATGATAAATCAAAAAGGTGTTGAACAATTTCCTGACCCGTTTAAAATAGATTTTTTATGGACACAACTGACTGTTTTTGAAAATACTGCCTGGGTAGAATGTGAGGTTGTGTGGACCCAGGAAATCAATAATGAAATACTTAAAGAGAGAGTGAGAAACACCACCATACTAAAGCATGAAAATAATAGATGGTGGGTTGTACATGTTCATGGCTCTTCTCCCGACTACAGATTACAAGACGGAGATTATATGACTAATGCAAAAACTATTATAAGGAACAATGAATTGGAAAGACAAGTACATGACAGGACAGCTGAATTAAACAAAACACTACAAGACCTCAAAACTACCCAGGCCCAGCTAATACAAGCTGAAAAGATGGCCAGCCTTGGCGAACTCACAGCAGGCATTGCCCATGAAATTCAAAACCCATTGAATTTTGTCAATAATTTTTCGGAAATAAATATCGAATTAATTGATGAAATGCAGGAGCATCTAAAGGCCGGTAAAATGGATGAAGCCATCTCTATGTCAAACGATATAAAAGAAAATGAAGAAAAGATAAGCCATCATGGAAAACGGGCCGAAGGCATTGTAAAAGGCATGTTGCAGCACAGCCGGAGCAGTAGCGGCCAAAAAGAAGCGACGGACATCAATAACCTGGTTGATGAATGCCTTCGTCTGAGTTTTCATGGTATGCGGGCAAAGGATAATTCTTTTAATGCAAAAACAATAATTGAATTGGACGAAAGCCAGCCGAAAATAAGTATTTGCCCACAGGATATTGGCAGGGTATTGCTAAACCTTTTTACCAATTCTTTTTACTCCGTTACGCAGAAAAGAAAGCAAGGGACTGAGAGCTACGAACCACTGGTTACTGTAAAAACGATTGTTGCTGCCGGCCATCTTTCAATTATTATACGGGATAATGGGAATGGGATACCACAGCAGGCTCTTGATAAAATATTTCATCCCTTTTTTACTACAAAACCAACGGGGCAGGGAACAGGGTTGGGTTTGAGTATCAGCTATGATATTATTACCAAAGGCCATGCAGGCGAACTGAAAGCAGAAACTAAGGAAGGCGAATTTGCAGAATTCACCATTATTTTACCATTATAAGTCATAAATTCAGGGTTTAAAATAAACAAGCCTCTTACTAAATTAAAAAATTGAATGAGATGAAAATTTTAGTAGTTGACGATGAAAAGGATGTCCAGATTCTTTTTGAACAACGTTTCAGAAAAGAGATCAAAACCGGCGAAATGATGCTTCATTTTGCCTTTTCAGGAGAAGAAGCCCTGGAATATATGAAAGCAAATGAGCATGAAGCAGTGCTTATTCTGTCTGATATCAATATGCCCGGTATGAGCGGCCTGGAATTATTACAACACATCAAAGAAAAATATGAAAGACCACCACCGGTTGTTATGATGATTACGGCATACGGAGATGCAGAAAATTACGACCAGGCTATGAAACTGGGGGCAGATGATTTTCTGACCAAACCAGTAGATTTTATTTCATTAAAGGAGAAATTAAAAACCAGGTTAGTATGACAAAAATTTTGGTAGCCGATGACGAAGCAGATCTGGAAGTACTGATCAAACAAAAATTCCGTCAGAAAATAAGGGAACAGCAATACGAATTCATATTTGCAGTGAATGGCAATGATGCATTAGAAAAGATGCAGTTGCATCCGGATGTAGATATTGTGCTGAGTGATATCAATATGCCGGAAATGGATGGATTGACATTGCTGACAAGGCTTGGTGAAACAAGTCCTCTTACCAAAATGGTGATGGTATCTGCCTATGGTGATATGGATAATATCCGTGTTGCGATGAACCGGGGAGCTTTTGATTTTATTACCAAGCCGGTGAATTTTGAAGACCTGGAACGGACCATGGAAAAAACGCTGAAACATGTATTACAGTTACGGGAAACCATGAAAGCCATCAAGGAAAACAATATCCTGAAAATGTATGTGGACCAGAACGTACTTAATTTTATGGGTGGCCGGGAATATGAAGCCTCTATTATGGCGAACGAAACTGTAGAAGCTACCGTAGCATTTATTGACATTTGCAGTTTTACTACTATCAGCGAGAATGAAACACCCGATACAGTAGTAAAATTATTGAACAAATATTTTGATGTGATAGTGAAAGAGATCATTGCCCAGGGTGGGTATGTAGATAAATTCATTGGTGATGCAGTAATGGCTGTTTTCCGGGGGGATTATCATTTGGACAGGGCTATTGATGCCTGTCTTGTTGTAAGGAAGATGATAGAACAACTACCTAATGAGTCGGGAGATATATTTTTTTCACCGAAAGTTTCCATTGGCATAAACAGTGGCGAAATGATTTCCGGTAATATCGGCTCGGCTGAACTGCGCCGGCTTGATTATACGGTGATTGGTGATGAAGTCAATATTGCGCAACGGTTACAGTCTGCTGCCGGCCCCGGCCAGATTATAATTAATGAAGTGTCATTTGAAAAAGTAAAGCAATCATTTAATTGCCGGAAAGTGGGGGAAGTTAGTTTGAAGAATAAGGCGAACCCGATGATGACTTTTGAAGTGATGGATTAATTTTACTAATTATTTGTCGTAATGCAATACGAACAGGCTTATTCGTTCCTGATAAATAAATTGGAGAAGGAATTACCTTCCTGGCTTACCTATCATAATGCCGAACACACCAAATATGTAATAGCATCAGCCGAATACCTGGCGAAAGAGGAAGGGATAGCTGGTGAAGATCTTCAGCTACTAAGAACAGCGGCCTTATTTCATGATGCAGGTTTTTTGGAGAATCATAACAAGCATGAAGAAATTTCCTGCAAGCTGGCCAAAAAATTTCTGCCTGCATATGATTATAATTCCGAACAGGTAGAAGCGATTTGCCAAATGATAATGGCTACAAAATTGCCACAAACACCTTCAACTGAATTAGGAAAATATCTTTGCGATGCAGATTTGTTCTATCTCAGCACTGAAAAGTATGCGGTTATTGCCGAAAAAATATTTGCTGAGTTTAAGAAAACAGGCTTTGTAAAAACAAGAACTGAATGGCTGATAAAGCAGGCGGATTTTTTATCCACTCATACTTACTTTACACAAACTGCTAAACGGGAAGGTGATTCTCAAAAACAAATTACATTACAGGAAATAAAATCAACTTTAAAAGAAACCCATTCCCATACACATAAACCAAGCTTCTCAGAGAATCTACAGGATGCTTTTTTTATTTTACTGGGTGTTGTTATTGCCAGCTTTGCATTAAAAGAATTTTTGGTACCCAATCATTTCTTTGATGGGGGAGTTACCGGTATTTCCTTACTGGTGCATGAGGTATATCATTTCAATCTGGGCATCGTTATCATATTGTTTAATCTTCCCCTGGTTATTATCAGTTATTTCTCAGTAGGTAAAAGCTTTGCCGTCAAAATGTTTATCAGTGTGATATTGCTTGGTGTTTGCCTGGTGCTGATTCCCAATTATGCCGTAACATCAGATAAATTGCTGATTGCCATTTTTGGGGGCGTTTTTTTGGGAATCGGAATTGGATTGGTAATGCGGGCCGGTGCTGCACTCGATGGAATAGAAGTATTGGCCTTATATACACTAAAGAAAACTTCGTTTACCATAACAGAAATTATTCTTGGAATAAACATTCTCATCTTCGCCATTGCTGCAATGGAAGTGGGTGTTACTAATGCCTTATACTCAATACTTACTTATTTTGCCGCCACCCGCAGTATTGATTATGTAGTGGAAGGCTTGCAAGCTCATACAGGGGTTACCATTATTTCTGCAGAAAGTGAAACGATTAAATATGAGTTGGTGAATAAATTAGGACGGGGAATCACCGTGTATAAAGGCCAGCGGGGTTTTTTACCCGGTAATTTTGAAGTAAGTGCTGATTGTGATATTATATTCACTGTCATTAGCCGGCTTGAAATAAGAAAGCTTAAAAATCTTGTGTATGATGTGGACCCGAAGGCATTTGTTTTTGCCAGCACCATTAAAGAAGCATCCGGTGGCATACTCCAACGACGGCACAAGCATTAATTATTATCCGGCAGTACATGCTATCATTTAGTTAACATCTCTTCTGCACCAGTCCAGTTTTCAGGAACACCGTTTCTAAGATACTTAGATGCATTTTCCATAAAAAAGATAGCAGTGAGGTCGTCCGGATCTGCTGCAATAATATGTTGAAATAATTGTATTGCATTTTCGAAACGCTGATTGACATAGCAATTCATGGCCTCGCTAAAATGCAAAAGTGTTTTCATTTTCTTTTCAAGGTCTTCTGCAGGGTAGCCATCTATACATTCTACAATACTGAGGAGATTATGTTTCCCTTTCAATTGCACTTTACCGAGATGTCTTAAATGATAGTTGCTGTTGTCACTTACCTGGCGGAGTGTTTCACCACTTAATAATAAAGGGGACCGGTAGTATTTGGTAAGGCTTTCAATCCGTGCTGCTGTGTTCACTGTATCAGAAATAGTAGCCGCATCCAACCGGTTTTCATCACCGGTAATGCCAATTATCAACGAGCCTGTGTGCATACCGATACCGGCTTTTATTATAGATAGTCCTTTTAATTGCCTTTCTATATTTAGTTCATGCACAGCTTTCTGCATTCCAATTGCTGCGTTCAGCGCATCATCAGGATGGCGGGGAAAAATGGCCATGATAGAATCGCCGAGATATTGATTGATGAACCCATGATGTGAGCGGATAACAGGTCCCAGCCTTTCATTGAAAGAGGATACAAACCGGAAATTTTCATCGGGTGTCATCTTTTCTGACAGCGAAGTGAAATCCCGTATATCAGTAAATAAAACGGTTACTATCTTTTCTGCCTGGTCGCCCAACTTTACATCGGTTAATGTTTCTTTCCCTAATAAACGGATAAATTCATTGGGCACAAATTTTTTAGTGACTTCATGAATACGTAGAATGGCTTCTTCCCGTTCACGAACTTCCTGTATATTCTTTTCATACAGCATGGCACTTTCAATGGCAGTAGAAGATTGCAGGGCCAGTGTAACAAGTAATTTAAGATGGGCCGCAGCATACTGCTCAGCCTCTTTGCCCGCCAGGATGATGGCACCCAGTATGCGGTGCTTAACTTTCATGGCAGCATAAATAACAGATTGAACATCGGTTTCTATAATGCCTTTCTCCTTAAGAACAGAGAGGTCACTCATAATTTCAGAATGTCCGCTCAATCCTATTTTCAGAAGAACCCCGCTGTTGATGCGGAGTCGTTCTTCATTGAAAAGTGGTTCTCCCGATGTGGCAGGTATTGTTAATTGCCTGTTGCCTTCGTCCCAAAGTACAATTACCCCGCTGTGGGAAGGGATGGAATGGATGGCCTGTTCCAGTGTTAGTTGTGCAATTACATCCGGGTCAATGGTCTCCGTTAGTTTTTCAGAAAAATTATAGATAACATTCATCTCCTGGTACAGGTTCAATACTTCTGTTCCCAATTTTTTTTTCTCGGCTTCCTTTTGCAGCATTAATGATAATAGACTGGCAATGATGGCCGCATTATCTTTCCCTTTTACATAGCCTGAAATTTCTCCATCCAGAGTAACGGGATAAGATGACTGTTCGTCGCCTGGGGAAGTTCCAAATAAAATATTGTGCTGGATATCTTCCACAACAATATCCGTTCCGGTCATCTCTGTGGATGATTGCAGCCAGGCAGTTGTTTCACTTCTTTTTCCCAGTAATGATTTTAAAGTAGGTTGCGCCATGCCGGTTCGGGGTGTTGGAATTTGATACGAATTATTATTTTATTAAATGCTCTGAAATTAAAATAGATTAAGAAATGCCCAACACTTCCCGTGCCTTATTCAGCAACACTTCGGGGTCAAAAGGTTTGGTCATATATACATCGGCACCAACATCCAGTCCTTTTTGCCGGTCTGTTTCTTGTCCTTTGGCCGTAAGTAATACGATAAAAACCTTATCCATCCCCAGTTCTTTTTTTACCCGGCGGCATACTTCCATGCCGTTCATCTTGGGCATCATCACATCCAGAAACACCAGTTGCGGATTTTCTTTTTGAATAATTTCCAATGCAATTTCTCCGTTCTCGGCGGTAAAAAATTCCACACCGTCATCTTCCAGTTCTTCCAGTGTTTGCCCGATAAGCATCCGGATATGTGCTTCGTCGTCTACGATTAAGATTTTCTGTTCCATATTTTTTTATTTAAAGCTTTTAATTTTATTAAAAAATCCCGAAGAGCCTGTCCCGATTTTTCGGGAGATGTTATTAATATAGCAGACATGACACCTGTGTAATAACCCCGAAGGGGTGACATTATCCGTTTGAATTTAGCTATGAGAAAATTTGACTTTCATAATTGTTTCATTTTTATTATATCACCCCTTCGGGGTTTGGTTATTATATTTTACATTTCTTTCTATTGTAATGGCATCCCTTTGGGATTAGTTATCTTATTTTAAAAAGTTTTGAGCTTTGAATTTCGAGATATAGCCCTTTAATTAGAAATTTTTCATGCTCGCAACTCGCAGCTCACCACTCGTTACTTCTCTCTACTGATAAACAACAAATAAAACATTCTCTAACCCTTTTTCAAAACGCAATGTTTGTACAATATCATGTTTGCCACTCAGTGCAGAGTTAATGATAATGATGTCCGGCTGATTGGCGATTGCTTTTTCTACCAGTTCTTTTTCAATTGACTCAGTTACTTCGTACCCTTTTGTGGTTAGTACATCCGTCAATGTTTTTACGGCACCCGAGTCTTCATCTACAATCATTACTTTCTTTTTTGATTTACCCTGATCCAGCAAGCTGCCAATCTCATTAAACAGCAGATTAGTATCAATCGGTTTGGTAAGGTATCTGTCCACACCAATCCTGAATCCTCTGGCTTTGTCCTGCACCACAGATAATACAATAATTGGTATATCCATTGTTTGCGGATCATTTTTTAAAACGGCTGCCACATCAAACCCATTCATCTCCGGCATCATAATGTCGAGGATGATCAGGTCGGGACGATTGGCTCTTACTTTTTCCAATGCTTCTTTTCCATTGCTGGCTTCTTCAATAGTATAACCGGCATCTCCCAACTCCTGGTGCAGCAGGGAACGGATGGAATCATCATCATCCACAATAAGAATATTAGAAGCCTGCCCGATGATATTTAATTGTGAATGGGCCACTTGCTCTTTCAATTGTTTTACCAGGTCTTCCAAATGTAATGGCCTGGCGGGAGCTGCTGTTTTATTGATGGGTAATGCAAAGGAGAAAGTGCTGCCTTTGCCAATCTCACTTTCTACCCAAATCCTTCCGCCATGATGTTCTACTATTTCTTTACAGATAGGAAGACCGAGGCCGGTTCCTTTTGGTTTATCCGTCAAGGTGTCGCCACCCACCTGTTTGAACTGTTCAAACACGGCACCATAATCTCCGGCAGCAATGCCGATACCGGTATCAGTAATGCTGACAATCAATTCATCTTTATCCTGGTAAGCCCTGCAGGTAACAGAACCCTTATCAGTAAACTTTACCGAATTGGAAATAAGGTTGATGATAACCTGTATCAGTTTATCCTTATCACCGGTAATTTCAGGAAGATCAGTATCAATTTCTTTTATAAGTTTCAATGCCTTCTGGTCGAATAAGGAAGTGGTGGCAGCAATGGCCCGTTCTGCCACTTCAGGCATAGAAACATTTTCCTGGTTCCACTCCATTTTGCCGGCTTCAATTTTTGCAAGGTCTAATACATCATTAATAAGATGTGTAAGTCTTTCACCTTCAGAAATAACTACCTGCAGGTTTTCAGAAATTTGACTAATCGTTTTTTCTGTTTTTTTATCTGACTTATCTACAATAGGAAATATTTTTTCATCTAATCTCTTTCGTATTATTTTGGCAAAGCCCAATACGGAAGTAAGTGGCGTTCTTAGTTCATGACTAACCGTAGAAAGAAAAGCACTCTTGGCATCATTGGCTTTTTCGGCTGCTCTACTGGCCGTTTCTGCTTCCATTTTTGCAAGTTTTACATCTTCGAAAAGGGTAGCATTGTTTAAGGCAACTCCTACAGAAGAGGCAATGGTGGATAAAAGCCGCAGATCATTTTCATTAAACCTGTTTTCATGCTCGGTACTTTGCACACTCAGTACACCTAAGTTTACATCACCTATCGGTATGGGAACACCCAGGTAAGATGCAGCAGGAACACCGATTGCCTGAACTCCCATCTGATCCCTGAGCTCCTGTAAATCTTTATTAAGAAGGAGAGGCTCTCCGGTCATAATGATCTTTGATGTTAGCCCTTCGCCTAATTTCAGCGGCTCCATGCTGTCGCCATGTTGATAAGGGAAATTGACAATCTTTGTTTTTGGGTTTAACAAGGCGAGATAAACAATATTAGCTTTAAACAAATCTTTCAACTGGTCGCCAACCATTTTTATTAAATCATCCGTATTTAATTGTGAGGCTAATCCTTTACTGATATTGTTAACGGTGCTTAATTCTACAGCCCTTTGTTTTGATTCTGCAAGCAAAACAGTGGTTTCATCAAACAGCCTTGCATTTTCGAGTGCTACACTCATACTATTGGTAAGAGTGGTCAATAGCCGGAGGTCAGCTTCGCTGAATGCATTTTCTTTTTCTACATTCTGAAGGCTAACGGAGCCACGAACAACGTCACCTACGACCATCGGTACAAAAACGGCAGACTTAGGTGGTAATCCTTTTGTTACGCCAGTTCCTCCATGCTGTTGCGCAATTTCTGCATAGTTTTCATTGATAAATAAAGACTGTTTTGTTTTTATTAGCAGTTGGTTAGCCCAATTGAATGGCCGGGGTTTACTATAAAATCTTTCACCTTTTTCGATAACAAATTGCCATTCCTCGGTTTTTGTTTTATGGTCAAACGTCCTGATGAGCACCGTTTGCGTATCGAACAATTGGCATATCCGGTTACCCACCAAATCATAAATTGCTTTCATATCCATTTCCCGTACCAATCCTTCTTGTACACTGTTGATGACGGCCAGCTCAGCTTTGTGTTGTTCTGTTTCTTTTAGCAGGTGAGTGGTCTCGTCAAATAGCCTTGCATTTTCGAGTGCTACACTCATACTATTAGTTAGGGTGGTCAGCAATCGTAGATCTGATTCACTGAAAGCATTTTCGGTTTCTACATTCTGCAGACTAACAGAACCTTTTACTACATCGCCTACTATCATAGGTACAAAAATTGCCGATTTGGGCGGTAATCCCTTGGAAACACCTGAGCCCCCGTATTTTTTTGAAGTTTCCAGGTAGTTTTCATTAATGATAATTGGTTTACGGTTATCAATAAGGTGACGATTGGCCCAGATTAATGGCCGGGGGTCGCTGTAATGCCTTTCCCCTTTTTCAATTACATAACGCCATTCTTCCATTTGTGTTTCATAATCAAACGTCCTGATTAATACTGTCTGTGTGTTAAAGAGATTGCAGAGTCTTTCACCTACCAGTTCATAAATCGCATTGATATCCATTTCCCTGACAAGCCCCTCCTGCACACTGTTAATGACAGCCAATTCTCCGGTACGTTGCTCGGTTTCTTTCAGCAGGCGGTTGGTTTCATCAAACAATCTTGCATTTTCCAATGCCACACTCATACTGTTGGTAATGGTGGTCAGCAGTCTCAGGTCGGATGCATTAAATGCATTTTCCTTGTCCACATTCTGGAGACTGATTGAGCCTTTCACAACATCTCCAACGATCATCGGAACAAAAACAGCTGATTTGGGCGGCTTTCCTTTGGTTACTCCGCTTCCTCCGAATCTTTGCGCCGTTCTTACATAGTTTTCTTCAATGTCAATTGGTTTTTTTGTGCGGATCAGTTGCTGATTGGCCCACATGAAAGGCCTGGATTCTACTTCAAGCCGTTCGCCTTTTTCAATAGCATATTGAAAATGTTCGTTTCCGGTTTCATGATCAAAAGTGCGAATCACCAGCGTTTGTGTGTCAGGAAATAAATCACAAAGCCGGTTACCCACCAAATCATAAATACCCCGCATATCCAGCTCTTTTGCCAGCCCTTCCTGAACACTATTAATGACTGCAAGTTCAGCAGTACGTTGTTCAGTTTCCTTCAGCAGGCGATTAGTTTCATCAAATAATCTTGCATTTTCCAGCGCAACACTCATGCTATTGGCCAGTGTTTCCAGCAGTCGGATATCGGATTCAGAAAATGCATTTTCTGAATCCATATTTTGAAGACTAACATAACCTTTGATTGTATTTCCTGAAAGGAGGGGTACAAATAACAGGGACTTGGGCATTTCGGTAGCAGCTATGGCAGTTACTCCATACTCCCTGCTTGCCTGTTCTTCTGTTGCTATATAAATGGTATGCTTTTTATCAATCAGTAGCTGGCGCAATTTATTAATTGGCCGGGAATCGATGGTGACTTTCTCCCCGTTTTCAAATACATAGTTGAAGTGTTCTATCTTATCTGTGAGATCAAAATTGCCAATGATTACAGCCTGGGCGTTAAACAGTTCCTGAACTCTGTCACCGACCAGGTCATAAATGCCCTGCATGTCCAGTTCTTTTGCCAGGCCATCCTGCACACTGTTTATCACTGCCAACTCTGCAGTACGCTGCTCAGTTTCTTTTAACAGGCGGTTGGTTTCATCAAACAGTCTTGCATTTTCCAATGCTACACTCATGCTATTGGATAAAGTTTCCAGTAAATGAATATCGCTTTCAGAAAATGCATTTGCTATGGTAATATTCTGCAGACTTACATAACTCTTTACCTTATCACCTGAAATAAGAGGCACAAATAAAACTGATTTGGGAAGTTCTGTACCCGGTACCACTTTCATGTCAAATTGAGCAGCGGTTGTTTCATTATGGTCATTAATATAAATTTTTTCCCGTGTGTCAATCAGGTGCTTCCTTAATTTATCATACTTACGGGGTTCAGGATAAGATATTTCTCCTTTTTCAATATAATAGTTAAAATATTCTAACCCCTTTTCATGATCAAAGGTGCAGATAAGTACAACCTGTGCATTAAACACTTTCTGGATTTTGTTTCCAACCAGTTCATAAATGGCCTGTATATCCAACTCTTTTGCCAAACCATCCTGCACACTATTAATAACTGCCAGCTCTGCTGTACGTTGTTCCGTTTCTTTCAGCAGGCGGTTGGTTTCATCAAACAGACCGGCACTGGCCAGTGCCACACTCATACTATTTGAAAGAGTGATAAGAAGATTTGTATCAGAATCAGAAAATGCATTTTCCTGGTCAAGATTTTGTAAACTAATAACACCGGTTACTTCTCCCCCTGCAATCATGGGCACCAAAACGATTGATTTTGCTCCTTCGCCTTTAATGACGGCCTGATCGTAGGTTGATCTTACCTGGTCAAGGTCTTTATTGATTGTAAGAAGTTTTGCCGTTTCAATAACATGTTTTCTAAACCCTTTTGGTTCTCTGGGCCCCACTAAAGTTGTATCACCTTTTTCAAAGGAATAACGGTCTTCAATCAGGTTGAGTTTTGAGTCATACGTAACTATATCAATAACCTGGGCATTAAAAATCTCCCTCATTTTTTCGCCTACCAAATCATAGATAGCCTGTATATCCAGTTTGGAAGCAAGTCCTTCCTGTACACTGTTAATGATAGCCAGTTCAGCAGTA
>JBKJIX010000075.1:0-10671 GCA_046598205.1 Chitinophagaceae bacterium
CTGAAGGACATTCAACACTTACCATTTATCCAAATCCTGTTGAAGGGAACCGTTTGGTTTTAAAGATGTCTGCTTCAGCAAAAGGTAAATACCAGGTACAGGTTTATGATATGGCAGGCAGAAATATTCATAGCCAGGCATTTGAGTATAATGGTGGTTCATTAAGCCAGGTGATTGATTTACCCTCCAATACGAAACCGGGAGTCTATAGCCTGCGCATCACTGATAACAATCAAAGCCAGATAAAAACCTTTATTGTTAAATAAGCTTACTTCATTCCGGGAATAAATCACGGTTAACGCAATTTGTCCAGTGACTTCACCAGTTTTTCATCTTTTCTGATGTTGCGGAAAGCCATAAAATAACCAACGACTACTGCAAAAGGTAAAATGCTAAAAAGGGCTAATGTAGATTTTGTAAGCTTATTCATCTGTAAGATGTAGAGAATAATGATGCCAACTGATAATAATAATCCAAGCAGGCAAAGTTTGATCTGTAGCTTTCGGTCTTTATAAAGAAAAATAGTGACTGAAGACAGGATCAGTGAAGCCCCGGTAAATACCAGCAGCAGAAAATCACTGCCGGCTTTTATTACTTTCTCTGTCTCAATATTTTTTTCCAATCCCTTACCGATAACAAAAGGAAACATAAAGGTTAGTAACGCTGCCAGGGTGGCGAGTAATAACCAAAGGGTTTGCTGACGCTGAATCATTATTTATTATTTGTTGTTTAAAATGCGGCTATCTATTTGAATTTTTTGCAATATTCTTTTGCCAATTCAATTATCATAAATAGAACTGGGGTATTAGATACTGCAAAAGAAATAATTGCAGCGAATGATTCGCCCTCATAATCATGTGCAATCGTATTTCGCACATCCCGTATTTCCAGCAATGTTTCTGCGGACGGTACAATCCCTTTTTTTTCACCATTATTTATCCTGTCTCTTACTGTTCCGGGAGTTTCACTGTCTAACCGTTCGACGGTTTTTAATAATTTTTGCGTTATTAAATCACAAAGACGTGCAAACCTTCCGGTAAAAGCTTCCAGTTCTATTAACTCATTTTCAGAATAACCGGGTAAAGATGAAATACGCTTACATCTTTCAAAAGAAATGGATAAGTGCCTGGTAGCATCCTCTGCCTGCAGCAAAGTTTCTTCCAAAAGTTTTATGAGGTTGGATGAAGACATTGCAATTGTGGTTGAATAAGCTTTGAGAAAGTAGTGGAAAAATCTTTTGTTATTATAAGGTCTATTTTCTGTTCTTCTATTTGGCTTAGAATACCTGCTCTTATTTTTACTTTTTCCTCAAATCCTATTTTTGTTGAAATTATTAATAGGTCAATATCACCGCCTTTGGCTTTGTCATCTGTTCTTGATCCAAAGAGATAGATGGCTGCATTATCATCTATCCGTAAGATAGTATCTTTAAAAATTTGTATTTCTTTATCAGAAAGCCGCATTGGTGTAAAAGTACAAAAAAGAAATACTTTATTTAAATACTTACTTATGGGGATCTCTAAAACCCCTCAAAAGTTAACCAAAAGAAACTCTTTTTGAGTGGAGAACTCCTGGAGGGATAAGTTATTAGAGATGCCTTTACACTAATTCAGGGTATAAAGGAAACTGTTGCATAAATTCTTTCACTTCATTTTTGACAGCGGCAATCACAGTTTCATCATCCACATTCATTAATATTTTGTCAATCATTGCTACTACTGTTTCCATGTGTGCTTCTTCCATACCCCTTGTTGTTACGGCAGGCACTCCCACCCGGATACCCGAAGTAACAAATGGTGATTTGTCATCAAACGGCACTGCATTTTTATTAAGGGTAATATGTGCCTTGTCCAATGTTTCCTGTGCTTTTTTCCCGGTAAGGTTTTTATTGCGGAGGTCAATCAGCATTAAGTGATTATCGGTGCCATTGCTGATAAGCTGGTAGCCTCTTGCTACAAATGCCGCCGCCATTGACTGAGCATTGGCTATTACCTGCTGGCCATATGCTTTGAATGAATTATGCAATATTTCAGCAAAAGAAACTGCTTTGGCCGCTATTACATGCTCCAACGGTCCGCCTTGTGAACCAGGAAATACCGCCAGGTCCAGCAACGAACTCATCATTCTCAAATTTCCTTTTGGATCTTTTACTCCCCATGGATTTTCAAAATCATGACGCAGCATAATGATGCCGCCTCTTGGCCCACGCAATGTTTTATGTGTAGTGGAAGTAACTATATGGCAATGGTCGAAAGGATCGTTCAATAATCCGGCGGCAATTAACCCGGCAGGGTGTGCTATATCGGCAAATACAACAGCACCAATTTCGTCGGCCACTGCACGGATGCGTTTATAATCCCAATCACGGCTGTAGGCAGAAGCACCGCAGATGATCATTTTAGGTTTTTCTTTTCGGGCTGTTGCTTCTAGCTGGTCATAATCTACAATTCCTTCTTTTGTAACACCATAGTGCAATGCCTGGTATGTTTTACCGCTAAAGTTGGCAGGGCTGCCGTGAGTAAGATGTCCGCCCATACTAAGATCAAGTCCCAAAAATTTTTCACCAGGCTTCATTACGGCTAAAAAAACAGCACCGTTAGCTTGTGCGCCACTATGTGGTTGTACATTGGCCCAACTTGCGTTGAAGATTTTTTTCAAACGTTCAATTGCCAAAGTTTCTATTTCGTCCACCACTTCACAACCACCATAGTATCTTTTGCCGGGGTAGCCTTCTGCATATTTATTAGTAGGACAGGTGCCCATGGCCTGCATTACCTGTAAGGAGGTAAAATTTTCAGAAGCGATTAGCTCAATGCCGTTACGTTGGCGTTCCAGTTCTTTGTTGATTAAATCAAAAACAAGTGTATCTCTTTGCATTTTAATTAACCGCTGAGAACAAGAGTACACCAAGCAAACGTAGAGATTCTCTGCGTTGCCTCCTTTTCTCATGTTCTCTGCGGTGATATTGTTGAATAGAGAAGAGGAAGTACAAGAGTGTCCTTCGGCTTCGCTCAGGATAAACTTGCAACGAAAGTTTATTTATAGTACGACAGCTGGTAACACAATTAATACTGCTGCAAAAGTAAGTTAGCAGCAAATGTGATGGGTTTTCAAGGCCAGATTTTTGTTTATTTCAAATTCCTTACTTTCGTTGGCTTTTGATTAGTTACCTCCGAAGGAGTCCTTCGGACAAAACCACTTCGGTTCATCAATGAAAGCTATTATACCAGTAGCCGGCGCAGGCACCAAGTTGCGTCCACATAGTTACACTCAGCCCAAAGCACTCATTCCCCTTGCAGGAAAGACGGTTCTCAGCATTATCATAGACCAATTGAAAGGAGCCGGTATTAATGAGTTTGTTTTTATCGTTGGGTATCTCGGTGATAAAATACAGGATTATGTAAAAAGCAAATACCCGGAACTGAAAGCCCACTATGTACACCAGGTGGACAGGCAGGGTGTGGGCCATGCCATCCGGCTAACCAGGAGTATTGTGGACGGGGATGAAGTGTTTGTGGTATTGGGTGATACGATTTGTGAATACGATGTGCAGGAAATAGTAAACAGCCCTTTTTCCATGATTGGGGTTAGAAAAGTAGATGACCCCAGGGATTTTGGAGTGGCAGAAATTGAGGATGATGAATTCATCAGCCATGTAGTGGAAAAGCCACAGATACCAAAATCGAATATGGCATTAGTCGGTGTTTATAAGATCAAAGAAAGTGAGCAAATGTTTCAGTGCCTGGAAAATAATATCCGGCAGGGGCTTCGCAGCCATGGTGAGTATAGTTTGACGGATGCCCTTGACTGCATGATACAGATGGGAGCCAAGTTTCAGGCATTTAAAGTAGAAAACTGGTTTGATTGTGGCCGTAAAGAAACTTTGCTGGAATCCAATGCTATACTGCTCAAGAAATTTGCTGTTAAGACCGATTCGGCACAGTTTGAAAACACCGTAATTGTTCAGCCAGTAAGTATTGCTGCCGGGTGTACTATAAAAAATTCCATTATCGGTCCTAATGTTTCCATTGGAGAAAATGCTACCATCGACTACTCCATTGTAAAAAACTCTATTATAGGTTCTTTCTCGAATCTTTTCGATATTGTATTAGATGATTCTGTAATTGGCAGCGATACCAATCTTCGTGGCGAAACCCGGTCGCTTAATATTGGGGACAATACGAGTATAGATTTGGGATAAATTACCTGAGCCGCTTTTTCCAATAATTACTTCTTCTTTGATGTGTTAATGCCACGATTCAGATTGTTTTATTCTTTTGAACCTGGAAAATAATTTTGTAAGGGAATCTTTTTAATAGAGCTCTTCGGATTTTAAGTCTTTTATGAAGGATAAAGTAATAAAGAGGATTAGCGGCTATTCTTTCGTAGCATTTTATCAATTCTGATTCAAAGTCAAGTGCCAAAGCGTCGGTGACGGCTTCATATTTTAAGAGAACATCATCAATTTCAGGATGAATATCAGGATGGAAGATTAACTTATACGGCATTTCTCCTTTGCTTTAGCCATTTCAGATGGTCGTTCAACGAAATGCCTTTTACCTTGCCTGTTTCGAGTTCATTGAGTCGGGAGGTGACTTTCTTCCATTGTTCAGGGGTAAGTTCTTTTTTTGCAACTTCGTCCGGAGTATATAAATCTTTTTGAAGTGTATTGTACAGTTTGAGTTTTTGATTGTTCGTCAATTTCTTCACTTCTTTAAGTATCTTTTCCATACTTTTTATTTTAAAGTTAGAACTTAATTTCGATAAAATATTTGTATGATCGGAGCTACTTTTTCCAATAGAGTCACTAAACTTTTCAGAATAGATTACCCCATTATCCAGGCAGGAATGATATGGGCCAGCGGCTGGAAACTAGCCAGTGCGGTAAGCAATGCCGGAGGATTAGGTATTATTGGCAGCGGTTCGATGTATCCTGATGTTTTACGGGAACATATACGCAAATGTAAATCCGCTACTACCCGTCCCTTTGGTGTAAACGTACCCTTATTGTATCCTGATATTGATAAACATATCCAGATAATAATTGAAGAAGAAGTGAAAATAGTTTTTACTTCAGCAGGTAATCCGAAAACATGGACAAGCATTCTTAAACAAAACGGGATTACCGTTGTTCATGTAGTTAGTTCTTCAAAATTTGCAAGGAAGTCGGAAGAAGCAGGATGTGATGCTGTGGTAGCGGAAGGATTTGAAGCAGGTGGACATAATGGGAGAGAGGAGACGACAACAATGGTGTTGATTCCTGCCGTTGTAAATGCGGTTGCGATACCAGTAATTGCAGCAGGCGGAATTGCTGATGGACGACAAATGCTGGCAGCAATGGTACTCGGAGCAGAAGGAGTGCAAATGGGCAGCCGCTTTGTAGCAAGTGAAGAAGCTTCTTCTCATATCAACTTTAAGAATGTAGTAATTAATTCACAGGAAGGCGATACACAACTGACGTTGAAGCAATTGACACCTGTGCGGCTTATGAAGAATGATTTTTTTAAAAAAGTACAGGAAGCTGAGCTGAGTGGAGCAACGGCAGAGGAACTACATACGTTGTTAGGAAGAGCAAGGGCCAAAAAGGGAATGTTTGAAGGAGATTTGGCCGAAGGCGAACTGGAAATAGGCCAGGTAAGTGCTTTATTAGATGGCATTTTACCAGCCGGGGATATTGTAAGAAATGTGTGGGAAGAGTTTATGAACGGTTTGGCCAATCCGGTGAAAAAGCTTTAATTTTATCATACACCACCAGAACTTAAAACGAAAAGTGCTGAAGGGTTATCAATAAACCATTCAAAACAAGTTACAATGAAACAAAAATTTTTTATGTTGGCAATTTCTCTATTAGGATTGGTTGCAGCCAAAGCCAGTGACGGTGGTCCTGGTCCGGGAGATGGAAAAAAAGACGAACTGAACGGGGTGGTTCTTAATTCGGAAACGAAAAAACCTTTAAAGGACGTAAGTGTAACGGCCGTATTGATTTCTAGGAAAGAAAAAATTGTACTGACTGATGAGGATGGAGGATATGCTTTTGATGAACTAAAGCCAGGTATATACAAATTCATTTTTGAAAAAAGTGGTTTCAAAAAAATTACCAAAGAAAAAGTGGTGATAAAAACAAATGAAGCTTTTCAGTTGAATATAGAAATGATTGAAAGCAGTGATTTTGAAATTATGCCTTCACCTTTCCACTTCTCCGATTTTTAATTCGAACTATTTACATCTTTATAAAAGAAAAGTCCCGTGTCGTTTTAAACGAGACGGGACTTTTTGTTTTTCTCCTAAGGAGTCCTGTGGACATGGCTAGTCGGGGCAAACACATAGCTTAATCCATATCTATATCAAAATCATCATCACTTTTTTCGATGTTGAATTTTTTATGCTTTTCCAGGAAGTTGCGGTATTTGCTGTAGGTCTGTTGGGAGGCTTTCTTTCCATTGATGAACAGGTTACCATCTTTATGCTTTAATGAATAACCTTCTTTTTTATTGATAAGGCCATCATTGTCCAATCCATCTACAAAGGCTTTGTATTCTTTTATTTCAACCTTGGCTTTTTCAATTTCCACTTTTGCTTTTTGCATTTCTTTTTCCATTTTCGGGCCAAGCTCTTTCATTTCTTCGCCCAGTTTTTTCATCTCTTCATCCAGCTTCTTCATATCCACCTCTTTCATTTGTTGCATTTCTACTTTCATTTTATCCCAATCTACTTTGGCAAGAGATTCCTGTACTTCTTTCTGAATTTTGGCTACATCTAAATCTTTCATGGCAGCAGCTACCTCTTCTTTTATCTTATTAAAATCAACTTTAGCCAACGATTCCTGTACTTCTTTCTGAATTTTAGCAAAGTCAACTTCTTTCATTGCTTTTTCAATTTCCATTTTAATTTTATCGCCATTAATACTCTTCATTGCCTCAGCAATCTCTTTTTGGATTTTATTCATGTCCACTTTCCAATCGGCATTATCAAGTTCATCCAATACATCATCCAGGTCACGGATTTTTTTATCCATGTCGGTTGATTTCCTTTTAGGTGTTGTGTCGTTAACAGATTGTCCGTATTGTCCTGGGCTTTGCTTTTGCCCCCAGGATACGAGGCCGACAGTAAGTATAATGGCGAATAGGGCCATAACTAATGGTGCGGCTTTTGAGTTTGTTGGTTTCATACTTTTTGATTTTTTTTAATGGCTAATTAGTTGTCACGAATTATTTCGTATCAAATATACGATTGGTTTCGTATAAAGTTACGGCTTGCAGCAGATAAGGAGAATTTTAACAAAAAAGCCCTTTACTGGTCGGCGAATGGCTTTAAAATAAATAGATAACACATCAGTTTTTTCGAAAGGCCCATTTCATCATTTCTTTCCAGCTTGGCTTTTTACCATACATAAGAATGCCGGTACGGTAAATTTTGGCAGCAAACCAAACGGTAAACATAAAGCCTAAAATAAGCATAGCCATGGATAGGCCAAGTTGCCACCAGGGAACCGTATTTGGCACACCAAAAGGTATCCGGGCCATCATTACAATAGGGGAGCTAAAAGGAATTATACTTGCCCATACAGCAATTTGACTGGTTGGGTTAGCAATAGCTGTACTCATTATAGCTATAGAAATAATTACCAGCATCGTAATAGGAAAACTCAGCGATTGCGCCTCTCTCATGTCTTCATTTACAGCACTTCCGATGGCACCATATAAAGAAGCATAAAAAAAGAAACCGGCCAGGAAGTAGAATCCAAAGCAGAATAATATCAACGGCACATCTACACTCGAAAACATTTGTTGCATATTGCCCACCATTGCATTGGCTATACCGCCACCGCCGGTTGCCTTACCAACGTTGTAAACAATCAGAACAAATACAATCCATAAAAAAAACTGTGTGAGTGCAACTAAGCCAATGCCGAGAATTTTTCCCAGCATCATCTGAAATGGTTTTACAGATGAAACAATAACTTCTGCAATGCGGTTTGTCTTTTCTTCCATTACCCCCATCATTACCTGCGAGCCATAAATAAGCAGGATCAGATAAATAAGAAAGCCACAGGCAAAAGCAATGCCTTCAGCCGTTTTGGCATTGGCTTTTTCGTCTTTTATATTACTTGATGAAACGCTGATGCGGCTGTCGGCCAGTATTTTTCTTTTTTCCGCATCAATACCGAGGTTTTCATTTTTTACTTCATCCCAAATGCGGTTTAGTTTTGCTTCCAATCCGGCAGTTGAACTTCCGCCATAAGATTTATTGGCTTTAAATAAAAGAGGATTTGTTTGGGCTGATTGCCAGGTTATTGCTGGTATTACAATGTATCCATCATATCCTGCTGCTTTATAATCTGCTATTACATTTTTGGCACTGTCTTTAATAAGGACTAAAGTAGAGCCATTGTCAATATCGTTTTGCTTGTTTAATGCCTGTTCTGTAAAATAGCCAGATGAGTCAATTACAGCTACATTAAGGTTCTGTTTACTTTTATCAGCAATGTATCCCATACCAAAGATCAATGCCAGGTAAAGCAGTGGAAACAATAAAGTGGAAATGATAAAAGTTTTTTTCCTGACCCTTGTCAGGTATTCTCTTTTTATAATGAGCCATATTTTATGCATGAGGAATAGTTTAGCTGGTTTGAATGTGGTTATATTTTTATCCGAAGGACTCCTTTTGGAGAAACTGGCGGGCCGTTGGGGTTCCTTCTACCAGTTTGATGAAAATATCATTTAGTGAAGGAAGTATTTCATTAAATGAATTGATGGCAGCACCGTTTTGCAACAGGTATTGCAGCACATCGTTTGGCCGGTTGCCTTCTTTTATTTTTACAATATGTGAAGCCCCTTTTGTTCCAACTTCTTCAAATGGGGCATTCCCATTAAGCGATGGCATTTGATCTGCGCCAATGCTAAAGAGATTTTCTTTGAAATCCTGCTTTATTTGTTTTACAGTCCCATCTAATATTTTGGTGCCCTTATTTACCAAGGCAATTTGATCGCAGATTTCTTCTACCTGCTCCATACGGTGGGTACTGAAAATGATAGTCGCACCATTTTTTGCGAGGTTAAATATTTCATCTTTTATAAGATTACTGTTTACCGGGTCAAGACCGCTGAAAGGCTCATCGAGGATGATAAGTTTTGGATTATGTAAAACAGTAATTACAAACTGGAGTTTCTGGCTCATCCCTTTAGACAGGTCTTCTACCTTTTTATTCCACCAGCTTTCCATTTCAAACTTGATAAACCATTGTTTGATTTTGGCTAATGCATCACTCTTGCTCAATCCTTTTAATTGTGCCAGGTACATTGTCTGTTCACCAATCTTCATCTTTTTATACAAGCCCCTTTCTTCCGGCATGTATCCAATGTGCTCTACGTCATTAATAGGGTCAAACTTTTTGCCATCAAAAATTATCTGGCCTTCATCGGGATAAAATATTCCGGTTATCATCCGGATAAGGGTGGTTTTGCCGGCACCGTTGGGTCCCAAAAGGCCGAATATTTGTCCCCGTTCTACCGACAGGCTGATATCATCCACTGCTTTTTGGGTGGCGAAATATTTCTTCAGATTTTGCAGTTCCAGTAAGGCCATAAATGTTGATTTGAAACGCAAAAATAGTTGTCCTGCCGGTATAGCTATAAAAAATCGGCGAATGGTAGGAATATTGGCGTAAACTGCATTTGTGAATTGGATGATGAAGGTTTTTGACTTGCTTTTTTTAACCAACTTTACCAGAGGTATATAAACAATATTATGCGCAGATTTTTTTCTCAGGCTATCTTATTACTTGCTATAATTTTTTTCAGCAGCTGGGGTTTTCTTGTTCATCGGACCATTCACCAGTTGGCGGTGTATGAGCTGCCGAAACCTATGCAATCTTTTTTTTACAAAAACATGAATTACCTGGTAGAAAATGCAGGGCGGCCAGACCAACGCCGTAACCAGGATTCTACAGAGGCCCCCAAACATTTTATAGACCTGGAAGCATTTGGCGATTCTGCCGCATGGAAAATGCCTTTTAAATGGGATGATGCGGTAAAACTTTTTACTAAAGACAGTTTGCTGGAGTATGGCTATGTGCCGTATCATATAATAACAATGAAAAATAAATTGACGGATGCATTCAGCTCTGGCAATAAAGACAGCATCCTGTTTTATGCAACCGACCTTGCTCATTACATCGGCGATGCGAATGTGCCATTACATACTTCTCTTAATTATGATGGGCAACTGACGAATCAAACTGGCCTGCATAGCCTGTGGGAAAGTATGGTACCGGAAATTGAAATTGATCAATATAATTTGTACAGTCATCACAAAGCAAGCTACCTCTCTAATCCTGAACAATCGGTTTGGGATTGCATCAGAAGGGCACATAAGCTGTTGCCGGATGTTTTCGGGAAGGAAATTGAGGCGACAAAAGAATTTGTTGACTCAACAAAATTCAGAACGCAGATGCGGCGGGGAAAGGAAGTAAAATCTTTTACTTCGGCTTTTGCCAAATCATACAACAAATTGCTTGGTCAAACCATCAATGACCAATTATTGAACTCTGCCAGGATGATTGCTGATTTCTGGTACACCGCCTGGGTAGATGCTGGTAAGCCTGAATTATCTTCTCTTCTTTCACAACCTTTTGAAAAGAAAGATAAAGACGCATTAAAGGCAGAAAGTAAA
>JBKJIX010000141.1:0-12793 GCA_046598205.1 Chitinophagaceae bacterium
AATCCCTTATTTCTCTAACCGCTGCTTCTACTTTATTCACTACCAGCAACGCATCAAAGCGTAAAAAAATCACCCCATAACTTTCTATATCCTCCTGTCGAATAAAATCTTTTTCAATCACCTTTTCATCTAAGTGTGTAATACCATCCACTTCTATTGCCAGTTGAAGGTCTTTACAGAAAAAATCAACAATATAATTTCCAATTGGTCTTTGCCTGTCAAAGTCATATCCCATCAACTGACAATTCTTTAATTCATTCCAGAGTTTTACTTCTGAAAAGGTCATGTTCTGTCGCAACTTTTTTGCCAGTTCTTTCAGCTTTGGGTTGTATGGTATAATCTTTCTGTTCATATTGACCCACCCCAGTTTTTTCAAAGTATAAAGTCTCATCAATTCGCCCCTCCAAGGAGGGGATGTGTTCTAAAGCACTAAGTTTCTAAATCTATAATTGTCGGCATTTCCCATTCCTGTCAAACTCTCCGCAAAGCGAGGGCTGTGCGAAGCATCCCCTCCTTGGAGGGGCAGGGGTGGGTTCACTTCAACGCCATCTTAAACTGCAACACCTTGCTCATATCCTTCACTCCCGGTTCTTTTTCAAAGCGGCTGTTTACATCCACACCAAAAAAATCAAGGTGTTTGAATGTTTTTACTCTCGCTGCATCTTCCACACCAATACCACCACTTAAAAAGAAAGGTTTTTCAATTTTGGCTTTTGAAAGTATAGTCCAGTCAAATTGCTGTCCCGTACCTCCAAAAGCCCCCTCACCTCCCCCGAGGGGGGAAATATAACCACCGGTATCAAATAAATAATAATCACATACTGCATCATACGGCGCTACCATTTTATCTATATCAGAGCCGTCGGTTACCCGAAAAGCTTTTATCACTTCCACTTCGCTGCTCAGGTCTTCACACATTTCAGCAGTTTCATCACCGTGCAATTGCACCACATCCAGGCCATACTCATCAATGGCATCCAGTACCTCTATCATTTCAGGGTTTACAAATACACCAATTTTCTTTAAATCAAGGTCAGCCTTTTTCAACTCCTTCCCAGAGATTTTCTCACCAATATATCTTGGTGATTCTTTATAAAATATCAGGCCTGCAAAATCAATATCCAGTCCGTCCAACTGTTGCAGCTGTTTCATGTCGGTAATGCCACACACTTTTATATTCATATTGTTTTGTTTTGTCCACAGATGAACACTGATAGACACAGATAAGTATCAAAATAGTTCATTATGGTATTTTCATTTTATTTACTAATAATCTGCGATTATTTGCGTTCATCTGTGGACAGTTTATTTACAAAATTTTCAAATGCCTTTCCCGGATCTTCTTGCTTCATAAAGGTTTCGCCAATCAAAAATCCTTTAAACCCTGCTTCTCTCAATTGCTGTATCGTTTCTACGGTACTTATACCGCTTTCAGCAATCGCCGGTTTACCCGCCGGTATTTTATTAATCAATTGAAGCGATGTATCAATACTCACTTCAAACGTTTTCAGGTTACGATTGTTCACTCCCACCATACTCACTTCATCGCAACAATGCCCCAACTCTTCTTCGTTATGCACTTCAAGTATAGACTCCAATCCAATGCTATTCGCATAAACAGCAAATTCTTTTACTTCATCTTTTGTTAAACAAGCCGCAATTAATAAAATCACATCTGCCCCAAAAGCCTTTGCTTCGGCAATCTGCCATTTATCAATAATAAAATCTTTGCGCAGCACCGGGATATCCGTCACCACTTTTGTTTGTATCAAATCATCCAAATCACCACCGAAAAATGCTTCGTCGGTCAAAACAGAAATACCGGCCGCATGTTTATTATATGAGACTACTACCGGCTCTACTTCCAGTTCTTTTGTTTTAAACCAACCTTTGCTGGGGCTTTTTCTTTTAAACTCTGCAATAATGCCTGTACTTCCCGGCAGCAATAAATGTGTTACCAATGAACGGTTCGCTATCTGCCAGAAAAAACCATCCTTTTCAAACCGTTCGATGCTGCTCATCGGTTTTAACTTCTCTACTTCTTTTCGTTTTACTGCTACAATTGTTTCTAAAATATCACTCATTGTATTGAAATCAAGTTTTGTAATGATTGATTCGCCTTTCCGCTTTCCAGGCTCTCCACAGCTGCATTGTAAGCAGCATCGTAGGTTTTATAGTTACCGGTGCAATTTAATGCCATCGCTGCATTTGCCAGCACCACCGCATTTTGTGCCCAGGTTCCTTCGCCTTTTAATATGGTGGTGAAAATTTTTGCTGCTTCTTCTACACTGTTTCCGCCGGTTATATCTTCCGGCGACACCATTCGTTTACCCAATTGTTCCGGTGTCATTATTCGTTCACCTTCATTTGTTATTACTTTGGTATCATTAGTTAACGATATTTCATCGTACCCATCCAGGCTATGAATAATTGTAAATGCCTTCTCTGTTTGTTGTAATAAATAATTATAAATTCTTGCCATTTCCAAACTGTACACTCCTACCAACTGGTATTTCGGATGCACAGGGTTTGCCATTGGCCCCAGCATATTGAAGAAAGTCCGCATAGCCAGGTTCTTTCTTATTGGCCCGACTGTTTTTAATGCCGGATGAAATAATGGCGCATGTAAAAAACAAATATTTGTTTCGTCAATTTCTTTATTCAGTTTGTCATTGTCATTACTGAACTTATAACCTAACTGTTCCATCACATTACTTGCTCCGCTGATGGATGATGCACCATAGTTACCATGCTTCGCTACTTTTTGCCCTGTACCAGCTACAATAAAACAGCTGAGTGTTGAAATATTGAACGTATTCTTTCCATCACCACCGGTACCGACAATATCTATGGTATCGTAATCACTCAAGTCTGCTTTCACACATAATTCCAGCAATGCATCTCTGAAGCCCTGCAATTCTTCAATTGTTATGCTCCGCATCAGATAAACGGTCATGAAGGCCGTTACTTCATGTTCATTATAATTTCCCTTGCCGATATTAACCAGCACTTCCTTTGCCTGTTCCTTCGACAAGGTTTTGTGTTCGAATAAATATTGTAAAATCTTTTTCATACCCCTATCCCCTAAAGGGGAATTTTAGATTACTAAAGAGTTATGCCTTACTCCCCTTCAGGGGATGATGGCTCAACCAATTCCTCAAAATCTTTTCTCCATCCGGTGTCAGCACACTTTCCGGGTGAAATTGTACACCCTGCACATCATACTTCGTATGCTGCAATGCCATGATATAATCATTCTCATCCCTTGCTGTCACTTCCAGTTCAGCAGGAAAATCTTCTTCTGCAATAATCCAGCTATGGTAACGACCCACGTCTAATGTAGACGGCAACCCTTCAAATAATGGGGACTTTTTAGTTTCATCAATTGCCACCGGTGTTGCTACTCCATGATAAACCGTTGAAAGATTTACCAATGTTCCACCAAAAGCCTGACCAATGGCCTGGTGTCCCAGGCAAACACCGAGAATAGATTTAGTCGAAGCATACTCCTTTATCAATGGTAATAGCAATCCTGCTTCTTCAGGAATACCCGGACCTGGAGATAAAATAATTTTATCAAAGTTTTTCACCTTTTCTAATGCTATCTGGTCATTACGATATACTTCCACTTTAGTATGAGTTATTTTCTCCACTAAGTGAACTAAGTTGTAAGTAAATGAGTCGTAATTGTCGAATACTAATATTTTCATACTTCTTTTTTTGAACCACATAGAATCATAGGCACATAGGGTTTCACATAGTATTACCTATGTGTGTATTTCTATGCTTCAAATGTGCCTATGTGGTTCATACTTAAATTTCTTTTGCGAGGTCAATTGCTTTTTTTAATGCCCCCAACTTATTATTCACTTCCTGCAATTCACTTTCCGGATTACTGGCAGCCACCACTCCTGCGCCTGCCTGGTATGTCAATGTATTATTCCTGCTCAAAAATGTCCGTATCATTATAGCATGATTACAACTGCCATCAAATCCGATAAAGCCAATGGCCCCGCCATAATAACTTCTTGCTGTTGGCTCATACGAGTCAATCAATCCAATAGCTTTAAATTTTGGTGCGCCACTTAATGTTCCTGCGGGAAATGTTTTGGCTACCAATTCAAACGGATTACTTACTTCTCTTACTTTACCTGTTACCTCGCTTACGAGGTGAATAACATGGGAAAAATATTGCACTTGCCGGTAATGTGTTACTTGCACTTCATCACAAAGACGGCTTAAATCATTTCTTGCCAAATCAACCAGCATAACATGTTCAGCATTTTCTTTTACATCCTTCAGTAACCGCTCAGTCGCTTCTCTGTCCGCATCATCATCGCCGGTTCTTTTGTATGTTCCTGCAATCGGGTGAACGACAGCCTTACCATTTTGAATCACTAACTGTGCTTCGGGAGATGAGCCCATCAGTTTATAATCGCCATAATCAAAGAAAAATAAATATGGGGAGGGATTTATACTCCGCAAAGCCCTGTACACATTAAATTCATCGCCGATAAATTGTTGCTGAAACCTTCTGCTTAATACAATCTGGAATACATCCCCACGGTGGCAACTTGCAATTCCTTTTTTCACCATTTCTTTATACTCTTCATCATTCATGTTGGAGGTTTCCTGGCCTTTTGTACTAAACGGATAAACAGGAACGTCTTTACTTCTTATCAACGACTCCACAACCTGCACATCGCTGTCAACGCCAGCTACTTTATTCTCGCAGATAAATAATTCATCCTTGAAATGATTAATAGCAATAACATACTGGTACAGCCGGTATCGCATCAAGGGAATAGTTTCGAGTTTTGAGTTACGAGTGGCGAGACTTACAGTATCGAAGAACTCCACAGCATCGTAGGTTGTATAGCCAAATAAGCCCTGTGCAAATTTCGCTTCTTTGGTTTCACTTTTCTGTATATCAAATTTTTGCATAAAATTCCACAATAGTTGCGGAACCTCATTGGTATTATTCAACCCAATTTTCTCCGGCTTTTGCCCCGGCAATTTAAACTCAACATTTTCCTTAGTGCTTATCTCCATCCCACCTATGGCATTGATGCAAATAAAAGAATAACTGTTCTCCGACGAATGATGGTCGGTACTCTCAAGCAGTATCGTATCCCTAAACCTGTCCCGCAACCGCAGGTAGATACCCACAGGTGTAAACACATCTGCCAGCATTCTTTTACAGGTTGTAGTAATTTCTATTTTTCTCATGCCCCTGTCCCCTTAAGGGGAACTTAATTTTGTAGTTAATAATATTTTTTAAAATTTCATTATATCCAAAGCCACCAGAAAACTTCAAATTTAGTTCACCAAAGCCCCTCCAGAGTTTACCGAAGGAAGGGGTTGGGGTATTAAAAAGCCCCGAACACTTCTGTCGGGGCCTGCATATATTTAAACAATATAGTTATGACATTACAGACCCCTTAGAGTTGTATGCCACCACCATGTATTGTTAATTTGTTGTTTCATTACGTTGCAAATATAAAGGCAAATGATAAGATTCGCCAATTATTTTTAGATTTACTTTGCACTACACCGCTAAAAACCAAGCAACCTGATATGAAATTACTGGCCACCGTTGCTCTTTCCTTTATCGGTCTCCCCATTTTTTCCCAAAGTAGCCCGGCTGATACTACTATAAAAGGCATCCTTATCAGCTTCAGGTACTCTGCAACCATCTTTCCTGTTTCGTGGCAAGTAGCCCCTATCAATGCAAATGGTGAACTGATTGACAATGCAGAAATCCAGCGATGTAAAGAAATTATAGTGAAAGCCCTCAAAAAATATCCGGCAGCTGCACTTCAAAAAGATTTAAAAGCTATTTATTTTCTTAAATCAATTTCATTTTATGATGTTGGCTATGGCGGCACCAATTCTACCGACGCATTATACCTTACCGACGACGGAACAGGAACTGGCTATTCTGACCTGTATCTTGAGCAGACTTTTCATCATGAATACTCAAGTATCCTTTACCGAAATCATCCTTCCTTTATAAATGAAAAGGAATGGAAGAAAGCCAATATCAAGGATTTTGATTACAACGATCCTGAAAATGGTGTTGGTGCAATTCGAAACAACGAGTCATCACAAGACCTTGATACAGCACTTTGCAAAAAAGGTTTTCTCACCCAATATTCTTTATCAGGCATAGAGAATGATATCAATACTTTTGCTCAGAATATCTTTAGCCCTTCCGAAGGTTTCTGGAAAATCGTTGACCAGTATCCAAGAATAAAAAAGAAAGTAAAAATCCTTATTGATTTTTATAATAAGATTGACGACCATTTCACAGATGATTATTTCAAGAAACTAAACAAATAATGTCAGCTATGCAGATACAACACAGTAAAAATGACGGCAAAGGAATTTTTTTTGTTGGTGATGAAGATAACAAGCTGGGTGAAATGACCTACACCATGCCTGCCGCTGGCAAAATGATAATTGATCATACAGAGGTAAGTGATGAGTTGCGGGGCAAAAATGTTGGCTATCAATTAGTGCAGGCGGCTGTTGAATATGCAAGAACTAATAATTTAAAAATCATTCCACTTTGCCCGTTTGCTAATAGTGTTTTTAAAAAGAAATCGGACTTTCAGGATGTGCTTTTAAACCATTAATACTATTTGTATGAGAAAAACTTTTTTACTGGTGATATTTATTTCAGCAATCATTTTTTCCAACGCACAAACTGAGGATAAATATGTTCTTCTGAAGCCTGACAGGGTTTTTGATGGAACTGTTATGCAAACTGGTTGGGTAGTGCTGGTAAAGAACAATACCATTGAACAGGCCGGTGCCATGATGTTTAAATTACCAGCAGAAACACAAGTGGTAGAACTAAAAGGCCTGACACTACTGCCGGGTTTGATTGAAGGCCATTCACATCTTTTTCTTCATCCATATAATGAAACATCTTGGGATGACCAGGTATTGAAAGAATCAAGAGCTGAAAGAACTGCAAGGGCCGTCAATCATGCCAAAGCAACATTGATGGCAGGCTTTACTACTGTAAGAGATTTAGGAACAGAAGGTGCCATGTATGATGATGCTGGCTTGAAAAAAGCAATTGAAAAAGGAGTAATTCCCGGACCAAGAATGATTGTTGCCACAAGGGCTATCGTTGCAAAAGGAACTTACGGACCCAAAAGCGAAAATCCCGATATTGACCTGCCACAGGGTGCCGAAGAAGTGGCTGGATTGGAAGAACTCAGCAAAGCCATCCGTTCACAGATTGGTCATGGCGCCGACCTGATTAAAATATATGCAGACTACCGATATGGCCCGAATGGTGAAGCACAACCCACTTTCAGTGATATAGAATTAGTCTGGATTGTTGGTAATACAGTAAGCAGTGGCAGAAAAACAGTAGCTCATGCCACAACAGCCGAAGGAATGAAAAGGGCTGTTAATGCAGGTGTATCCACTATCGAACACGGAGATAATGGCACGGAAGAAGTTTTTAAACTGATGAAAGAAAAAGGAGTAGCCCTCTGCCCTACTCTTGCAGCAGGCGATGCAATACAGCAATACCGGGGATGGAAAAAAGGAATTGATCCTGAACCAAAAAGTATAACAGGCAAGAAAAAAAGTTTTCAACTGGCATTACAGGCTGGTGTTACTATTTGCATGGGTGGTGATGCAGGAGTATATGCTCATGGTAATAATGCAAGAGAAATGGAACTGATGGTAGAATACGGTATGAAGCCAATGGATGTATTAAAATCTGCTACATCCATCAACGCAGATGTGTTTGGATATGGTAATAAAATCGGACGGATAAAAAAGGGATTACTCGCAGATATTATTGCAGTTGAAGGCGACCCATCAACCGATATGAAAAATATAAGGAAAATAAAAATGGTGATGAAAGATGGAAAAGTTTATATAAAGCCATAACTAATCCTCCTGTATATCAGCTTACTAACTTTATATTCACATCATTACTGCTTTTAATATCACTGTGTCGCTGGCAGATTTAGTTGATGTCTTTATCCTTTCGGTAAAAAGAATCAGCAGTTCATCACTTAAAAGTTTTTCCACCAGCGGCTTTTTCAAAAGCTATTACTTGCTTAACTTGAACAACTAAATTTTCTACCATGTCAATCAAACGCTTCTCCCCCGTTCTTTTAGTTTTCTTTTTACTTTCTGTTATTACTGTAAAAGCACAGGACGATGCAGGATATACAATGCCGCCAAAAGACATTGCAGATATGCTGATGGCTAAACCTACACCGGGAGTAAGTGTGGATGATAAAGGCGAATGGATGTTGTTTACAGAAGCCAACAGTTATCCATCAGTGGAAGAACTGGCCAGGCCTGAATTAAAAATTGCAGGTCTTCGTATCAACCCGGCCAACTATTCACCAAGCCGTCAGACTTTTATCAATAACCTTTTTCTTAGAAATATTGCGGCTGGTAAGGATTTAAAAATTACTGGTCTTCCTTCTCCATTATATGCCGGTAGTATTTCATGGAGTCCCGACGATAAAAAAATTGCTTTTACGCAAACTACCAGCAGTACTATTGACCTCTATGTAATAGATGTGGCTACTCAAAAAGCAATGAAAGTAAATAAGACAGCATTGAATGTAATTACCGAAGGCTATCAATGGTATGATGCAAGTACTTTATTATACCGTACTGCCATTAAACCAGCTTCAGCCGCACCGCCTAAGCCTGCTATGCCAAAAGGCCCTACCACACAGGAAAATTATGGCAAGGCTTCTCCCCGTCCTACGTTCCAGGATCTTATTAAAAGTCCGTATGATGCACAGCTATACGAGTTTTATGCCACCACACAATTAGTAAGAAATGTAAATGGTACGGAAACAAAAATCGGTTCACCTGCTATTTACAGCAGTATCAATATTTCGCCAGACAAAAAATATATGATTGTTCGTACTTTGAAAAAACCATTTTCTTATACCGTTCCTGCGCAAGGGTTTCCTTCCAATGTATTTATCGCCGATATGAATGGAAAACCCGTAAAGCAAATGGCTGACCTTCCTTCGGCAGAAACAGCACCAAGTGGTAATGATAATGTGCAGATGGTACCCCGTAGTTTCGATTGGAGAGATGATGAACCGGCTACTATCATCTGGTGTATGCCATTAGATAGCGGTTTTATTAAAAAAAATATTGATTATCATGATGCTGTGTATGCTTTACCTGCACCGTTTAACACAGAACCAAGACAATTGCTAAAAACAAAAATGCGGTTCCGTGGTATTGCATGGGGCAATGCAAATTTTGCATTGGTGTTTGAAGGCCTGACCGGAAAACAACAAACACAAACGAGCCGCTACAACCCTTCCACCGGTGATATAGAAAAACTGATGGAAAGAAATACTACCGATGCGTATTCCAATCCGGGTAATCCTGTTACAGAAAAAAATCAATGGGGTCGTGAGGTAATAAAATTGATTGATAATGGAAATAAACTACTGATGAATAATCCAACCGGTAGTTCACCAAAAGGCGACCTGCCTTTTCTTGCCACTTTTGATATTAGCACTAAAAAAACTGACATTCTCTGGCGCAGCAACGAAGGCTTTTTTGAAAACATCGTGAAAGTATTGAATGCGGATAAATTAGAAGTGCTTACAAGAAAAGAAAGTGAAACGGTAGTGCCTAACTATTGGATAAAAAACCTGTCCGCAGGATCCGGTGGAAAAGCAAAAATTGCAGACCGGCAACTTACCCAGTTCACTAATCCTTATCCGCAATTAGAAGGGGTAACAAAAGAAAAAATAAGATACAAGAGAGCTGATGGTGTTGACCTGACTGGTGATTTGTATTTACCTAAAGGCTATAACAAAACAAGGGATGGCAAACTGCCTGTATTCATCTGGGCTTATCCTGCTGAATATAACTCGGCTGCGGATGCAGCTCAGATCCGTGGTAGCGAACACCGGTTTACTTTGCTTAATTGGGGAACAGCAATCTTTTACGTTACACAAGGATATGCAGTGCTTAACAATGCGGAGATGCCGATTGTGGCCACCAGCAAAGACAATGCGCAGCAGCCTGCGGCAAAACCAAATGATAATTTTATAGACCAGCTGAAGATGAATGCAGAAGCCGCCATAAATGTGTTGGATCAAATGGGTGTAGGTGATAAAGACAGGGTGGCCGTTGGTGGACATAGCTATGGTGCATTTATGACTGCCAATCTTTTAGCACATACCAAACTCTTTAAAGCTGGTATTGCCCGCAGCGGAGCTTATAACCGTTCCTTAACGCCATTTGGTTTTCAAAATGAAGATCGTACTTACTGGCAAGCCCCTGACTTGTACAATGCCATGAGTCCATTTAGTAATGCTGATAAAATAAAAACCCCTATCCTGCTGGTACATGGAGAAATGGATAATAACACCGGTACTTTTCCTATACAAAGCGAAAGAATGTTTAATGCCATTAAAGGAAATGGTGGCACCGTTAAATATGTAAGCCTCCCTTACGAGAGCCACGGCTACCAGGGCCGTGAAAATATTCTGCACATGCTGAATGAACAGTTTAGCTGGTTAGAAAAGTATGTAAAGAATGCGGGGAAGAAGAAAGAAAAGAAAGGGTTTTAGCCCTGAGCCTGCCGAAGGAATATTTAACCCAACCTGTAGTACTACCCTGAGTTTATCGAAGGGTAACCGCCTGTTGCAAGTTTACACCGAGCTTTACCCGGTGTGCTCTTGTGCTGCATCAATTCTATTCGGCTATTTGCAGCATCCCGGTTCGGCGGGATGCTGTTCGCTAATGAGCTTCTCGAAGTATCAGCATTTGCTAAGTATCCTGTTACAGTAATAGAATCATTTGTTCAATTTTGCATTGAAAATTAATTAAATTTGGAACAAGAACTTACGACAATACAAACGTTGGCCTATAGCAACACCGTTCAAATTTTCGGGCAGGCTTTTCTCAACAGACAAAAAACTTAAAATGAAAAAAATAATTAAAATTTACTTACTGGCTTCGTTTCTCTTAAGCGGACTGATTAGCACAGCCCAGGTTATGACAGCAGAAGAGAGAAGTAAAATGTTGGCTCGTGCTGCTGAACTTGAATTAAAGACAACGTACAAAGCACCACCAGGTGATGCACTTTCGCACAATACTGCGGGCTATGCAAAAATTATGTGTTCAGCTATTTTCATCACAGGGTTAACACCCGAATTTGCCGCGGAGAACGTTGGTTATTTTACGGCACCATACTCAGAAAGAGCCAAGGTTGGAAAGCCAATCATAGATTATGAAAAGAAAACTGTCTCTATTATGCTGCCTAATGGAGTTACCCGAACTGCAATTTATACCGGCGATCAGGGTTGTGTTTGTTTGCCCGAAGGAAAAAATTCGCTATACTTTAACCCTGTAAAAATTTCCCGTAACCTGCCATACGCTGCTACCACACCATGGCCAATGGGAGATATGCTGCCAGGTACAAACATGCCTTCTAACATTGACATGAACAAAATAAAGCAGGCAATAGATTCTGCATTTGCACCAGCCGAAGCACTAACAGCAGCTTTTGTAGTAACATACAAAGGCAGAATTATTGGCGAACAGTACGCCAATGGAATCAATAAAAATACAGCTTTGGAAAGTTGGTCAATGGGTAAAAGCCTTTCAGCCACTTTAATGGGGATACTAATTCGTCAGGGAGTATATACATTGGAACAACCTGCGCCCATTCCTCAATGGCAAGGCAAGGGTGACGGACGAGCCAGGATTAGAATCAAGGACATCATGCATATGTCGAGCGGTTTGTATTGCAGAGCACCACAAGACCCGGACTACGATACTTCAAGAGGATACCCGGATCATTTATATCTGTATACCGGTGGAATAAATTCATTTGAGTATGCTGCTAATCTACCTCAACAATGGCTGCCAAATAGTGTTGGTCGTTACCGCAATTGTGATCCCGTACTTACAAATTATCTAAATCGTTTAGGAATAGAAGGCAAGGGTGAAAATTATCACCGCTTTCCACAAAAGGAGTTGTTTAATAAAATTGGCGTTCGAACTATGGTGATGGAGACTGACCCTTATGGGAATTTTTTAACACAAGGCTACGAGTTCGCTTCGGCCCGTGATTGGGCAAGATTAGGTAATCTTTATTTACAGGATGGTATTTGGAATGCTGAACGAATTTTGCCTGCAGGTTTTACAAAATTTGTAAGTACCCTTGCGGAGCCCTGGGTAGCAGATGGACGACCTATCTATGGTGGTTTATTTTGGATAAACGGAGATGGTCGTCTTCCTATTCCGAAAGATGCATATATGATGCTGGGTGCAGGTGGACAATCTGTAACAATTATTCCTTCGCATGATTTAGTAATTGTTCGCCTCGGCCATTATAAAGGGCAACGTGAAGGCGGCAAAGCATTAAACAATGCATATACTTTATTAATGGAAGCAATACCAGAAAAAAAGGAATGATTTATCTGCTAGAATAAAGAAATTGGAGAAAAAAAGTGCAGACAGAAAGGCCAGCAGGTAGTCGAGTAAGCAAGGGGGATTTCACCCCCTGCTCCTCACAGAACCGTACGTGAACCTCTCGATTCATACGGCTCTTCAAGATGGTGTTGGCAATTAGTAAGCCGGGCATACGCTCCAATGTGCAAACAAACCGGGCTGCAACTTGTACAGTGTATTGAGCCATCTTCGGCTCTTGTACAAATTCATCCGCTTGTTCCATTTGCACCATTTCTCAAGTCGTCTGTTTACAAAGCGCCAAAGGTCGTTCAGGTCTCTTTTGATAAAGTAACAGTAGTAGTTTTGC
>JBKJIX010000132.1:0-8668 GCA_046598205.1 Chitinophagaceae bacterium
ACTGTTGCAGTTCCATTTAATGGGTTTACAGTGACCGTTACACTTGCTGGCACCAATGCTGTTGTGGCATTTCCTGCCGCATCATTAGCCAGTGTTTTTAATGTAACTGCTGTGTTAATATTTGTAGTAGCAATATCTACGTTGGCTACAGGAGCATTGGTATTAGTATTGTTATCGAGTACAGTAATCACCAGTGCTGTCGTCGGACAAGGAGCCGCCTGGCCAGGTACACATACCGGTACATTATAGGTATATACACCTGGTGTATTGGTCACAAAACTATAAGTTCCGTTGTTGTTCATTGTCAATACCGGTGTACTGCCCGCAGGGCTGCTCACCAGTGCTGGTGTTGTACCATAGGTTGTTCCTGCTGGTACTTTATCATTGGTGCTTACATTACCCGGTACTGGTACATTCACATATGTTGAATTAAAGTCTGGATTGGTTACCGGGGGATCAATACAAGCAGGAGGTGCAACATGAACACCGCTTGTTCCGGAAGTCATGCTGAAATATGTAGTAGATGAATACCATCCACCCACAAATATTGCATTACTTAAACTACTTGTTTTTCTATCTGATGGTTTACCTGTGGTAAGCCAATACCCGGTAAAAAACCCACCACCACTAAAATCAGACCCTCCGTTAATTAAAGCACCCATTCCATTATTTGTACGGGGCCCCTGGGGGTATGGAGCGGAGGGATTACTACCGCCACCACTTGCACTAATATCTCCGGCAACATGAATGAAATTTGAAGGTTTTAAGTTTCCAAGCGGAACAAGTGCCCCGCCACTTTGAAATTTAACTTCGCCGTCATAACCATTGCTAAAGTTAGCATCCGTATCCCAGCGAAAGATGAATACATCACTTGCATCACCAGTAATATAAATTTTAGATGAGATCGAAAATCCACTGGTTACATTGATTACAATTGTTTCAGCAATTCCATTCTGTGTATTCAATCCGTTCAATGATGTTGGATTGATTCCATTATATCCAGAAGTTACAGTTAGCGAATTAATTTGAGTAAACGCATTATTCAAATCGCTTTCGAGATTGGCTAACCTGGTTGTTTGATTCAATGAGGCAAATGCCTGGCCAGGGTTATTATCTACAATATTCTGCCACTGATCCAATGTGGAACTGTTTGTATGAATAGTACCGGCATAAGCAAAGGAGCCAGAAGTTTGTTCATCAGCCTGAATGCCATCAATTGATACATCTCCAATATATCCTTTTGAAGAACTCTGCCAGTTTGCTTTATCATTACCATCAGTGAATACAAAAAGATGATTAGTAAGGTTACCCAAATTTACGCCTCCTATTGGACATGGAGGAGGAGGAGGCGGGGGAGCAGGGCTCACTAAAACATAAATGGTAGCACTTGCAGATGCAGCTGGTGAACCATTATCCGTTGTTGTGTAAGGGAAATTAACGGGGCCGCTGAAGCCTGAAACAGGAGTGAAGGTGAAAGTGCCGTTTGAGTTAAGCACAAGCGTACCTTTTCCTGCTATTGTTGTTGTTTGAGCCGTTACTATTTGTGTATTGCCTTCCGGATCGGTATCATTGGTCATGGCATTGCCCGACACTGCAGTATTTATAAAAGTAAATACATAATCATCTGCTGCCATGGTGGAGTTGGGCGCACCGGCAGGTTTGATGGTAATGATCTGTAGGGCGGTGGCACACAATGCCGTTGGTGTAGTGTTGTCGCAAACCCTGTAGGTAAGTGTATCATTACCGCTGTAACCTGCTGCAGGTGTATAAGTAACATCACCGTTCGTTCCGTTTACCGTAGTTGTACCGTGTAACGGATTAACCGTAACTACAACACTTGCCGGATTTAAGGTTCCCCCCGGGTTACCGGCATAATCATTTGCCAGGCTCTTTAAAGTAACTGCAGTGTTGAGCCTGGTGGTGGCAATGTCGGTATTAGCAACCGGTGGATTGTTATTTATATTTGGTCCCATTACGGTGATGGTCAATAATGTCATAGGGCAAGGCGCAGCTTGTCCTGGAACACAAACCGGTACATTGTAGCGATAAACACCTACGTTAGGAGATACAAAACTGTAAGTACCATTTGAATTCATGGTAATAGTTCCGCCTGGCGGGTTACCGGCCAAAGGAACAGGTGTTCCATATGCGGTTCCTGACGGAACAACGTCATTGGTTTGCACATTACCCGATACAGGTACATTTATATAAGTAACATTAATATCCGGATTATAAGCGGGAGGTGGAGGTGTATTACAAGGGAGTACAGTAAAAGTTGCCGTGCATGTGGTAACGGCAGCCTGATTGCTACAACCACTTTGTGTGTATGTAAATGTTACTGTTTTCGAACCGCCGGTAGCACTGGGAGCTCCGGTACTATTGTTTGTCAAAATACCATTGCATCCAGAAGCAGTAGCAGATGATAACCATGCAGCATAAGATGCATTAATAGCCGCCTGGGTCTGACAAGCTGCTTCAGTTTTATTAATAGCACAATTAAGATTTACTAAACCGGTGCAACTTACTGTGCCAGCACTGTTTCCATCTTCTAGTGAGTTGTCTGTATTATGATCAGGCCCTGCACTGACCACTGAGTGACCACCGGTCGCTGTAAATGGTGAATGCGGATCATATAATATTACGCATATTTGGGTAGGAGCAACAGTTAGATTATTAAATGTCAGGGTAAAACTGCCGTTATCATTACCACTTGCATTTACTACTGCTATCGAATTAGCCCCATAAGGAAACAACATTCTTGCAGTAGTGGGAGTTACTCCAGATACACCGGATGCTACGCCATTGTCGGTATTATCTATAATAGCGGGAAACATTGAGGAAGTAGCACTACCCTCAATATTTGAAATAGCTAATTGCCCAAGAAACTCATCTCTTGCCTGTAAACCGGCAGGGAATGGATTACCTCCACTGGTATAAGTTGCAGGATTACTGAAAAGGGTTGGAGTAATTCCATCCCCGTTCAGGTCCGCAAACACTGCCGCACCAATATATTTATTACTGGCTTGGGAAGTCCAGAACCAATTCACATTCAATGTCAGCCTTTGTAAGGCAGCATTATAGTTTGTAACTATTCCTGTTGGGATCGGCGTATCGGCTTTTGCAATGGAAGGCATCAGCCAGCAAGCGATACAAACTAAAAGAAACTTGACCACATTCTTAAGCCCTACCGGGTAGACTTTTGTTTTCATACTGAAGTTTTTACTTTAATTCTTAATTTTATTCACAGCATCCTGCTGATAAACAATCAACTACACTGAAATAAATCAGGGTATTGTAAATGGTCTTCAGGAAAGGGGATTTTCGTTTGGTAGGAAATTCTTAGGAAATCGGGTAACGGTCTTTATCGGAGATAGGATGCTAAACTACTGTGAATTATTATTCTTTGCAAGTTTTTGCTTATTTTTTTGAAAAATATTTTCGTAGTTTTTTGTCATTTTACCGTATTTTCCTCATCGTCAGGCAAATTTATGATTATGATTCAGGTCTTCAGGAAAAATAGCCGAATCCTTCTTTTCAATCGCCAGAAACGGAAAATCTGATGAAAAAAAAAGAGGACACAAACCCGGAAAAAACGGTGAATGGATATATACAATAATATCGGGCTTTCAGATTTAAATAACACAAAAAAATATATGTAATAAAAAACCCTCCGGGTAAAGGAGGGTTTTAAGATTATAAAATGCTGTAATTTTTATTCGGCTTCAGGCTTTGCCTCTTCTGTTGCTTCTGCTGAAGAATCCTTTGCCTCTTCAGTTGCCGGGGCATCTTCTGTTGCACCATCCATTTTCTTCTTTAAATCGGCCAGCACACCCAGATCGCCAAGAGTAGCTTTCTCTACTTTGCTCTGAACAGTCTTCACGGCTTTTCTTGTATTATCAGCTTCCACTCTTGCTTCTTTTTTCACTGCTTCAGCTTCTTCTACTTTGCCCTGCTCCCAGATACGGGTATGAGATACCACAATTCTTTTTTCATTGCGGTCAAACTCGATAACCATAAACTGAGCAGTTTCATCAGCACCAATGCTCTTGCCATCTTCTTTTGCAAGGTGACGGTTAGGAGCAAATCCTTCCAGGCCATAAGATAACTGAACAGTAGCACCTTTATCATCTCTGCGGCTTACAGTACCTTCATGCAGGCTGCCGATGGCAAATGTATCCTGCAGAGAATTCCAGGGATCTTCTTCCAATTGTTTATGTCCCAATTGCAGTTTGCGGCTTTCTTTGTCTATACCAAGAATGATCACATCAATATTGGCTCCTACTTTAGAGTATTCACCCGGATGATTAAAACGCTTCAGCCAGCTGAGGTCGCTGATATGAATCATACCACCGATACCTGCTGCCAATTCTACAAACACACCATAGTTAGTAATGTTTTTCACCAACCCTGTATGCTTGCTTCCTTCTGCAAATTTTGTTTCAATATCATTCCATGGGTCTGAAGAAAGTTGTTTGATAGACAGGCTCATTTTACGGCTTGCCTTATCCAATGTTACCACTTTAGCTTCATGCTCATCCCCTAACTTAAAGAATTCTTTAGCGTTAATAGGTGTATTTGCCCAGGTAATTTCTGATACATGCACCAGACCTTCAACACCAGGCTGAATTTCGAGGAATGCACCGTAGTCTTCAATATTCACTACTTTACCTTTCACAATATTTCCTTCAGCAATGTTTTCTGCCAACACATCCCATGGATGCGGTGTCAGTTGTTTCAGACCAAGGCTGATACGTTTTTTCTCGTCATCAAAATCAAGTACTACTACATTGATCTTCTGATCCAATTTCAATACTTCAGTTGGGTGAGAGATACGACCCCATGAAATGTCGGTGATATACAGCAGACCATCGAGACCACCCAGATCCATGAAGGCACCAAAGTCAGTGATGTTCTTCACAGTTCCTTCCAGTACTTGTCCTTTCTCCAGTTTACTCATGATCTCTGCTCTCTGAGCTTCAATATCGCTTTCGATAAGGGCTTTGTGAGATACAACAGCATTCTTAATAGTCTCGTTGATCTTAACTACTTTAAATTCCATTGTTTTTCCTACAAACTGATCGTAATCTGTTACAGGCTTTACATCAATTTGTGAACCCGGTAAGAATGTTTCCATTCCGAATACATCAACGATCAACCCACCTTTTGTTTTAGAAGTAACAATACCAGTGATAACTTCACCGGTTTTGTGAACTTCTACAATTCTTTCCCATGCCCTGGTAATACGAGCCTGGCGACGGCTAAGGTTAAGATGTCCATCTCTGTCTTCTTTTTCAACAATCATTACTTCCACTTCGTCACCTACAGCGAGGTTCGGAAGGTCACGGAATTCATTCAGAGAAATCAGACCATCGCTTTTAAAGCCAATGTTCAGTACCACGTCAGTTTTAGTTAAACCAACCACAGTACCTTTCATCATTTGCCCATCATTCAGTTGCACAAAAGTGTTGTCATACACGGTATGATACTTTTCTTTTTCTTCTTTTGTGTAAGATGTAATGTTACGTTTGTCAACACTCCAATCAAAATCATCATGAGGTGTTTCAGGTGCATAAGCAGACTTCTTTGGAGTTGCCTCCTCTATTCCAACAGAGCTGGAATCTTCGACAGGTGCAGTTGTTGTCGCTGTAGCTACTTCCGTTCCGGTCTCAACCGGATCAGAACCAGTCTCCTGTTCATCAGCGTTTAGTTGTTTTCTAATTATGTTTTCAAACATTTAAAATAGTCCCGAAGGGTTTTATTTTCGGGGGAGCAAAGATAAGAGAAATAACCTGTAGAACCGATCATCCTATGAGAGAGATTTTAGCCTTTGTTACCAGCTCCAAAGCCTTGATTTAACTGCCGTTGCGTCAACTGCGATGGATCAGGGTCCTGTACATCGTCTGGCAATTCTTACTATATTCACCAAAATTAATTGGTGCTGTACAGTTGTATTAAATTTATAGCCCGGATAGCCATCCAGTTTTTTTGCCGGAAAATACTCATCAACCAACCTGATTTATTAAAAATCAAAGGCCCCGTTTTACTGGCATGTAATCATCCCAATTCTTTTCTGGACTCTGTTATACTTGATACGTTATTTGAACAACCTGTATGGTCACTTGCAAGAGGTGATGTTTTTAAAAACCCTTTTATTATCCGGATTCTGTCTGCTTTAAAAATATTACCCGTCTATCGCACCAGCGAAGGAGTAGAAAATCTCTCAGAAAATTATAAAACATTTGAAGCCTGTATCAATATCTTCAGAAATAAAGGGATAATATCAATCTTCAGTGAAGGAAAATGTATTAATGAATGGCATCTTCGTCCGCTAAAAAAAGGGACAGCAAGACTGGCGATAAAAGCATGGGAAGAAAATATTCTGTTACAGGTAATACCAGTCGGTATTAATTACAGTTCGTTCAGGAGGTTTGGCAAAAATATTTTTCTAAATTTTGGTTCGCCTATCATTAAAGAAAATATTAATCTCACTGAAGCAGATGGCATGCGTCATCAATCTTTTAATAACCAATTACAAAAACAACTGGAACAATTGGTTTTTGAAATACCAAAACAGGATAAACAAAAACAAAAAGAATTACTTGAAATAAAGCCTCCCTTAATTAAATGGCTGATACTATCAATTCCTGCTGCAGTTGGCTATCTTATTCATTTACCACTTTACATACCGGTTAAACTATTTACCTGGAAAAAAACTAATCATAATGACCATTATGACTCTGTACTCACCGGTATTCTTCTTTTCGGCTATATGCTTTATTTAGTTTTATTAGTAGCCACAGTATGGCTGCTAACCAGTTGTTGGTGGGCTATCTTCCTACTGATACTTTTACCTTTTACAGCCTGGGCATACACACAACTAAAACCGCAATTGGATAAATAGCATTCATCACTTTTTTACCCCGAAAACAATTTCACCGCTGGCTTCTTTTTTATACGTCATAAAAAGCCGATCCCAGAAACTGAATACAGAACCATAATTAGTATCGGTTTCCTCCTTTTTATCTGAATGATGAATACGGTGCATCAAAGGAGAAGAAAATAATTTTCTGTACAAGTAATCGAAATTACGGCTGATATTAATATTGGAATGATGGATGAGCACAATTATGAAAAATAAGGTTTCATAAATAAGAATGGGCAAAAAAGAAAATCCCATCAACAAAAAGAACAAGGCTTTAAATACAGTAGAAAATAACAGCTCCACCGTATGAAAACGTAAAGCGGTGGTGGTATTCATTTTATTATCCTTGTGGTGAAACTGGTGAAAACGCCAGAATATTTTTTGGGTGTGGTTGATGCGGTGCCACCAGTACATGGCTAAATCCATAATAAATATTGTAATCGCCAACTTTAACCAAAATGGGAAAATGAATTGCTGCAAAAATCCCATTTTATTTTTTTCCATTGCGGATAACAACTCAATAATAAGCACAGAAGGGAAAAACAGGATGGCGAGGTTTACTACACCAATTAATAAATTACGTCCTTCATTTTTTCTGTCATTATATTTAATAGCTGCCGGAAATAAATGTTCTGCAGCATATTGCAATAATAATACAGCAAAAAGAATAATTGATTGCCACCGCTTTTCAGGTATGTGTTCCAGGTAGCCCGAAAAAACAAATGCCAGGGTCATGCTATACTCTTTTTAGTGGCCAGCCAATCTTTTTCCGTATCCACATCGGTAAGTTCCGGCAACACATAGAAAGATAATTGCTGCTTTCTGAAATCAGCCATGGTGTCATTATAAACTGTTGGAGTGCTCCATTCTTTGTTCTCAAAAATGAAAGAGTACATTTTTTTCATTCCGAGAAGGTAATAGCCTCCGTCTTTTGCAGGTCCAATCACCACATCATTATCGTTTAATGCTTCGAATGCTTCATTTACAATTGTTGCGTTTAATTCGAAACAATCGCTGCCGATAATAATTACTTTTTTATACCCTTTTTCAAGTATAGATGTAAATGCATGGTTCATTTTTTTCCCAAGATCTATATTGATCTGAACAAATTTGAAGAACCTTTCAGCTGTCCACAAATCATTACTTTCAATTTCCTCATAATAAAAAATAAATTTATCAGCATCAATTGCATTTACAATTTCAAAAGTGTGTTGCAATAATTCTTTATATATATGCAAAGCTTTTTCGTCGCCAATAGTAGCTGCCAGCCTTGTTTTTACTTTCCCCAGTTCTGGGTTGCGAACAAAAATAATTATTGCATTTTTCATAAAATGAGATTAACAGCAACCCCCTCCATCATAAAACCATGTAGAACCAGAAATAAAAATATCTTCCTTACTAAGGGATGCTAATGCGCCGGCTGTTTTATCACAAACTGCTAAGGGTTGATTAGGCATCAATACATGGCCTTTATTATCATCAAAACTTTCTTCGCCACCAAAATAGATAGCTGTCTTGCCCGTAAAAACACAAGGACCATCAGCAGGCATCGGGTCTTTTATAGCACATACTTCCACACTTTCTATGTAAATCATTTTATAAGTAGCATAATTTTTCGGGTCAAGAATACGATATGGACGTTTAGCTCTTATCTCTATGGTTCCAAATCCAACATCCGTAATCATCTTAATATAATCCCATAAAGGCAATGATCCGCTAAGGCATAATGCTCTTAATCTTTCATCC
>JBKJIX010000113.1:0-32757 GCA_046598205.1 Chitinophagaceae bacterium
AAGAGTTCATCGTTTGCTACCTGCACATCAAAATGATAGTTCTGAATATTATCCGGATACTCATGATCTTGAATTGGCAAAATTGTCTGATGAGTATCCGGATAATATTCAGAACTATCATTTTGATGTGCAGGTAGCAAACGATGAACTCTTTTTTGATTATAAATTAAGAAGAGGCATCTGCCAAAGCATGAATGCCTCAATATTAATGAAGAAGATAGGAATAGAATTATAAAGTAGTTGCTGGTTTGTAGTTTTTAGTTTGTTGTTACCAAAGTTCAAAGTTCACTTTCCAACTTAAAATATTAAATATCAGGAAGACTTCGTACTTCATAGTTCCAACTTTGTACTTACCTACTTGCCCCAGCCAAACCAATCATTACCGTTAGCATAGAGCATTAACGCAATAAGTATTATAAACCCGGCTATTTGAGCATACTCCATAAACTTATCATTCGGCTTGCGGCCGGTAATCATTTCCCACAAGGTAAACATAACATGGCCGCCGTCTAAACCAGGAATAGGCAGCATATTCATAAAAGCAAGGATTACAGATAACATAGCAGTTAATCTCCAGAATGACTCCCAATCCCAGACCGGAGAAAAGATAGAGCCCATTGATTTGAAACCACCGACAGCTTTGTAGCCTTCAGTGCTGGGGTTTAAAATCGCTTTAAACTGTGTTACATAATCTCTTAATTCGCTAAAAGTCATTTTAACTCCTGCAGGAAAAGCAGGAAGAAAATTATACTTTGTGACTTCATATTTTAACCATCCGAGGCTGTCTAACTGTTTCATAGTGCCATACGGGTTAAATCCAATCTGGCCCTCTACATTAATTTTTGAAACAAAACTGGTATCTCTTCCGTCTCTGTTTACCGTTATTAATACTGTTTTATTCTTTTTTGTTTCCAGTATATCATACAGTTCATCAAAGTAGCTGAACCGGGCCGAATCAATTCCTATTATCACATCATTTTTTCTTAGTCCCGCCTTATAAGCAGCCGAAGTGTCATTAACTCTCAACACCATTGCAGGAATGCGGGGTTCGATAAATCCTGTTCGTTTTTTATTTTTATTATCTACCAACTGCCCGATAAACCTGGGAGATAGTGTAAGTTCAACAGGTGTACCATCCCTTTCAATTTGCACTTTAGAACCGGTGATTAATTTCTTTTTGAACCTGGTAAGGTCATACACTTCCTTCCCATCCACGCCAATTATCCTGTCACCATTCCGAAAGCCATTTTCTATTAAAGTACTGTCGCCAATATGTACTCCGTACTTCATGGAACTGGAGGGTATCTTTTTATCGCCCCAAATCATTAATATAAATGCATATATGATGAAAGCAACCAGAATATTCATTATCACACCACCCAGCATTACTATCAACCGCTGCCAGGCCGGTTTGCTTCTGAACTCCCAGGGCTGTGGTGGCTGCTTCATTTGCTCTTTATCCATGCTCTCGTCTATCATCCCGGATATTTTTACATACCCGCCTAATGGTAGCCAGCCTATACCATATACAGTATCACCAACTTTCTTTTTTACCAATGAAAACCAAGGGTCGAAGAATAGAAAGAATTTTTCTACCCGGCACTTAAACCATTTGGCAGTTATATAATGACCAAACTCATGCAGCACTACTAATATAGAAAGAGACAGTAATAACTGCCCGGCTTTTATTCCTACTTCAGGCCAATTGATTGCTAACAGATTCATATTTATTACCCCAACCCCTAAAGGGGCTTTTAGCTATAACCCCAAAGAAAAATCAAAGACTTCTCTTTGGGGTTATGTAGTTAAAACAATTTATTCTTTTGTGCTATTAGAACTTGAAAACATTATTACACCTAAGTTCCCTTTAGGGACAGGGTTTTATAGTTTAATTATATCGGCGGCAAAGTTACGGGCCTCTCCGTCGCTGTCAAAATATTCCTCCAGTGTGGGTTTCTCAATGAAAGGGATGTTTTGCATGGTTTTTTCTATCACATCTGTCATATCCAAAAAGTTGATACGGTTGCGCAGAAAGGCATATACGGCTATCTCGTTTGCTGCATTCATCACACAAGGCAGGTTTCCGCCTTTGTTTAATGCATCCATTGACAAAGCTAAATTTCTGAATGTTTTAACATCAGGCTCTTCAAAAGTGAGACTGCTTATCTTTTTAAAATCATAGCGGGGTAGCTCATTCTTAATCCGCTTTGGAAATCCCATTGCATATTGAATGGGCAATTTCATATCCGGCATTCCCATTTGTGCTTTAATGCTGCCATCTTCAAACTGCACCATGCTATGAATGATACTTTGCGGATGCACCACCACTTGTATCTGGTCCGGTTTAAGATTGAACAACCATTTGGCTTCAATCATTTCCAACCCTTTATTCATTAGTGTGGCTGAATCAATAGTAATTTTTGCACCCATTGTCCAGTTGGGATGTTGCAGTGCATGTTCCTTCTTTACATTAACAAGATAATTAGGCTTGCGGCCAAGAAAAGGACCACCAGATGCTGTAAGAATTATTTTTTCAATTTTATTTCTTGTTTCCCCAACCAAACATTGAAAAATAGCAGAGTGCTCTGAATCGACAGGAATGATCGGCACTTTATTCTCGACTGCTTTCCGCATGATGATGTCGCCAGCAACTACCAGGGTTTCTTTATTGGCCAATGCAATAGCTTTGCCGTTGCCAATTGCCTTTAGTGTGGGTCTTAATCCTGCATAGCCAACAATAGCAGCCAGCATCATATCATAACAATCCATAGCGGCTACTTCTTCCAGTGCTTTTTCCCCGGTAAAAACTTTTATATCAGTAGAAGCAAGAGCTTGCTTTACATTAGCATATTTTCTTTCATCACCAATAACAACTACGTTGGGATTAAACTTCAATGCCTGTTCCACCAGCAATTCATCGTTGGTTTGTGCAGTCAGCACTTCAGCCGAAAACTTATCCGGATTGGCAGCAATCACATCAAGGGCTTGTGTACCGATAGAACCGGTAGAACCGAAAATAGCAATTCGTCTTATAGGTTGATCTGAAGCCATTGATTTAAACAGTCTGTAAGTTTTCGGTCCATTTTATTAGTTCATCGGCAATTTTCCGGTCATTGCTCAATCTTGGCACTTTGTTCTGCCCGCCCAATTTACCGATTGATTTCATGTAATCAATAAATCCATTTTTGCGAACAGGAGTAATTTTTAACGGGCTAAGAATATTACCACTAATCAGATCATCGTAATACAAATTCTTTTCCCGGAGATTCTGATCGAGCCTGGCAGCAAATGCAGTCATATTATCAGGCTTATTTTCAAATTCAACAAACCATTCATGATATGATTTTCCTTCATCACTGGTAACAAACGGAGCTACAGTGAACTCTGTGATATTAATATTGTCTTCTTCAGCCGCTTTCAGCATACTGGCTTCCACTTCTTCACCAATCACATGTTCGCCAAAAGCGGATATGAAATGTTTTGTCCTTCCGGTAACTACCAATCTGTAAGGTTCAACTGAAATAAACTTTACCGTATCACCGAGATTGTATGCCCACAGACCGGCATTGCTGGTAATAATCAATGCATAGTTCTCTCCCACTTTCACTTCTTTTAATGATAACCTGGTGGGGTTCTCATTAAAAATTTCACCGGCAGGTACAAATTCATAAAAGATACCGCTATTAGTATTTAATAATAAGCCTTCTGCTTCCTGCGAATCCTGGAAGGCAAAAAATCCTTCACTTGCAGGGAACAGTTCTATCGTATCAATCTTTCTTCCTACACTTTCCAACAACCTGGCTTTGTACGGCTCAAAGTTTACTCCACCTTGTACCATTACATTAAAATTGGGAAACAGTTCTCCTACTTTCTTCCCACTTCTCTTTGTCAGTTCATCAAAATACATCTGCATCCACGGGGGTATGCCGCTGATGAGTGTCATTTCCTGTTTTATCGTTTCATCAACAATCTTATTTAGTTTGGTTTCCCAATCTTCTATACAATTGGTTTCATACGACGGCATCTGGTTGGTGCGAAGGTATTTGGGTACATGATGGTTGACAATACCACTCAGTCTTCCGGTAGGTATGCCACCAATCCTTTCCAGTTCGGGTGAGCCGGACAGAAAAATCATTTTACCATCGGCAAATTTGGTATTCCCCGTTTCGGCCATATAACAGAGCAGTGCATTGCGGGCCGTATTGATATGATTGGGAATCGAGTCTTTGGTGATAGGGATGTACTTGGTGCCGCTGGTAGTGCCAGAGGTTTTGGCAAAATAGATGGGCTTGCCTTTCCAGAGTACATTATGCCTTCCTTCTTTGATTTTATCTATCCAATCACTCATTTCCTCATAATCCCGGATAGGAACAGCCTGCCTGAATTCCTCATAACCATTCACTTTGTCAAGCCTTGCTTCTTTACCAATTTCGGTTATTCGGCCCACTTTCAGCTGGTTTTTCAGGATATTTTCCTGGTCGGCCACGGCTGTAGTCATGCCTTTGCGGATACCTTTATATATATAGGAAGCAAACGGTCTGGCTAAGAAAGACTTGATTTTCATACTTTATGCCCCGGAGAACCTAAAGGCGGCTACAAATATAACGGATACAGCCAAAGTTGGGGGCATTTAATCCCGATAACTATAGGGACACAAATCTTTGATTACCCGTTTGCCGGTACAATTTTTCCCCTTACCTTTGCCTCCCGAAATCCTGAGCTCAGAGCTTGTTAAAGAGTGGAAGGTGAGGGACTAAATTTTAATAGTATGATAGCTGTAATAAAAGTAGCCGGACAACAGTATAAAGTGGAAAAAGACCAGACTTTGTACGTTCCCCATGTGGAAGGTAAAGCCGGTGATAACGTAGAAGGTATTGAAGTGCTGTTGGCATCTGCCGATGGTAAGTTATCAGTGGGAACAAAAGTTGCTGCTGAAATCGTTGACCAGGTAAAAGGTGACACCGTAATTGCTTACAAGCAAAAAAGAAGAAAAGGTTTTCACAAAAAGAAAGGTCATCGTACAGCTTATACAAAAATTAAAGTGATAAGTATTGCTTAATTGCAATTTGTATTAACCCAAGTATTAATTATTAAAACTTCGAGATATGGCACATAAGAAAGGTGAAGGCAGCGTAAAAAACAACCGGGACTCACAAAGCAAACGCCTTGGTGTAAAAATCTTTGGTGGCCAACCTGCTATCACAGGAAATATAATTATACGTCAACGTGGTACTGTATACCATCCTGGAAAAAATGTTGGAGTTGGAAGAGACTTCACATTGTTTGCATTAACTGACGGTGTTGTTGAATTTCGCAAGAAAAAAAACAACAAAACGTATGTTTCTGTAGCTGCCGTTGAAGTAGCAGAAGCATAAGCAATATTTAGCCTTTTTAGAACTTTGTGGAAAAAAAATTTGGGTAGTATAAAATAATTGTTATTTTTACTATCGTTAACCCATTTTTACTAACATTAAATTCTAAACAAAATGGCTACTAAGAAAAAAGCTGCAAAGAAAAAAGCTGCTCCTAAGAAGAAAGCTGCAAAGAAAAAGAAATAAGTTGAAAAACTTTTTCAACGACACAGAAAGTCCCGATTTAATCGGGACTTTTTTTATGTAATCACTTTCAATAAATTGTAAATTAGTGTCATGGATAATGGTGCTATTGCTGATAATTTTGACCTGCTCGCCAAATTAATGGACATTAATGGCGAAAACTCTTTTAAGACGAAAACCTTTGCCATAGCGGCTTTCAACATAGAGAAGCTGCCAATGCAACTGAAAGATACTCCCCGTTCAACATTATTTACCATTAAAGGTATTGGTGATAGTGTTGGCAAAAAAATTATTGAGTTATTAGACACGGGCAAGCTGGAAGTATTGAGTGAATACATCAGCAACACACCACCTGGTGTTATTGAAATGTTGAACATAAAAGGTATCGGTCCGAAAAAAATTAATACCATCTGGAAGCAGATGGAGATAGAATCTTTGGGTGAATTACTGTATGCCTGCAACGAGAACCGGTTGACCCTTTTTAAAGGATTTGGTGAAAAAACACAGAAAAACGTCGGCGAGGCCATAGAATTTTACTTTTTAAACCAGGGGCATTTTTTGTATGCTCAACTGGATGAAATCTATCCCCAGATAGAAAATTATCTGAAAAAATTATTTACACCAGATAAAGTAAGAATAACCGGTGCTTACAGAAGACAGGAACTAACGATTGAAGAAATGGAGTTTGTAATTGCAGAAACGAATGAAAATATCAAACCAAAATTTGAAACTGCGCAACCACCAGAGTTGCTGGAAGAAAATGAAGACAATCTTTTATACAAGTTGAAGAATGGATTAAAACTTCGTTTGTATACCGGCAAGCAAAATATTACTGAACGACAATTTTTAACAACGGGCAACAAAGATTTTACAGATGCTTTTCAAAAAGCATTTCCTTCCATTAAATATACCGTTGGTGAAAATGATGAATCGGTTTTTGCCGAAGCGAAGATTCCATACATACTACCCTGCCTGCGAGAAACAGCTGGCATTATTGAAAAAGCAAAGAAGAATAAACTTCCGAAGCTGATACAAGTAGAAGATGTACGTTCCATCATCCACAGCCATAGTAAATGGAGTGATGGCAGCAATACCCTGGAAGAAATGGCGGAAGAATGTATTAAACGGGGGCTGGAATACCTGGTTATCTCCGACCACTCCCAAACTGCCTTTTATGCCAATGGATTGAAAGAAGACCGTATAAGAGAACAGCATAAGCAAGTAGATGCTCTGAACAAACAACTAGCACCCTTTAAAATATTCAAAAGCATTGAAAGTGATATACTTAACGATGGTAGCCTCGATTATCCCGAAGCCGTATTAAAGACTTTTGACCTGGTGATTGCCTCTGTACACAGCACCCTGAAGATGAATGAGGAAAAAGCTATGGCCCGACTGATAAAAGCAATTGAAAATCCATACACCACTATACTTGGCCACATGACGGGCCGCCTGCTTTTAAGCCGCAATGGCTACCCGGTTGACCATAAAAAAATAATTGAAGCCTGTGCTGCTAACAATGTAGTGATAGAATTGAATGCCCACCCCCGCCGTCTTGATATAGATTGGAAATGGATTGACTATGCCATTGAAAAAGGTGTACTGCTTTCCATTGACCCCGATGCCCATGCCCTTAGCGGTTTTGATGATATAAAATATGGAGTGCTTGCTGCACAAAAAGGTGGGATGACGAAGGAAAATAATTTGAGCAGTTTTGGATTGAAAGAGTTTGAAGAGTGGCTGGGAAAAAGTAGAAACCAAAAATAAACTGATGAGTATTTATATGAGACAATTTAAACCGATTTTTATTTTATTCTTTCTTTTTATTGAAAGTTCTTGCTTGAATTTAAAGGATGAAAATCAGATTAAAATCATTTATCAAACAAACGATTACGAGGGGATTAGGGACGCAATTCTCTTCATCAAAAGTGGGAATGCTACAGTAGGTGATTCATACCAAATTTCCATTGTCCCAAATTTTACCCTGTTAAAAAAATCTGATACCGGGAATATATTTATTTGTGACTATCCAAATAAAGGAATTCCTGATGATACTTCCTTGGTTAATTTAAAATGGATTGGATATGATACTTTAAAAATAATATATAGAATAGGGGCCAGAATTTTTAAGGCAAATCCAAAAACGCAAGATGCTATAATAATTTATGATTCAGTTTTAGTTAAGTAAGATATTCAACTCACCGCTTGCAACTAATTTACCGCCCAATGCCATAATCTTCCCCATTTTTACTACTGCCGCCCCAGAAGATGCCATGCTTCCAGGTTAAACTAAAAATTAGACAATTGTCTTAAATTTTACGACATTTATACATATCTTTAAGATAGCAAAAAAATACACATGGGAAAAGCTATCGAAATAAAAGAAAAGCAAATCACCTATAACGCAGTTGATGACAAGGATATACTGGTACTGATTCAATATGTAAAGAACGGATTCCGGTTTAGTTCCTTCACCTCGCTGGCTAAAAACATTCCTTTTAGCCTTAATGAATGGTCTTACTTCCTGAATATGTCGGAAAGAACGATGCAGCGGTATAAAAAAGAGAAGAAAACATTTGACCCGATTTATTCCGAAAAAATATTGGAAGTCATGCTGCTGTATAAGCTTGGTGTAAATGTATTTGGCAATAAAGAAAAATTTATCACCTGGATAGAAACAAAGAACCTTGCCTTAGGCGGGGTTAAGCCTAAAGAATTATTAGATAATACATTTGGCATTAGTTTTTTGAAAGATGAACTGACTAGAATAGAACATGGCATATTAGCATGATAGTTTACCGGTTAAGTAAAAAGAAGTATGCCGCCGATTTAAGCGGAAGAGGTGCTGAAAAAGCCGGGGGCCGTTGGAACAGTAAAGGTCTGCCTATGGTTTATACCAGTGAATCAAGGGCATTATGCACCACGGAAATTGCCGTACATAGTCCCCTGGGAAACATACCTACAGATTATTACCTCACCACAATTGAAATACCTGCTGCAAGTAGTCTAGAAATAAAACAGGGTGATTTACCAAAGGACTGGAAAGCAATCCCCCACTCCAATTCAACTCAGCTTATCGGAGATACATTCCTTTCCGAAAATAAATTTTTAGTACTGAAAGTACCTTCAGTAGTTGTGCAGGGAGATTTTAACTACTTATTGAATCCTGCACATAAACTTTTCGTAAAAGTTAAAATAACAAAAACAGAACTGTTTGAATTTGATGAAAGGTTGTTTAAAAAATGATTTCGCTACCACCCAATCCCATAATCTTCCCCATTATTACTACTACCACCCCAGAAGCTGCCATGCTTCCAGTCGAAGTAGATGGCATTGATAGGGCCGCTGGTTCGGTTACCAGTAGTTACTTTATATCCCATCTTCGTTAATTCATTTTTCACTTCCTCTTTGGTTGTATTGCTTACCAATATTTCTCCCGGTCTTGGTTTGCGGTCATCTATTTTAGTGCCGCCAAGAGAAAGCCATAGTTGGTTGCTATTAATATTCGCTGCTTCACAGGCTTGTTGCACTGTCATTCCAAACTCCACCATATTTAAAAAAAATTGTAACAGGTTCTGGTCTTGTGTATCGCCACCCTGCACAGCAAAAGATAAAAATGGTTTACCGTCCTTCAATGCCATGGTAGGGGTTAGTGTTACTCTTGGTCGTTTTCCCGGTTCTATTACATTAAAAGGATTTATTGAAGCATCCAGTACAAAACTTTGTAACCGCTGGCTCATACCTACACCAGTGTTGCCTGCAATGCAGGCAGGCAGCCATCCACCGCTTGGGGTAATAGAAACCACCCAGCCATCTTTATCGGCTGCTTCCACGGAAGTGGTACCCATCCACAATCTTTCCATGTATAATTGATCATTCAATGCTGTTCCTGCGGAGTCATGTGCAGGAATAAAATTCCTGTTACCCTCACCGGCCTTATTCCATTTCTTTAGCAGTTCAGTATAAGGATTTGTTTTCCCTTCAAACGGATAAGGATCTCCCGGACTGATACCAGCGTCGTTCTTACCCGGTTTTATCAATGCGGCCCGTTGCTTTGCATAATCCTTACTCAACAATCCTTTCATTGGTTCAGCAGGGGCAAAGTAAGGATCGCCATAATAAAAATCACGGTCGGCAAAACTGAGGTTCATTGTTTGATACAACGTATGAATGTATTGTGTGCTGTTATATCCCATTTTCTTCAAATCAAAATTCTCCAGTATGTTCAATGATTGTAACAACGCCGGTCCCTGTGTCCATTGCTGTAGTTTATACACTTCAATGCCTTTATAATTAACAGACATTGGTTCTTCTTCAATAGGTTTCCATTTAGCAAGGTCTTCCATTGTTATTAATCCGCCTTGCTCTTTGCAACCTCTCACAAACTCTTTAGCTATATCGCCTTTATAAAACCGGTTATTGGCCGCTATTATAGCTTCCTTACGGCCTTTCTTACTTTTTATTGCGGCTCTTTCGGTTTCTATCATCTTCGTAAGCGTTGCCAGTAAATCTTTTTGTATAAAAATTTCTCCGGCTTCCGGTGCTTCTCTTTTTTCGCCGGTGTGAGGTAGAAAAACTTTCTTACTGTATGGCCATTCTTTAATTCTGTCCTTACCTCTTTCCATCGAGTTAGCCGTTTGTGCATCAATCGGGTAGCCAGCAGCTAATTGCATAGCAGGTTTTAAGACTTGTTCTAAACTCATCGTTCCGTATTGCGCCAGCATGTGGCAAAGACCACCAACCGTTCCGGGAGTAGTGGCCGCTAACGGACCATACTCAGGAGGAAATGAATAACCTTTGGCTTTAAAGAAATCAACTGTTGCACCAGTAGGTGCCACACCCAATGCATTAATAGCAATTACTTTTTTTGTTTTAGGATTATAAATCAATGCCTGTGTTTCTCCGCCCCAGCTCAGCACATCCCACATAGTGCAAGTGGCCGCCAGCATAGCGCAGGCTGCATCTACAGCATTGCCTCCTTGTTGAAATATAATTGACCCAGCCGTTGCCGCTAATGGTTTGCCAGTAATAGCCATCCAGTTTTTGCCGTGCAGTGGTGGCTTTTGTGTTGGCTGTGCATTAGCAACAAAAGTTAAAATTGTTATCAGGAACAGGCAGATAATCCGTTTCATGTGCAGGGAATTTAATACTTAAAGATAGGAATAGATAAGAAAGAAGCTTCAGGTCCAGTCTTCATAATAATTCTGGTCAGTAAACATTGTGAGGTTTTCTTATTAATTTTGTTCAACATGAATATTTTGGATAAATATAAGAACGACATCAACCAGCTTTGTTCCAATCACAAGGTCAGCCAGTTGTATGCCTTTGGGTCAGTACTAACCAACAATTTCACGAATGAAAGTGATATAGATTTATTGGTCAATTTTGAACCGATAGATATTTCTCAATATGCTGACAACTACTTCGATTTTAAATTCTCCCTGCAAAAGATTCTCAATCGCCCCATTGACCTGCTGGAAGATAAAGCTATTAAAAATCCCTATTTCCGGCAATCTATAAATGAGAAAAGACAGCTTATTTATGGACATTGAAATCAAATCCTGGCTTTATGACATTCTTAATGCTATCAATGAGATTGATAGTTTCTTCACAGATATGCCAAAGGAGTTTGTGGCATATCAAAATGACCTTAGAACAAGAAGGGCTGTAGAACGAAATATTGAAATTATCGGGGAAGCCATGAACAGGGTTCTGCTAAGAGATGACACAATCAGCTTGTCAAATTCCAGAAAAATTGTTGATACAAGAAACCGGATCATTCATGGGTATGATAATGTGTCCGATGATATTATTTGGGGAATTATAATAAATCACCTGCCCTCCCTGAAGTTGGAAATCGAAAGTATGCTTGGCGAATAACCATTACAAATTAACTACCGGCAACTCCACATGGAAAGTAGTACCTCTTCCCTGTTCGGTTTCAAACCATATTCTGCCTTTGGCCTGTTCTACAATTCCCTTGCACATGGCAAGACCTAAGCCTGTACCTGATGATTTGGTAGTAAAATTGGGTATGAAAATCCTTTCCTGCATTTCAGGGGCAATGCCTTCGCCATTATCTTTTATACTGATCCGGAGAATATCTTCAATTCTCAATTCAGTTACTTCTATTTTGCAAATACCTTTACCGTGGCAAGCTTCCACAGCATTCGCAAAAAGATTAGTGAACAAGCGGTTCATCTGTGTTTTATCTGCATTCACCATCACCCGGTCATTAACAGGCATCCAGTCAAATTGAACATTCTCATCTGAAGTGTATAACTGTTTTAATGAACCCAGCACATCATGCAGATCGAATGTGGCAACGTTTGTATTGCCTATATTGGCGAATTGAGAAAAATCGGCTGCAATTTTAGAAAGATGATCAATCTGTTCAACTAATGTATCTGCCACCCGGCCAGATAGTTCCTTCACATTTGGTTGGTTATTATTAATTGCATTCTGCAAATATTGAATGCTTAATTTCATTGGTGTCAGCGGATTTTTAATCTCATGTGCCACCTGTCTTGCCATTTCCCTCCAGGCACCTTCTCTTTCGCTTTTGGCTAAGGCTGAAGCACTCTCCCCAAGCTTATCAACCATTTTGTTATACTCCTGCACCAGTTCACCAATTTCATCATTCCGGTTCCACACAATTTGCTCATTCATTTTTCCAAGGTTCACTTCCCGCATTTTATCAGTAATGATAGAAAATGAACTGGTGATACGGTTGGTGATGAATAAAGCAATCAATCCAGCTATTAAAAAGATAAAAGCATTCAGGTTGATAATGGTAACGAGAAAATTTGAAATTTCCTGCCGCAGTTCTGGTTTAGATGTAAAGTATGGAATATTGATATAGGCATATACTTTTCCTTCATCATCCCTCACCGGCGAATAAATACTGAGATAAGAAAAGTTGCCAATTTTTTCTTCTTGTGCATGTTGCACCTGGCGCATCCTGTCAAGATGATAAAAAGCAGTTGGATCTATTTTTTTACTCACCACTCCTTTTGTATAAACGTTTGCTTCCGAAGAAACCTGCAAATCGCCTTTCAGGTCATACACATTCACATCCACACCATGAATGTCTGAAACCTCGTCCACTAATTTCTGCAATCCCGTATTGGATACTGAATCATATATTTTCACTACATCATCAAATGTATTATGGTCAGCCATTTTTTTCTCCATTTCATTTACCATAATCTTCATGGTGCGGCTCAACTTTTCACTGTTGCTCTGCTTATTGCGGCTAATGAAAAAAGAAATCGTTGCGGCACCAATAACAAGAAAGGAAAAAATACTGATGAAAATAATTGTACTATGCACCTGTGATCGAATATTTAACTGAAACAATCGCCGGAAACCTGTCCAGTTATAGCCAGTTCTTAATATAAGAGAAATTAACTGCACAAAGGCAACCAAGAAAAGAAAAGAACAGAAAATATAAGAGAACAATGTTATTGTTTCAATCGTTGCCTGTTTTTTCCGGGCAATAACAACTACTTTATCATTACCAGCCCGATACCAGAGTTCATCATAGTCGCCATTGGTTCTTTGTTGAAATTCTTCTTTTGGACTTTCGTTCGCAGTTAACCAGATAGGAAAAGGATAATTTCCGGGTGGCGAAATCAGTTGTAAGCTGTCATATACTGCATTGGAATAAATAGGTGAATTCTCGGGATCTGTTTCTTTGAACTGGCGGAATAGTTCCGGGAACAAAGCATCCCGGCTGTAGTTTTTAAAGTTGGAAACAATGAAGAACGAACCCATTTTTTTGGTCGCCGAATCAGTTACATCACGACGGGTGATGTAGTTAAATTTATCAAAAGAAGTTTCGTAATAATAGAGCCCTTCAGTGTTATCTGTTGGCTTTGATTGAACATTCAGGATAGTGTTTAATGATTCGTAGGTCAACGGGTCTTCATTATACAATGGCCTGTCAGCAGAATCATACACATACAACCGGGTGTCATATTTATTTAGATAGCCGCTATAGCTATCGGTGATTATGCTGTCCCTGAAGCCTTCACTTTTCTCCTCATCAGCAAAGCGATGGAAATTTCCGCTGAGAAAATCATTATCAAGATACCTGATAGCAATACTCATCAGCCGTTCACTCGACGGGTCAGTTTGTACTGCCAGCTTATCTGCAATCAACTTTCTTCTCTCCCACTCCACTTTCCTGTTTTGTGAAAACATGATTGCTGTAATGGAAACAGAAAAAACAAATATCCAGGAAAGAATACCGGCAATATTGATGCGAATGCGATTAAAGATTATGCCTTTCCTGTTTACTAACCAGGTATAGGCAAGTAACCACAACAATGCCGGCAAATAAAATAAAACTTCAGGATTACCTGACCTGACAGTAAGATAAACCAGCCCTGCAAATGCAATAGCAAAGTAGATAAGGAAACTCTTCCCGGCAAACAAAGGAAATATCAGCCGAAATAATAATTGCGAGAAATAATAATAGGATAAAGAAAGACAGGCCAGCACAAAAAAACCAGCCACCGTGTAGCGGTTCAGGCTGAAAAAATTAGTGACGTCAAATGATATTTTTGAATCTGCTACCAGGCTTCGAATAACCGTTGCCAGAACAAATGTTGATAATATCAACAGGCACAACGCTAAAATACCGGCCACCCATTTTAATGCTTTTGAAAAATTAGTTGTAGGATCTTCTATATACCGCAATTGGGACCAGGCAAATAAAACTACCCAGCAAAAGAGTGTCGAATTAATAAGCAGATCTCCCAATGAACGTTGAATTGGGTTGGACCCGTAAATCAATGGACTGAATAATTCAAACTGGCGCAAGTTTAAAATAGAAGGAAAATAATAAGTGGCCAACCTGAGTACAACAAGAATCAGTGTAAGTAACCCGATGGCTCTCCATACCCGGTTCCTTCTTGCAACAGACTCAGCCAGCAAATGAATGAAAAGGAAAAGCAGTAGCACCCCGCCAAAACGCAACAGGATCGTTCGCCTGTCATTATAGGACACAGCCACCGTTGTTTTTTTATCAAGGTAAAAAAGTGTTTTGCCGGCAACAGTTTTTACCGGAAAGTCTGTAACGTTTTCACTAATTCTTACTCTTTTATCGGCAGAACTACTGTAGAAAAATTTTTGCGGCAGATAATCTGTTGTAATAAAAAATTCTGACCGCACCGGCACCATAGCAATAGCTAACAATTTACCTGCCTGCCGGTCAGGCAGGCCTGGCTGAGTGCTGTATGTCAATGTTTTTTTTATCCCATAATACCATCCGTTGGATTCTTTTGAAAAGTGTTCTCCATCTTCTCCGTTTAGTATTGCTGGCGGCGGAACTACTAATTGATCATTCCAGAATTTCATTTCTGTATTGCCAAATTCATCTGCAGAATAAAGAAAGATGCCATACTTCTTCATTGCCAAGTAACTGAATTCGGTGAGTGTTTCTCCCCGGGCAAGCAGGCGGTTAATTATTGAAGTGTCTTTACAAAAAGAAATGAAATCATTATGCTGGTCGTTGATATACTTTTCCACCAGCTTTACTTCCTGTACCACCGACGAACGGTTGCTGTATAGCTTATTGAAAACAAAAGAAAGAGTGAAAAGCATAGCTGCCAGTATCAGCAGGCTGTACTTACTTAACAAGATATTTTTAGATTGGGACTTCACTACTCCTGCCGCTGTTGTTTGATGATGTTCCAGATGGCATCCATTTCCTGCAGGGTCATGTCAGTAAGGCTTTTACCGCTTTGCATGGCTTGTTGTTCCATTTTTGTGAACCGATGAATGAATTTCTTATTCGTCTTTTCCAGTGCATTTTCGGCATCTACCTGCAAAAACCGTGCATAATTAATTAAGGAGAACACCACATCCCCAAACTCTTCCTCTGTCTTGACCTGGCTACCACTGGCAATTGCCTCTTTCAGCTCACTCATTTCCTCTTCTACCTTTTCCCAAACCTGTTCCTTATTATCCCATTCAAAGCCCACTTGTTTTGCTTTTTCTTGCAATCGCATTGCTTTTACCATAGCTGGCAATGATTTGGGGACCCCCTCTATTACTGATTTTTTACCTTCTTTTAATTTCAGTTTTTCCCAGTTCCTTTTCACATCATCAGCATCATTTACTTTTACATCGCTATAAATATGCGGATGTCTTGCAATTAATTTTTCGCAAATCCCATTTATCACTTCATCCAGTTCAAACTGTTTTTGTTCGCTTCCGATTTTAGCATAGAAAACTATATGGAGCAACATATCACCCAGTTCTTCTTTAATACCTTTCCAGTCTTCTTCTGTTATGGCATCCGCCAGTTCATACGTTTCCTCAATCGTCATTTGCCGCAATGACTGGATGGTTTGCTTTTTATCCCAGGGACATTTCTCCCGCAGTTCATCCATTATTTCCACTAACCTTAAAAAAGCAGTAGTATTTTTTGTATTCATTGTAGTATAAAATTTAAATAGTAGCGGCTGAAAATATCAGGAATCCTGTAAATAATATCACCATCATTATTAGTGATAAAAGAGACACCAGCAGGAATTTTAAAAAAGTTTTACCCCAACCCTGTTTATAAAAATTATGCATGGCGATAAAAAGATAGATGACCAATCCCAAAAAAACAAAGCCCTGCAATGTGTCAAGAAAATTCCAGTCTGTAAGATCCTGCAACTTTTCAAGACCAAAAAGAACCAATAAAACAATAAATGAAAAAACATAGAGATGGATAGTAAACACTCCGTGGTCTGCAAAATAAAACTGCTTTCGACGGACATAAACCAATTTCAATATCAGGGCAAATAATGGCAAGGAAACAAAAAGTAAATAAGGCAGCCGGTGGAAAAAACCTTCGATTAACTTTTTAGCAGCACCATCAGGGTCTTCCCGAAACTCCCGGGTAATATTAATATCAAGTTTGGCGAAACGCAGGCTCAACCAGCCTGCCCTTTCCGAACGAGGCAATGCTTTTTGAACGGAATCATATTCTGCTATGCTTTTATACTCTCTGTCTGCAAAATTCAATATTGAGCCCCTGTTCGCTTCCACTTCAAGAACATCTTTTGTTGTAATAGTTTTGCCGGTATCCTTAAACATGGCGAGTTTTTCTATCAACGCCTTATCTCCTGTATCTTTCTTTAACCTGGTTTCCCAGCTATTTATATAGTTGGTCCTTTCCTTTGCATCCAGCGGCTTGTCTGCATCAAGATTAACGGCATTCTCGGGCTTAAAAAGACTAAAAAAAAGTAAGAAGAAAATTGCTGAAGTGAACACATACATTTTTATAGGATGCAGGTAACTGGCCCGACGGCCTTTCATATATTCTCCGGATAAAAAACCGGGCTTTAAAATAAGGTGATGGATGGTGTTAAAAAAATTACTGTCAAAGTGAGTAATATCGTAAAAGAAATGAGTAAACATGTGCCAGAAAGTTTCTTTTGGCACAACATTCTCCTGTCCGCAATGCTGGCAATATCTGCCCTGTACAACCGTTCCGCAGTTTAAACAGTCTTTCTCTTTTCGCTGAGGTATGTGAGACACGGTAATTTTTTCTTAAAAATAAGTACAAAAAAATACAAGAACTCTTTCTTTTTCGTTACTGAACAATTAAGGTAACTTTGAAACGCAAAAGCAATATCACCAGCATGAAAACCATTTTATTAGCCCTTTCTTTTATCTGTTCATTTGCTCTGCAGGCCCAGTATTATTACAATGATATTGTTGGCACCCAGGAAACCAACCGGCAAATGAAAGCCTATCTCGCCAATAAAGTAAGAACGGTTTCCGTTACTGGTACTGACCAACGTGGAGTAAAAACAAACGACTTCTCAGAATTCCAGGAAGTAAAGGAAACCGGCACAGTATTAAAAATTTCTGCATTTAATAACCTGAAAAAAACGGTTACTTATTCAAAATTTGATAGCCAGGGACGATTAATAAGAATGACAGACTCCTCCACCGCTATCGAAAGTGTAACGACGTATGAATATGATGCTAATGGCAGAATAAACCGGGTACAAAACAGTACGAAAGATTCTGCTAACGATTTTAACCAGTCAGAAATTCATTTGTGGATTTACAACGCAGCAGGAAAACTGGAAAAAATGTGGCGTATAATCAATGCTAGTGATAGTTTAGAAATTCGCTTTACCCTTGACGAGAATGGTAACCCTGGTGATGAAAGAGTTTATAAAAAAGGGGTTGAGGCCAGCCAATACTATTCTTATTACGATGACCAAAACCAACTTAAGTTCGTTCAAACAGGAGCCATCTTTTATTATTACGACGACCAGAACAGGCTTACAGATGTAGTCAGGTTTAATTTGAAAGCAAGACGCTTATTACCCGACTTCATGTTTGAATATGATGACAAAGACCGGGTAATTCAAAAAATAACTACTACTGCTAATCTCAAGCTCGGCTATCTTATCTGGAGGTACATTTTTGATGAAAAGGGATTGAAAACCAAAGAAGCGTTGTTTAATAATGATAAGCAGCTTACTGGTAAGATGGAATACAGCTACACATTTGGTCAATAAAACATTTTCGTTTTAAATCATTCTTTCCGCTGATAATACTCATTCGGCTCTACTTGTATTTCTTATAACTTACAGAAAAATTAACCTGTATGCTGGGGATTTTTAATGATAAACAAATTGATACCCTGCTGCACAGCCAGGTTACCGGCAGGATTGGCTGTCATGCTGATAACCGAACTTATCTAGTACCTGTTACATACGTTTATGATGAAGGAAAATAATCTGTCATAGCCGGGAAGGGTTAAAACTGGAGATGATGCGAAAAAACCCTGAAGTATGTTTTGAAGTGGATAACCTGCAAAACATGGCCAATTGGCAAAGTGTGATTTTATGGGTGTCTTTTGAGGAATTAAGCGGTAAAGAGGCCAAAGAAGCTATGGAAAAATTAATTGACAGGATGAAGCCTTTTATGACCAGCGAGACGGCACATCCGCTTGAGCCAGGAGAAAGTCATGAAAGAAGGGAGACCAGTGGTTTTACTGCAATTGTTTATCAAATAAAAATACAAGAGAAAACTGGTAGATTTGAGAAACGGTGAACCATAATTGGTAGCTTTCTTACTTAAGGGCATCTCTAAATGCAATATGGACGACTACAACACCATATTTGTTCATTGGAAAAAATCACAGAAAGATTTTGAAAAAAATCTATCCCTGCTGCTGCTGCGTATCAATACAGAACCAGTACATGATATAAGGGTCGCCATCAAGAAACTAAGGGCTTTTTTGAGTTTGTACATACTATTAAAAAAAGAACCTGAATGGACCTGCCTGCTCAGCAAAACTATAAATCTTTTTGACGTACTGGGCAGACACCGTGATATAGAAACATGTCTTGCATTAACAGTAGCATTTGAAAAAGAAACAACCTGTTCTTATAAAGAATGGAAAAATTACCTGCAGTCACTTTTAAAAACAACCAGGGCCTGGGCCAACCAGGAAATACATCATTATCATAAAAAAGAATTGGCTAAAACAGCTTTATTATTAAAACAAGACAGCAGCCTTGCAGATAACATCAGTTTTCTTAAAGATCTTTCTGTAATTATCTATAACCAGCTTGCAAAAACAAGAAACCACTTCCGGCAACCACACCTTGTAAGAAAAAACTTGAAAGAAGTATATTACTGGATTAGCTTATTTCCTGATGAAAACATAATGGCATCATGGCATCATAAAGAACTCCATAGTATTCTGGATGATTTAGGAAACTGGCAGGATAACGAAATACTTGATATAAGGATAAAAAATTTCAGAAAAGATTATCTGCCAAAACCATTTGAGGAATACCAACTATTAAAGGACTTTCAAAACAAAATCAGGGATACCAAAAAGATATTGCTGAAGTCAGCTAATAATAAAGCAAGAAGATGGATGAAAAAAGTGCTTCAAAATGAAAAAAGCGAAGCATAAACTTCGCTTTTTGTGCCCGAGACTGGATTCGAACCAGCACACCGTTTCCAGCGCCACCACCTCAAGGTGGTGCGTCTACCAATTTCGCCACCCGGGCAACCTGTCATTTAAAAATGACGGATTGCAAATGTAAGCCGTTTTATACAAAAGTGAATTACTACAGCAACCAATTTCTTCATGAAAAGCTAGCAACATATCAAACCTGCCTTTTCTACTTTAGTATTATTTTTTCAGCACAATTCTGAATGTAGTTCCTTTTCCTATCTCTGAATGCTTCACAAATATTTGCCCTTTATGATACTGTTCAATAATGCGGCGGGAAAGGCTTAGACCCAGCCCCCAGCCTCTTTTTTTAGTAGTAAAGCCAGGCTTGAAAACACTTATAATATTTTGTTTACTGATTCCTTTACCAGTATCAGTGGTATCAATATATACACCTTTTTCATCGCTGCTAATATCAACAGTAATGCTGCCTTTTCCTTCCATTGCATCCAGGGCATTTTTCAACAGGTTCTCAATCACCCAATCAAACAACGGCGCAGAAACTTTTCCAATAATTTGCTGCTGACCATGCGTATTCACCAGGAAATTAATTTTACCTGGAGCTCTCTTCCGCATATAATCCACCATGCTGTTGATCTGGTTCACCAGGTCAATATCTTCTAAATGTGGGGTGCTGCCGATTTTGCCAAAGCGATCAGATACTAATCTTAACCGGTCAACATCTTTTCCCAACTCCTGCACTATCTTCTCATTACCTGAAGTTTCCTTCAACATCTCTACCCATCCTTCTAATGATGACACAGGTGTTCCTAACTGATGGGCCGTTTCTTTTGCCATACCAGCCCATACCTGATTTTGTGTAGAACGATAACTGCTTCGCAAAGAAAAAACAGTGATGATAATAAATAATGCCACAATAGCAAGCTGAATGATGGGATAATGACGAACCTCGTTCAACAATTTAGAGTCGCCATAGTAATAAAGATTACGGATTTTTGAATCTTTCGGGTCAATCCATTCTATTGGAGTATGTACACTTTTAAACTGCTTTACTTTTCTTTTAAGATAGTTACTATCGTTGGCAATTTTTGCAGAATCCAGGTTTACTGCGCTGCCGGAAGGAACGTCATGTTCATCCGTTTCAATAATCGGTATAGATTTGTTCTCCGTTAAAATCATTGAAGCCAACCGGGTATCTGCATCAGGTGGTGAGTTAAAAAGAAATTTTCCTGCTTCTATCCATTGTTCCACTTTCTGTTTTTCCTCTTTAGCAATCTTTTTGGCCAGATAACGGGAATAAAAGATAGTACCGCTTACAATTAGTATCGCCACTAAAGCCAGTAATGTTCTCCAATTTAATATTTGCCTAAACATGTTTCGAATTTAACGAGGATAAACCGGCTTACCTTATTTTTGAATAAATATTTCAATCGCCTTGAACCCATCACCCAAAATTGCTATTGTAATACTGAACTGGAACGGTAGAAAATACCTTGAACAGTTTCTTCCTTCTGTGCTGCAAACCAGCTATACCAACTATGAAGTGATAGTAGCTGATAACGGTTCAACAGATGATTCAATTACTTTTCTGGAAACAAATTTTTCCAACATCCGTCTTATCCGTTTCATTCAAAACTTCGGCTTTGCCAAAGGATACAATGAAGCATTGAAACTGGTAACAGCCGATTACTATCTCCTCTTAAATTCTGATGTGGAAGTACAGCCTGGTTGGTTGCAACCGATGGTTGCTTTATTGGAAAGCGATAAAATGATTGCTGCATGCCAGCCGAAAATTCTTTCCTACAATAACAAAACAATGTTTGAATATGCCGGTGCTGCCGGTGGCTGGTTAGATAAGTATGGCTATCCCTTTGCCAAAGGAAGAGTGTTTGACATTACCGAAGAAGATAAAGGACAGTACGATCAAACAGAGCCCATCTTTTGGGCCAGCGGCGCTTCCTTATTTATCCGCCCAACCATATTTCATGACATGAAAGGGTTTGACGAATATTTTTTTGCACACCAGGAAGAAATTGATTTATGCTGGCGGATACAATTATCCGGGTATAAAATATACTCTTGCCCATCATCGGTTGTATATCATGTGGGCGGCGGCACATTACCCAGAGGTAATTCATTAAAGACCTATCTCAATTTCCGGAACAACAGGATAATGATGTCGAAAAACCTGCCCTTTTCAAAAAAAATATGGATAGTGCCGGTACGAAATTTTTTAGATGGTGTTTCGGCATGGAAAGGATTGCTAACTGGCGACGGGGGATATTTCGTTGCGATTCTCAGGGCACAACTATCTTTTATAAAATGGTGGCTTTTTTATCAAAAGAAAAGCGTTTTTCCAATAACCAAAAAAGGGGCTCTGTCGGGCTATTTACAAAAGAATATGGTCTGGCAGCATTTTGGTAAAAAGAAGAAGTCTTTTGATGAAATTGTGGGAAAAACAAAGTGATTTTTTGCATTGAACCCTTATTTTTGCAACACAAAACTGGAGTATGACTAATCCACAGGAATATAACGAGGAAGTGCAAAAAATTCAGGACAGTGATTTCACTCACAACTGGGTGTCTTCTTCGGCATTTCTTTTTTACCTGCAAGTGGCATGTATAGTTGCATTTGTTTTTGGCGGCTGTTATATGCTCTATACCAAGCGTTATGATAAGGTAGAATCACCAGTACAGGAAAGTAGTTTATATACCCCCAAGTATAAATAAGTTGCTGTAAAATTTTTTTAAAAAGGGCCCATGCCCTATTTTTGCGACCCTTAGTTCTTTCAATTGCCGGATAAAGAGTCTGGCAAAAAATATGCGAAAGTAGCTCATTTGGTAGAGCACGACCTTGCCAAGGTCGGGGTGGCCGGTTCGAGCCCGGTCTTTCGCTCCAGAATCCTTCCTCCTTTGGTGGAGGGATTTTTTTTGCATCGGCCGCCATAGCTTTAGCGACGGCGGTGGTAAATGCCCTGGTGGTGGAATTGGTAGACACGCAGGACTTAAAATCCTGTGGGCCGTAAGGTCCGTAACGGTTCAACTCCGTTCCGGGGCACCTGGAAGGCGGAACTCAGTTCCGCTTTTTTCATTTAATGGCGTTCAGCAAGCTGAACGCCATTTTTATTTACGCAAAGAAGCATTTACGAATCAGTATTTGTAGATTTGAAACAAAGGAAGAAATAAATGGCAACGGAAATAAAATGTCCTCAATGCGGTTATCAATTTGAGCCAAATGAATCTATACGGGAAGAGATAGAAAAAGAATTGCGTTCAAAAGCTGCGGATTGGCAAAAGAAAAAGAATGAAGAATTCCAGGTAAAACTGGATGATGAAAAAAAGAAATTACAACAATCTTTGGAAGAAAATATTCGTAGAAATATTACCGGTGATTTTGAAAATAAACTCCGGATGCTGGAGCAAAACAATAAAGACAACGAAGAAAAATTAAAACTATCCCGTCAAAAAGAACTGGAATTTTTAAAAAAAGAACAAGACCTGTTGAGTAAGGAAAAAGAAATTGATTTGCAACTTCAACGACTGCTATTAGAAGAAAGAAGCAAACTATCAGAAATTATCCGCAAAGAAGAAGCAGAAAAAAATTCATTGAAGGATACGGAGATTCAGATGAGGTTAAAAGAACTGGAGAAACAATTAGACGACCAAAAAAAATTAGCCGAAGAAATGCGACGCAAGTCGGAACAAGGCTCCATGCAATTGCAGGGCGAAGTACAGGAACTGGCGTTAGAAGAATTATTAAGAGCTGCTTTCCCTTTTGATATAATAAGTGAAGTGGGTAAAGGTGTACGGGGTGCAGATTGTATTCAGACTGTCCGCAATAATTTTGGACAAGAATGTGGTAAAATTATTTTTGAAAGTAAGCGGACAAATAGCTTTGCAAACGACTGGATTGAAAAACTAAAGGCAGATATGCGAAGCCAGGGGGCTGATGTAGCAGTAATAGTTACCCAGGCATTACCAAAAGATATGGATCGCTTTGGCGAAAAAGAAGGAATCTGGATCTGCAGTTTTGCAGAAGTAAAACCTGTTGTTCAAATGTTGCGGAATGGAATTATTAAAATATCAAGTGCTCTAAAAAGCCAGGAAAACCGTGGCGATAAAATGCACCTACTCTACGATTATCTTACCAGCCGTGAATTTGCAGAACAATGGCAGGCCATACGGGAAGGCTTTATGAGTATGAAACTTTCTATCCAAAGAGAAAGAGATGCGATGGAAAAGCTCTGGAAACAAAGAGAAAAACAACTGGATAAAGTATTACTGAATGCTGCACATGTCCGTGGTTCTATTGAAGGCATCGCAGGCATGGATTCGGTGGACTTGACCCTTCTTGAAGACCGGGAACAAAATGATGACAATTAGACACAGATGCAGTACTTATATCAATCAAACAAGCTCACAATATATCTCTTTCCCCTATGCAATTTTGCTTAGCCTGTTTGAAAAAGCTATCAGTTTTGCCTGAAGGTCTTTTGGCCTGAATGGTTTCTGAATATAATCATTGAAACCACTCTCCATCAGGTTCTCTTTCATATTTTCAAACACCGCTGCCGTAAAGGCAATAGCAGGCATTGTAGAATCAATGTCCCTGATTTCATTTAAAGCACCATAACCATCCATTTCAGGCATTTCAAGATCCATCAATATCAGATCAAAATCACCTTGTTTAAAAAGAGATACTGCTTCCAAACCATTTTTTGCTTTTTCATAAACAACACCCCATTTATCCAGGAATTTTGATGCAATCATCATATTGATAAGATTGTCCTCTGCAATAAGCACTTTAATTCCTTTTAATTCATTGTTGTCAATAACGAGGTTATCATCAGACTCAATGGTCTTTTTTGCATTGCTGGTATGTACTGGTAAAGTGACAGTAAAATAAAAACGGCTACCCTTCTGATATTTACTTTCCACTTTCAATTCTCCCTCCATCAGCTTTACGAGTTCCTGGCTGATAGTAAGGCCAAGTCCTGTACCGCCGTATTTGCGGGTTGTTTTTACGTCTGCCTGGCCAAACTGTTCGAATATTATATCCTTTTTATCGTTGGCAATGCCAATACCCGTATCTGTTACACTGAATTCAATTGTATTTGATTCGCTTGAAACTGACAGTGCTTTTACTTCCACTTTTACGGAGCCTTTGGCAGTAAATTTTATCGCATTGGAAAGAAGATTTGTCAATACCTGATTCAATCTTGTAGGGTCGGCTAGTACAGAATCTTTAATACTTTTATCCACTACCACTTCAAATGAAACTCCCTTTTCTTCGCATTGTGGAATAAATGGAGAGCAGATTTTATGGATGAAGTTGGGAATCTCCACGACTGCTTTTTCTAACTGTATCTTATTTGCTTCTAATTTGCTAAGATCTAATATGTCATTAATAAGGCTAAGCATATGTTCGGAAGAAAACTTCAATACATTTAATTGCTCTCTTTGGCCAGGCTGAAAGTCGTCCTGCAATAACAGGTTAGTTGATCCGATAATGCCATTTAGGGGTGTACGTAATTCGTGGCTCATATGAGACAGGAATTGTGATTTTATATACACAGCTTCTTCTGCTTTCTTTTTAGCTTCCTGAAGTTCAAATAATATCTGGTTCTTCTCAGTTATATCAATAATGGTAATCTTCTTAAACCTCTTTCCCAGATACTCAAAGGATACAATACTGATTTTTGCCGGAAAATTTGTGTCATCAGCCTTTACACAGGTTAATTCTCCTTCCCAATTTGTAACCGGGCAGGATAATGCTTTAGAAATATCACCATTCATTTCTTCCAACATTTCCAGGAATAACTCACGGACAGGTTTATTTTCCAATGATTGGCCTTCTGCAATAGCAAACAGCGAAATAGCATGCCTGTTATAACTACCGATCAACCCATTATCTGCTTCTACAATAACCTCAGTATGTAACGAGCTGTTGAAAATAGTATCCAGGAATATCTCTTTGTTTATTAAAACAGTTTGTTTCCTGTTATTCTCCTTTGCTAATGAATAAGCCATCCACCCTACCATAAAAAAAGATACAATTATATTCAGGGAAATATTATTCCAACCTGATCCTGTGGCGGACTGGTTAAGGTTTGTGTTACCCGGTGCCAGTAATAAAGCAACCATAAATGAACCGATTCCTATTACATAGGTCAGTATTACATTGTTTTGCTTGCTCATATCAGCTAAAAAACCAAAGCTGATAATTGAAGGAAAGAAGAAAAGAAAGACTCCCGAATGCAAACCTTTTAGTGAGGTTAATAATATTAGGGTAATATTGATACAAAGGAGCATTAAAAAATAAGCTTCCTTTGTTTTATTATTATCAAGCAGATATCTTACAAAAATAAGTACCATACAGGAAGTCGCAGTAATCGTATAACTAGTCTCTGACCTTTGGAGGAAGTTAATAAAAGAAGTGATAAACAGAAAAGAAAAAGCAGTTATCTGAAAATACCTTATTCTGGTAACAAACGAATCTTCATTAAAATACTTGCTTGAAGAAAACCAGTCTGAAATGTCAGAGAAAATGCCGAAGAAAAAGTTTTTAACAGGAAGAGTATAATTCATAAGGTTTTTTTTAGAAATGGGATTAAAATAATATCTGGAAAATGATGGCTAACAGGTCGGGAAGAAAAATATACCAATAATCTTTTTAGAAAACTTGTTGCTTATGCGGCATCAACCTGCCTTCCGTAATGCTTTGTTTCATGATAAACTTGCAGCCAGGTTTCCTGTACCATTTTGAGGAGGTTGAAAAAATCAACCGAGATGTAGTCTCTGTCCTGAACAGTTTTACAGCGGAGTTCCAGTTTTTTGAAACAATCTGCCACTTCCGGCACTCCCAGGTACATAAAGCAGGGACCATGATGATGAAGTAAACCTTTCATTGAATCTAAACTGCCGGATTCATACGCTGAAAATAGATTTTGCCTTAGGTCAGAATAACCGGAGAGAAACTCGGAGAATACTTCTGATTTACTTTCTTCGCATCCACCATAAAGCATTTCCAGCACATCGCTGTTGAGTTGAATTGTTTTCATTAGTATGGGATTAAATACAAAAAACCGAAATTCTAATTTGTAAAACTACTAAGCTGTTGCTAATAATTTTACGTAGTACAAAGCAAGTACTTTTTTCGAATAATGTCAACGTAATTTTTCTAAGGAATTATACGAGTAGTTTATAAAATATCATTTAGTCGTCCCTTAAAAACCCTATAATCCACAATAGTAAAGGATTTGGGTAAAAATAGCAGAGAATAAATCTGCAAAAAAATAGCAAATTGCATTACAAACCTTCTGATAACAATCAAATGCACAATATTCAAATAGTCCCGGCAAAATATATTGCTTTGTTCTGTGGTATTTTTTAGAGGCAAGAAACTATGTTTACAGAACGGTTTTTGCGTTCAGCTACAAGCATTTAAACAATCAAAGACTATTTCCTGCACTAAAATTTTTAAAAAAATACCGATGAATCGTATTTTTACTTGTCCGCTTATTTAGAGAGTTTTTGCACAAAAAATTGATTGGCATTCCTGTCGGCAATACTGATAAAATAAATACCTGGTTGTAAATGCGCTGCGTCTGTAATTGTAAGCTGGTTTATACCACGGCTTACATTAAAAACATTTTTCCAAACAATCCTACCTGTATTGTCGGTAATACTTATATCAGCCTTTCCGTTAGAAATGCCATTGTAGGAGATGCTTATATCATTTAAAAAAGGATTAGGCCAAACCTTTATCCCAGTGATTTTGCCAAGCCTTATGGCTGCTACATTAGAATAAGCGAACCGCTGTATGTTATCTTCTGCCTTAATGCGATAGTAAATTAGACTGTGCATGGAAACGCTTTGAATGTCTGTATCAAACTCATAAGCAGTAGGAATGTTTATCTGACCAGCCACCGCTTTAGTTCCAATATCACTGTAATTGGCCCCATCAAAACTTCTCTGAATAACAAACTTGTTGGTATTCATCTCATTTTCTGCCACCCAATTAAGCTTGACTTTTGCTTCTTTCAAAACCGCTGTCAGATTAAGAGTATGCAAAGGAAGTGTGCCGGTAAAGGTGCTGATCATCCCAGCATCAATATCTTTGTTTACCTGGCCGGGTACAATCATAAAGAAGGCGGTTTTACCGGTTTGCTCATCTGCATCGCTATTTGCATCAGCAGGTATAATAGGAGCCGTCTTTGGAGAAAACACAAATCCTACAGGGAGTTTAAATAAAACCTGGTAAACCCTACCAGTTGAACCGGCATCTAAATCGTTGAACATGTAATTTCCGAGTGAATCAGTAACAGTAGTCTGAAGGGGTATCCCGGCATTATGGTTTAAAATAACTACTATCCCTCTTAATCCCGGCTCTCCAACATCTTGTTTACCATCCCGGTCCCTGTCGAACCAGACAAAATTGCCTATTGAACCCGTTGAATAGACGCTATTATTTTTTTCCCCTGTGGAGATACCTGCATTGCTGCTTATTGCAGTAAGCAATAGCGTCACCAAAATAAACAGGCTGCCAAATTTAAGTTTACCATCCCGGGTTTTCATGTTTTTTGCAAGCATTTGTTTTGTTATCATTATTGATAGGAGACTGATACGGTTTTATTAGCCTCTACGGGATAGCCGAAGCTGAAAAAAGATTAGGATATTTGAATTAACTTCTAAATATAAAAAAATATTAATAAAAATCAAACACAATAAATTAGTGCCACCAAAAAACATAGACCCCCCTTGCGGAAGGTCTATATCAGCTGTAAAGCCTTGAGTACATCCACAGCTGAATGTGACTAAAATGAATCGCTTATCTGATCTTTTATTTCAAAGGACCCTGGGTTCTTCAGGCTTTTCGTTATAAATAATTATAAAAAAGAAATCAAATGAACATAAAGTAATAATGCCAAAAAATACAAACTTACCGGCTACTAATAATTTTATAGGGAATTAGCTTTACCATTTATCTGGTTACCTATTTTGTTCGTTGCTATTTGACACTTTCATTTTCCTTAAGTACAAAAAAATGAGTGCTCTACCTTATCCCAACAAAAATTTTATCTTGGAAAATCTTCCTGTTGTTTATTCATTGATTTAAACAACAGGAAGATACCAATAGGTTTTCAAAATGCTTTTTACTGAAATTAGTTTATTAATACCTTAATATTCTCTGTGCCGTTGCTATTCACCAGTCTTAATTGATAAACACCAGAAGCCATTCTGCTAATATCAAGTTGTGTAGTACCATTCTGCAAAGTCTTATTGAGCATTACCTGGCCTGCGGTATTAAATAACTGAACCATTGTCCCTTTATTATCAGCACCGGTAATGTTTACATTGATAAAGTTCCTCGCTGGATTAGGATAGGCCATTACAGAAACTTTACTGCAATTAACATCCAATGCAACTATACGGCTATAATCAATTTTGCCATCTATATCTACCAGTTTCAGACGGTAATAGGCTTTGCCATATCCGCCGGGGTTATGTGTAATAGCATAAGTGGTATTATCACCTTTGCCATTAACCCTGGATACAGACTCGAAATTAATTCCATCTTTACTATACTCTACCTCATAACGGTTAAAACTTGCTTCTGTTTCAGATTTCCAATTGATTGAACTAATGCAATTATTTACAGTTGCATTGTAATAAGCCAGCTTAACAGGAAGTGTAGTAGCAGCAGTTCCATAAGTATAAGAAGATACATTATCGTCCCCAGATGCATTACTTGCATTAGTATAAGCAGGGGGAATTACGTTCACATTAAAACCGTTTTGAGGATTTAAGGCAATTGAAGGAAGTATAGCCCTGTAAGCTATCTGGATAGTTCCCAATCCAAAACTGGGGATACCCTGATTTTGAGTGCCTTGGTATGTTTTTGTGGCAACATCATAAATCCAGGTAAATCTGTTGGCATAGGTGCCGCTTATTGCAGCAATGGGATCAGGATTATTAGGCACTCCATAAGAAAGTGTAACAATCAGCACCATTGGCTGCGCAAGGTTATTCAACGGATCATTACCCGTATTACCAACATTAAACTGTACGGATCCGATTCCCGTTATCAATGGCGCCGGGGTTATCGTTCCCGAGTTCACAGCGGGGTTATAGTTTTGTGCTATACCGGCTTTTAACATAATAGCCAGGAGCAGGGTTATAAGAGTCTTTTTCATTGTATTTTGATTTTTAAGTTTAATCTATAAAATAATCCAGAACCTCAGCATCCTGGTTGTTTTGAGTATTGATTTCACCTCCGCTTCCTGAGTTAAGACTGGAGGTCAGGGTATATTTACCCCTTGATTGACCCGGTACAAACGTTGCATTGAAACCAAATGTAGAGAACGTATTACCCGCAATTACAGAACTAGTCCTGAATATGTGGAAGAATGGATCGCTTCCGTCATAAGTCCATACACTGTTATTAACCGGCGTAAACCCAATTTGGTTTGCTGCCTGGTTAAAGGTAAATGAAACTCTCGGGTCCCTTGGTATCCTTACCAGTATTTCACTGCCGTTAGTCGGAATTCCCAACAATTCAGTCACCCTTACTGTAACATTAAACTGGGTTGTACCATGCATAATGTTTGGTGTAACTGTAATATTCGGGGTTAAATCCGGCACAGGAACTACAGGTTTTACCAGGATATGCAACGTTGCTGAAGCACAGGCCTGCGGAACTCCATTATCACAGGTTGTATAAGGGAAATCAACAGGACCGGCAAAATTGGTTACCGGAGTAAAGGTATAGCTGCCATCTGCTGCCAGTACAAGGTTTCCTTTACCAGGAATAACTGTGGTCTGAGGTGTTACCGTTTGTGTATTGCCTTCAGGATCTGTGTCGTTTGTCTTCACATTACCTGAACCAGCTGTATTAATTGGTACTATCTGGTAATCATCCGCTGCTGCAGTTGTATTTGGTGCATTCGCTGGCCTGATCGTTATGATCTGTTTGGCTGTTGCACACTTGGCAGGAACCTGGTTATCACAAACCTGGTAAGTCAGTGTATCAGTTCCGGTATAACCTGCGGCAGGAGTATAGGTAATATCTCCGTTTGCAGGGTTAACTGTTGCAGTACCACGCAAAGGAGCTACAGTAACTGTTACACTTGCTGGCACCAATGCTGAGCCTGGATTACCTGCCGCATCATTGGCCAGGGATTTTAATGTCACCGGTGTATTGATAAGGGTAGTGGCAATATCCACATTCGCAACAGGCGGGTTCGTAACAATATTCGGATTCAGTACAGTGATCACCAGCGGTGTTGGAGGACATGGTGCCACCTGACCCGGTACGCATACCGGTACATTATATGTATATACACCCGGAGTATTGGTCACAAAAATGTATGTACCATTACTGTTCATTGAAATTGATGGTGTACTTCCGGCAGGGCTGCTCACCAATGTTGGTGATGTGCCATAAGTGGTACCAACAGGAACAACATCATTCGTACTTACATTACCCGGTACCGGTACATTCACCAGTGTTGAATTGAAATCGGGGTTGGTAACCGGCAGTTCAGGTTTTACCAGGATATGAAGAGTAGCCGCAGCGCATGCCTGTGGTACTCCATTATCACAAGTAGAATAAGGGAAATCAACAGGACCACTGTAACCTGTTACAGGAGTAAAGGTATAGCTGCCATCTGCTGCCAGTACCAGTGTTCCTTTACCAGGTATTGTTGTTCCCGGCTGTGTATTCACAGTCTGTGTATTGCCTTCCGGATCGCTGTCATTTGTTTTTACGTTTCCGGTTGCAGCTGTATTGATCTGTGTGATCTTATAATCATCCGCAGCTACAGTAGTATTCGGTGCATTTAAAGGCTTGATAGTTATCACTTGTCTCGCCGTTGCACATTTTGCAGGAACCTGATTATCACAAACCTGGTAGGTCAGTGTATCAGTTCCTACATAGCCCGCAAAAGGTACATAAGTGATATCACCGTTAGCCGGATTTACAAAGCCTGTTCCGTTCAGCGCAGCAACAGTTACTACTACACTGGATGGCACCAATGCTGAACCTGGATTACCTGCAGCATCGTTGGCAAGTGTTTTCAAGATAACCGGTGTATTGATAAATGTTGTTGCAATATCCACATTTGCAACAGGCGGGTTCGTAACAATATTCGGTTCGAGTACTGTTATAACCAGTTTTGTCGGAGGACATGGTGCTACCTGGCCCGGTACACATACCGGCACATCATAGGTATACACACCTGCCACATTCGTTACAAAACTATAGGTTCCATTACTGTTCATTGTTAGTACTGGTGTACTTCCGGCCGGGCCGCTTGCCAGTGTCGGTGTAGTACCATAAGTTGTTCCTGCCGGTACAATGTCATTCGTACTTACATTACCAGGTACAGGTACATTCACCAATGTTGAATTGAAATCAGGATTTGTCGTAGCATCGCCTGGTCTTACTAATATATGTAAGGTGGCTGAAGCACAAGCCTGTGGTATTCCATTGTCGCAGGTAGTGTAAGGGAAATCTACAGGACCATTGAAGCCCGGGGCTGGTGTAAAGGTATAGCTGCCATCTGCTGCTAATACCAGGGTGCCCTTACCAGGAACAGTCGTAGTCTGTGTAGAAACTGTTTGTGTATTGCCTTCAGGATCGGTATCATTTGTTTTAACATTACCGGTAGCTGGTGTATTAATCGGTGTAATCTTATAGTCATCAGCTGCTGCTGTTGTATTTGGTGAAACAGTTGGCCTGATCGTAATAATTTGTTTAGCTGTTGCACATTTTGCAGGAACCTGGTTATCACAAACCTGCTAGGTGAGTGTATCTGTTCCCACATAACCTGCTGAAGGTGTATAAGTAATATCTCCGTTTACAAGGTTAACTGTTGCAGTACCATTTAAAGGGGCAACCGTAACTGTTACACTTGCTGGCACCAATGCTGTTGTGGCATTTCCTGCCGCATCATTAGCCAGTGTTTTTAATGTAACGGCTGTGTTCATCCTGGTTGTAGCTATATCCACATTCGCTACAGGAGGATTGGTAAACACAGTTCCATCAAGCACTGTAATCACCAAAGGTGTCGGAGGACATGGAGCCGCCTGACCTGGTAAGCATACCGGTACATTATAGGTATATACACCTGGTGTATTGGTCACAAAACTGTAGGTGCCATTGCTGTTCATTGTTAATACCGGTGTGCTGCCCGCAGGGCCTGATACCAATGTTGGTGATGTACCATAGGTTGTTCCTGCTGGCATCTTA